>NZ_JAOCQD020000002.1:0-321593 GCF_025290835.2 Aquabacterium sp. OR-4 | reverse complement strand
CTGCGAGTGACGGGGGCGACGGAAGGAGTGAGTGCAATGAACGTGCCGCGGGCGGGCCGGGCACGCGGCGGGCATGCGGCTTGCACCACCTGCTGCGATGAATGTAGCATCGGCTACATCAAACGTTAAGCAGGCACTACATGAAAGGCCGGCGCCCGATGCAAGTCCGCATTTTGCCTCAGACCCGGGGTTTCCCTGACCGGGCTGGTTTTGCGCCAGCGCAGTGCAGGGTGCACCATGCCTGACCACGAGCACACCAAGACGGACGGCCTGGGCGAACTGCCGGCCGTGCCCGCTGCAGCCGAGGCGGTGCCCGCGCGTGCCGACTGGCGCGCCGCACCGCGCAACGACAAGATGGCCGCGCACAAGCTCGAGTGCAATGCCTGCCCGGTGCTGTGTCAGATCAGCGAGGGCAAGGCCGGCGCCTGCGACCGCTACGCCAACCAGGGCGGCAGCCTGGTTCGGGTGGACCCGGTGCTGATCGTCGACCGGCGCCTGGCTGCCGGTGCGGCCGGCGCGCTGGTGCCGTTTCTGGCCACGCCGGCCGGGCCCGATGCGGCTGGCCTGGCCGTGGCCGCCAGCGTGGTCGAAAGCCCGGCTGAAAACCCGGCCACCAACCCGGCCACCAACCTGGCCACCAACCCGGCCGGCGCCGAGCCGGCCGACGGCGAGCGCTGGTTCGTCACCGCCGTGGGTGCCTCGACCACCTACCCCGACTACAAGCCCGCGCCCTTCATCGTGGGCTCGCAGGTGCAGGGGGTGGACATGGTCACCGTGGTCACCGAAGGCATCTTCAGCTACTGCAGCCTGAAGCTGAAGATCGACACCGACCGCTGGCTCGGCCCCGAGCAGGCCAATGTGCGCTGCAAGGGCGAGGTGGTGGGCCATGTGTCCACCGCCGAGTACGGCTCGCAGATGCTCAGCCTGGGCGGCGTGCACCACATCACCGGCGGCAGCAAGAAGGAAGGCCGCATCACGGTGGAGATGATGCAGGCGCTGGGCAACCAGCAGGCGATGGAGCTGAGCATCGACGGCGGCGCCACCATCGTGGTGCAGGCCGGCCGGCCGCCCATCGTCAACGGCCAGCCCGAGACGCGCATGCGCGTGGGCTGCGGCTCGGCCACGGTGGGCATCTTTGCCGAGCAGTTCAAGGGCGTGGCCGACGAGGTGGTGGTGGTCGACGACCACATCACCGGCGTGCTCACCGAGCACCAGGCCGGCCGCTGCCTGCAGATGCGGCCCTCGGGCCTGAAGGTGCGCGGCCGCAAGAGCACGCCGGGGCGCTGGTTCCAGGTGGCCAACCCGGGCAACGGCTGGGGCGGCACCGATCTGAGCGATCCGCTGGCCATCGTCGAGGGCTGGGACGCCGGCCAGGCCTGGCCCGGCCAGCGCCTGCTGTTCACCAGCACCACCGGCGAGCATGCCGCCTGGTATGTGCTCGACGCCGCGCTGAAACCCCAGCCGGCGGCCATGCCCGAGGCCGCGCGCACCATCGTCGAGCGCATCGGCGAGAACTGCGAGCCCGCGCTGTGCACCGTGCTGTTCATCGGCGGCGCCGGCGGCAGCCTGCGGGCCGGCGTCACCGACAACCCGGTGCGGCTCACCCGGGCCATCAAGCAGGCGGTGGTCAATGTCACCTGCGGCGGTGCGCCGGCCTATGTGTGGCCCGGCGGCGGCATCACGGTGATGGTGGACGTGACCCGCATGCCGGCGCGCAGCTTTGGCACCGTGCCCACGCCGGCCATCGTGGCGCCTATCGAGTTCACCATGCGGGCCAGCGACTACCAGGCGCTGGGCGGCCACATGGCCTATGTGCGGCCGCTGGCCCAGGTGCTGGCCACCGGCGCCTGGCACCGCGACGGCGCCCCGCTGGCGCGCCAGGCCATTGCGGCCGGGCCGGCCAATGCCTGGCCGCTGGCCAGCGGGCCCTTGCTCGGCTAGCCGATGTCGCCACCTTGCATCTTTGCGGCCCCCAGGGCCCCGGCCGGGGCCACCCCGCGGCCCCGGGGCCGCCTGCCCGCTGGGGCGGCCTGCTAGGGCCGAGGCGCCATGTCCGCTGCAACCCGCGCCGCACTGGCCGACGGCCGCTGGCACTTCCAGCACGGGCCGATCGACCTGGTGCTGGCCGCCAACGGCGAGCCCGCGGCCGTGGCCGCGGCCCATGCGCAGGCCTGGGCGCGCTTCCAGCCGCTGCTGGCCGAACTGGTGGCCGAGCTGCCGCTGCTGCGCCAGCCGCTGCACAGCGCGGCGCCGCCGCGGCTGCGGGGCGCCGTGGCGCAGCGCATGGTGGCGGCCTGCCTGCCGTTTGCCGGCCACATCGTCATCACGCCGATGGCCGCGGTGGCCGGTGCGGTGGCGCAGGAGATCGTGGCCGCCTACCAGCGCCCGGGCATCCGCCGCGCCTGGGTCAACAACGGCGGCGACATCGCCTTGCACCTGGCGGCGGGCAGCGAGGTCAGCGTGGGCCTGTATGCCGATCTGGCGCGGCTGGATGCCGCCGCCGTGGCGCGCACCGTGGCGGGGCAGGGCACGGTGGATGGCCGCTTCACGGTGCACGCGCACAGTGCCGTGCGCGGCGTGGCCACCAGCGGCTGGCGCGGGCGCAGTTTCTCGCTGGGCATTGCCGACAGCGTGACCGTGCTGGCCGCCACCGCCGCCCAGGCCGATGCCGCCGCCACGGTGATCGCCAATGCGGTGAATGTTGATCACCCGGGCATCGTGCGGTGCCCGGCCAGAGCGCTGCGCGACGACAGCGACCTGGGCGAGATCCTGGTCACCACCGCGGTGCCGCCGCTGCCGCCCGATCAGGTGCGCCAGGCACTCGCCGCGGGCCTGCGCTGCGCCCGGGCGCTGCAGGGCCAGGGCCTGATCGCCGGGGCGGCGCTGGTGTGTCAGGGTTCTCTCGCTCGAAGCCCCGAAACTCAGCCGCTACAGTGCGTGGCCTGACACCTTGGTTCAGTAATTGCTAAACGAATCGACATGAGCCTGATCGACATCCGCCGCGTGTTCACCAGCGTCGAAGACATCTTCCACGAGGGTGGCCCGCGCGCCGCCCGGCCGCTGCGCCGCGGCAGCATTGCCGCCGTCCTGACCAACCCCTATGCCGGCCGCTACGAGGCCGACATCCTGCCGATGATGGCGGCGCTCAACCCCGTGGGCCTGGACCTGGCGCAGCGCCTGCTGGCCGCGATGGCCGTGCCGGTGGCCGACATCCAGGGCTATGGCAAGGGCGCCATCATCGGCGCCGCCGGCGAGCACGAGCACGGTGCGCTGTGGCATGTGCCGGGCGGCTATGCCATGCGCGAGCTGCTGGGCTGGAAGGGCGACGCCGCGGCCTATGCCGCCGGCCAGGGCGAGGCCAAGACCGGCCAGCCGGCCAACGCGCTGGCCATCGTGCCCAGCACCAAGAAGGTGGGCGGCCCCGGCTGCACGCTGGACGTGCCGTTGACCCACATCAACGCCAGCTATGTGCGCAGCCACTTCGACGCCATCGAGGTGCGCGTACCCGGCGCGCCGCGGCCCGACGAGATGGTGGTGATCCTGGCCATGAGCACCGGCCCGCGGGTGCATGCCCGCGTCGGCGGCCTGGCGGCCGACGCCATTGCCAAGTGGGACGGCCAACGCTGATCGCAACGAGGAGCACACCATGAGCGCACAGATCCGCAAGCTCGTCGTCCAGGTGGACGAAACCCACCGCGAGATGGGCCGCGACATCCACCCGCCCACCCGCCGCGCGCTGGCCATCGCGGTGATCGCCAACCCGTATGCCGGGCGCTATGCCGAGAACCTGGACGAGCTGATCGCCATCGGCGAAGAGCTGGGCGGCCTGCTGGGCAACCGCTGCGTGCAGGCGCTGGGCCTGTCGCCCGGCGCGGCGCACAGCTATGGCAAGGCGGCCATCGTGGGCGAGGCCGGCGAGCTGGAGCACGCCGCGGCCATCCTGCACCCCAAGCTGGGCGCGCCGCTGCGCGCGGCGGTCGAGAAGGGCGCCGCGCTGGTGCCCTCGGCCAAGAAGCTGGGCGGCCTGGGCACGGCCATCGACGTGCCGTTGGGCCACAAGGACGCCGCCTTCGTGCGCAGCCACTTTGACGCCATCGAGGCCCGCGTGGCCGATGCGCCGCGCGCCAACGAGATCGTGGTGGCGGTGGCCGTCACCGACAGCGGCCGGCCGCTGCCGCGCGTGGGCGGCCTGCAGGCCCATGAGATCGAGGGGCGCGACGGCTTGCGCTGAGCGCGCCACCGCCACAGCGCCCTGTCACCGCAGCCCGGGCCAGTTCGGGCTATCGTTCCTTTCTTCCCCCACATCCTGTCGAGGATCCAGACCATGTTCCGCAGAAGCTTCATCGCCACCGCCGCCCTTGCCACGATGGGCGCGGCAGCCCTGACCCCGGTTGCCGCGCAGGGCGTGATCAAGATCGGCGAGGTCAACAGCTACAAGGTCCAGCCCGCCTTCCTGGAACCCTACAAGAAGGGCATGGAGCTGGCCGTCGAGGAGGTCAATGCCGCCGGCGGCGTCAACGGCGCCAAGCTGCAGCTGATCACGCGTGACGACAACGGCAACCCGGGCGACGCGGTGCGTGCCGCCGAAGAGCTGGTGTCGCGCGAGAAGGTCGACGTGCTGACGGGCGCCTTCCTGTCCAACATCGGCCTGGCGCTGACCGACTTTGCCAAGCAGAAGAAGTTCTTCTACCTGGCCAGCGAGCCGCTGACCGACAAGATCGTCTGGGGCAGCGGCAACAAGTACACCTTCCGCCTGCGCCCCAGCACCTACATGCAGAGCGCGATGCTGGTGCCCGAGGCGGCCAAGCTCAAGAAGAAGCGCTGGGCCGTGGTGTACCCCAACTACGAGTACGGGCAGAGCGCGGTGGCCACCTTCAAGGCGCTGCTCAAGGCCGCCCAGCCCGATGTGGAGTTCGTGGCCGAGCAGGCTCCGCCGCTGGGCAAGCTCGACGCCGGCAGCGTGGTGCAGGCCCTGGCCGATGCCAAGCCCGATGCGATCTTCAACGTGCTGTTCGGGGCCGACCTGGCCAAGTTCGTGCGCGAGGGCAATACCCGCGGCCTGTTCCAGAGCCGCACCGTGGTCAGCCTGCTGACCGGCGAGCCCGAGTACCTCGATCCGCTGAAGGACGAGACGCCCGATGGCTGGATCGTCACCGGCTACCCCTGGTACGGCATCCAGACGCCCGAGCACAAGGCCTTCTTCCTGGCCTATCACCGCAAGTACAACGACTACCCGCGCCTGGGCTCGGTGGTGGGCTACAGCACCATCAAGAGCCTGGCCGCCGGCATCGCCAAGGCCAAGAGCACCGACACCGAGAAGCTGATCACCGCCTTCCGCGGCCTGCAGCTCGAGACGCCGATGGGCAAGATCACCTACCGCGCGCAGGACCACCAGTCGACCATGGGCGCCTACGTGGGCAAGACCAAGAACGACAAGGGCAAGGGCACGATGGTCGACTACGTGTACTTCGACGGCGCCAAGTTCCAGCCGAGCGATGCCGAGGTGGCCAAGCTGCGCCCGGGCAACTGATCCCCCCGAAGCGCCTGCGGCGCCTCCCCCCAGGGGGCGCCGCCGATGGTCCGGCACAGCCGGTGCCATGGCGGCCGCTGGGCCGGGCCGTGCCTTGCTCACTCATTCGCCTTGATTCGCCTTCGGATGAACTTCTCAGGTTTTGTCGTTCAACTGCTCAATGGCCTGGCCGGCGCATCGTCGCTGTTCCTGGTGGCCGCGGGGCTGTCGCTGATCTTCGGCGTCACGCGCATCGTCAACTTTGCGCATGGCTCGTTCTTCATGCTGGGCGTCTATGGCGCCTACACGCTGGTCGAGCAGGTCGGTCCGGTGCTCGGCTTCTGGCCCGCGCTGGCGCTGGCGGCGGTGGGCGTGGGGGTGTTCGGTGCGCTGGTCGAGGTGACGCTGCTGCGCCGCATCTATCGCGCGCCCGAGCTGTTCCAGCTGCTGGCCACCTTTGCGCTGGTGCTGGTGATCAAGGACGCGGCGCTGGCCTTCTGGGGCGCCGAAGACCTGCTGGGCCCGCGGGCACCGGGCTTTACCGGTTCGATCGACATCCTGGGCCGGCGCTTTCCCACCTACGACCTGCTGCTGATCGTGGTCGGGCCGCTGGTGCTGGGCGCGCTCACGCTGCTGCTCACCCGCACCCGCTGGGGCACCCTGGTGCGCGCCGCCACCCAAGACCGCGAGATGGTGGGCGCGCTCGGGGTCAACCAGGCCTGGCTGTTCACCAGCGTGTTTGCGCTGGGCGCGCTGCTGGCCGGCCTGGGCGGGGCGCTGCAGCTGCCGCGTGAGCCGGCCTCGCTGAACCTCGATCTGCTGACCATCGGCGATGCCTTCGTGGTGGTGGTGGTGGGCGGCATGGGCTCGATCCCCGGCGCCTACGTGGCGGCCCTGCTGATTGCCGAGATCAAGGCGCTGTGCGTGGGCATCGGCACGGTCGATCTGTTCGGCATCGCCTTCAGCTTCAGCAAGCTCACGCTGGTGGCCGAGTTTCTGGTGATGGCCGTGGTGCTGGTGTGGCGCCCCTGGGGCCTGATGGGCCGCGCGCAGGCCGCCACCCGCAATGTGGGCGAGGCCGAGGCGCCGCTGCGCGCCGCCGGCCGGCCGCTGCTGATCGGCGCGGCCGTGCTGCTCACCGGCCTGGTGCTGCTGCCGGTGCTGGCGGGCGAGGGCAGCTACGGCGTGGTGCTGGCCATCGATCTGCTCACCGCCGCGCTGTTTGCCGCCAGCCTGCACTTCATCATGGGCCCGGCGGGCATGCACTCGTTCGGCCATGCGGCCTACTTCGGCCTGGGCGCCTATGCCGCGGCGCTGCTGATGCTCAAGGCCGGCTGGCCGATGGAGGCGGCGCTGCTGGTGTCGCCGCTGGCGGCCGCGGCCGGCGGTGTGCTGTTCGGCTGGTTCTGCGTGCGGCTGTCGGGCGTGTACCTGACCATGCTGACGCTGGCCTTCGCGCAGATCTGCTGGTCGATCACCTTCCAGTGGGACGATGTCACCGGCGGCAGCAACGGCCTCACCGGCGTGTGGCCGGCCGAGTGGCTGAGCGACAAGCGCATGTACTACTGGCTGACCCTGGCGCTGGTGACGGCCGGCGTGCTGGCGCTGCGCCGCGTCTTGTTCTCGCCATTCGGCTATGCCATGCGGGCCGGGCGCGACTCAGCGCTGCGGGCCGATGCCATCGGCATCGACGTCAAGGCCAACCAGTGGGCGGCCTTTGTGGTGGCGGCGCTGTTTGCCGGCCTGGCCGGTGCGCTGTTCGCGTTCAGCAAGGGCAGCATCTCGCCCGATGCGATGAGCGTGGGCAAGAGCGTCGACGGCCTGGTGATGGTGCTGCTGGGTGGCGTGCAAACCCTGGCCGGCCCGGTGGTGGGCGCGGTCACCTTCAGCTGGCTGCAAGACAGCGTGGCACGTGGCACCGAGTACTGGCGCGCCATGCTGGGCGGCACCATCTTGCTGCTGGTGCTGGCCTTTCCCCAGGGCATCGCGGGCTTTGCGGCCCGCCTGGCCGAGCAGATCGCGGATCGCCGCAGGACCACCGCATGAGCCTTCTTTCGGTCAACAACCTGGGCAAGACCTTCGGCGGCAACCGCGCCGTCGACGGCATCAGCTTCAACGTGGCGGCCGGCGAGCTGCTGGCGCTGATCGGCCCCAACGGCGCCGGCAAGAGCACCACCTTCAACATGGTCAACGGGCAGCTCAGGCCCGACAGCGGCTCGATCCGCCTGGCCGACCAGGAGCTGATCGGCCGCAAGCCGCGCCAGATCTGGAAGCAGGGCGTGGGCCGCACCTTCCAGATCGCCGAGACCTTTGCGTCACTCACCGTGATCGAGAACGTGCAGATGGCCCTGCTGTCGGCCGATGGCCGGCTGTACGCCATGTGGCGCCGCGCCGCCGATCACCGCCGCGCCGACGCGATGGCCCTGCTCAGGCAGGTGGGCATGGCCACGCAGGCCGACCGGCCCTGCAGCGTGCTGGCCTATGGCGACGTCAAGCGGGTGGAGCTGGCCATCGCGCTGGCCAACGACCCCAAGCTGCTGCTGATGGACGAACCCACCGCCGGCATGGCGCCCAAGGAGCGCAACGACTTGATGGCCCTGACCAAACGCCTGGTGCTCGAGCGCGGCCTGGCGGTGCTGTTCACCGAGCACAGCATGGACGTGGTGTTTGCCCATGCCGACCGCGTGATCGTGCTGGCCCGCGGCCGCCTGATCGCCGAAGGCACGCCGGCCGAGATCCGCCAGCACCCCAAGGTGCAGGAGGTCTACTTCGGCAGCGGCGCCACCTTCGAGAAGAAGGCCGAGGTGGCCGCATGACCGCCGAGACCTTGCTGGAGGTCAACAGGCTCGCCGCCTGGTACGGCGCTGCGCAGATCCTGTTCGATGTCGGGCTCGAGGTGAAGCGTGGCGAGGTGGTGGCGCTGATGGGCCGCAACGGCGCCGGCAAGAGCACCACGCTGAAGGCCGTGATGGGCCTGCTGGCGCGGCGCGCCGGGCAGGTGCGGTTCATGGGCCGCGACGTGTCGCGCCTGGAGCCGCACGACATCGCCCGCCTGGGTCTGGGCTGGGTGCCTGAAGACCGGCGCGTGTTCAGCGATCTGAGCGTGATGGACAACCTGGCCGTGGGCCAGCAGCCGCCGCGCCGCTGGCCCGATGGCTCGGCCGCGCCGGCCTGGACGCCCGAGGCGCTGTTCAAGCTGTTTCCCAACCTGGGCGAGATGCCCGATCGGCCCGGCGGCCGCATGAGCGGTGGCGAGCAGCAGATGCTGACCGTGGCGCGCACGCTGATGGGCAACCCCTTCGTGGTGCTGCTCGACGAGCCCAGCGAGGGCGTGGCGCCGGTGATCGTGGAGCAGATGGCGCAGATGATCCTGGCGCTCAAGCGCCAGGGCGTCAGCATCCTGCTGTCGGAACAGAACATGCATTTCGCCGAACTGGTGTCCGACCGCGCCTATGTGCTCGAGAAGGGCCAGATCCGCTGGCAGGGCACGATGGCCGAACTGGCGGCCGACGAGGCCGTGCGGCGCGCCTATCTGTCGATGTGAGCGTTCAGTTGTCATTCATCACCCAAGGAGTTGCCATGTCTGCCCAAGCCCAACGCCGCGCCTTCCTGCAAACCCTGTCGGCCGCCGGCCTGGCCGCCGCCGTGCCGCGCGCCTTTGCCGCCCAGGCGCTGAAGCCCGGCACCGACGCTGCGCTGATCGTGGTGGATGTGCAGAACTGCTTTGTCACCGGCGGCACGCTGCCGGTGGCCAAGGGCGAGGAGGTGGTGCCGGTGATCAACAAGATCAGCGCGGCCTTTGCCAACATCGTGGTCACGCAGGACTGGCACACCGCCGGCCATGCCTCGTTTGCCAGCAGCCACGGCGGCAAGAAGCCCTTCGAGACCACCACGCTCAAGTACGGCCAGCAGGTGCTGTGGCCCGACCATTGCGTGCAGGGCACCGACGACGCCGCGCTGCACAAGGACCTGAAGCTGCCGACCGCGCAGCTGATCATCCGCAAGGGCTACAACAAGGGCGTCGACAGCTACTCGGCCTTCGAGGAAGCCGACCGCAAGACGGTCACCGGCCTGGCCGGCTACCTGAAGGCGCGCGGCATCAAGAAGCTCTACATCACCGGCCTGGCCACCGATTTCTGCGTGGCCTGGACGGCGATGGATGCGCGCAAGGCCGGCTTCGAGGTGTTTGTGGTGGAAGACGCCTGCCGCGGCATCGACCTGAACGGCTCGCTGGCGGCCGCCTGGAAGCAGATGACGGCCAAGGGCGTCAAGCGCATCCAGAGCAGCGACATCGCCCTGGCGTGAGTCGCTCGACCATGACGGCGCGCCGGCGCGATGTGCTGCGGCTGCTGAGCCTGGGCGGCGCGGGCAGCGCCGCGCTGGCCGTGCCGCCTGTGGGGCATGCTGCTGGCGAGCCCATCGTGCTGGCCCAGGTGGCGTCAACCACCAATGCCTCGGCTGCCAACAACTCGCGCGGCATGCTGCTGGGCATGAATGCGCTGTTCGCCCAGGTCAATGCGCGCGGCGGCGTCAACGGCCGGCCGGTCAGTGTCGTCAACCATGACGATGATCTGAACCCGGGCCGCATGGTCGAGATCGTCAACAAGCAGCTTCTGCCCGACCCGCGCGTGCTGGGCTTCATCGGCTTCGTCAACACCGGGGGCCTGACCGCACTGGCCAAGGACGAGGTGTTCGGCCGCCAGCGCATCGCGATGATCGCGCCGCTGCAGGGCGACAAGGCGGTGATCGACGCCGAGAACGTTTTCCCGTTCCGCGCCGGCTATGCCGACGAGGTGCGCGCGCTGATCCAGCATGCGCGCACCATGAACCAGCAGCGTGTGGCCGTGGTGGCCTACAGCATCGCCTTTGGCCCGGCCATGGCCCGCGTGGCCCAGGCCGCCGCGCAGGAGGCCGGCATGCAGGTCAGCGTGGTCATGGTCGATGGTGCGCCCGACCGGATCGAGGCCAACATGGCCGCTGCCGCCGCCCAGGCCCTGGCCAGCAAACCCGATGCGGTGCTGATGGTCTGCGCCGGCCGCTATGCCAGCGAATTGGCCAAGGCCCTGCGCGAGACCGCAGGCAGCGGCCTGTCGCTGCTGACGATGTCGGTGGTGATCGCCGAGCCGCTGGTCAAGGCCATCGGTGCCGCGAAGGCCCGTGGCATCGTCATCGCGCAGGCCGTGCCCTTTCCGTTCAGCGGGGCCTTGCCTCTGGTGCTCGAGTACCAGCGCGCGATGAAGTCCGCCCATCCCGCCGAGCCGCTGTCCTTCGCGTCCATCGAAGGCTTTGCCGCTGCCAGGATCGCGCTGGCGGGCCTGCAGCGCGCCGGTGCCAACCCCAGCCGCGAGCGTCTGGCGCAAGCGCTGTTGGGTCTGGGCGAGTTGAACCTGGGCGGGGTCTTCGTCAACTACAGCCGCAGCGCCCGGCTGGGTTGGCGCCATGTGGAACTGAGCATCGTGGATGCTGCGGGACAGTTGCGCCGATGAGCCAGCGCCTGCTGCATGTGAACGGGCGCGACTGCGCGGTGCAGGCCACCGCCGGCACGTCCTTGCTCACCGTGCTGCGCAACGACCTGGGCCTGAACGGCCCCAAGTACGGCTGTGGCCTGGGCCAGTGCGGTGCCTGCACCGTGCTGGTGGATGGCGTGGCCGCACGCAGCTGCGCCATGCCGGTGGAAGGCGTGGGCGGGCGCGAAGTCACCACGCTGGAAGGCCTGGGCCGGCGTGACGCGCTGCACCCGGTGCAGCAGGCCTTCGTGAGCACCCAGGCCGCGCAATGCGGCTACTGCCTGAACGGCATGGTGATGAGCACCGTGGCGCTTCTGCGCCGCACGCCGCGGCCCACCGAGGCGCAGGCGAGGGCGGCGCTGTCGCACAACCTGTGCCGCTGCGGCACGCACCTCGAGATCCTGGCGGCGGTGCAGGCCGCCGCGCAGGCGATGGCGGAGCGTGGATGAGCGACACGCCCCGCGCTGAACTTTGGCGCAGCCGCGCCGATTTCCGCGCCGCGCCCGGCGTGCTGCTGGTGCTGCGCGATCCGCCCGCACCGCCACCGCCGGCCAGGGGCCAGCCGGCCATGGTGCCGGGCAACCCGGCCGAAGGTGCCGAAGTGCTGCTGGCGTTGTGTGACGACGGCTTCGCTCTGGGCCTGGCCGGCCATGTGGACCTGGGCACCGGCCTGGCCACCGCGCTGGCGCAGATTGCCGCCGAAGAGCTGGATCAGCCCTTCGAGCGCACCCGCATGCTGCTGGGCGACACCGGCCGAGCGCCCAACCAGGGCCCGACGATTGCCAGCAGCTCGATCCAGATCCACGCCCAGCCCCTGCGCCTGGCCGCGGCCCAGGCCCGGTGCTGGCTGCTGGCCGAGGCCGCGCGCCGCTGGGCCTGTGATGCGGCCACGCTGCGCACCGAGGCCGGCGCGGTGCATGCGTCCGATGGCCGCACGCTGGCCTATGCCGAACTGGTGGCCGGCCAGCACACCGAGCTGATGCTCGATGCCGCCACGCCTACCAAGGCCGTGGCCGACTACCGCCTGGTCGGTCAGAGCGCGCCGCGCGTGGACCTGCCGGCCAAGGTGAGCGGCGAGGCCGTGTATGTGCACGACGTGCGCCGCCCCGGCATGCTGCACGGCCGCGTGGTGCGTCCGCCCTATGCCGGCGTGGATGCGGGCGAGTTCGTCGGCCGCTCGCTGCGGGGGGTGGATGAAGCCTCCATCGCCCACATCCCCGGCATCGTCAAGCTGGTGGTGATCGGCGATTTCATCGGCATCGTCGCGCAGCGTGAAGAGCAGGCCGACGCCGCGATGCGCGCGTTGCGCATCGAGTGGGCGCCGTTCACGCCGCAGCCCGACCTGAGCGATCTGGCCGCGGCCATCAGCGCCAATCCGGCCACCGCGCGGGTGGTGAGCAGCAAAGGCGATGTGGACGCCGCGCTGGCCGGTGCCGCCCAGCGGCTCGACCGCAGCTATGTCTGGCCCTACCAACTGCATGCGTCCATCGGCCCCTCGTGCGCCGTGGCCGAGTGGGCCACCGATGTGAACGGGCAGGCCAGCGCCACCGTCTGGGCCGGCACGCAGAACCCGCATGTGCTGCGCGCCGATCTGGCCAGACTCACCGGCCTGGTCGACACCGCGATCGACGTGGTGCGCCTGGAGGCCTCGGGCTGCTACGGCCGCAACGGCGCCGACGACGTGGCCGCCGACGCGCTGCTGCTGGCCCGTGCCGTGGCCGCGCCGGTGCGCGTGCAGCTCACCCGCGAGCAGGAGCATGCCTGGGAGCCCAAGGGCGCGGCCCAGCTGATGCAGGTGCGCGGCGGGCTTGATGCCCAGGGCGCGCCGCTGGCCTACGACTTTGCCACCAGCTACCCCAGCAACGGCGCGCCCACGCTGGCCCTGCTGCTGACCTGCGCGGTGCCCGCCGTCAGCCAGGCCTTCGAGATGGGCGACCGCACCTCGGTGCCGCCCTATGGCTACCCGGCGCAGCGCATCACGGTCAACGACATGGCGCCCATCCTGCGCGCCAGCTGGCTGCGCGGTGTCTCGGCCCTGCCCAACAGCTTTGCGCACGAGAGCTACATCGACGAGCTGGCCCACGCCGCCGGCGCCGATCCGGTGGCCTACCGCCTCCAGCACCTGGGCGATGAGCGCGCCGCCGAGCTGCTGCGCGCCACCGCCGCCAAGGCCGGCTGGGTGCCGCACACCCAGCCGCAGGGCCAGGCGGCCGAAGGCGCGCAGGGCGAATGGCTGCAGGGCCAGGGCGTGGCCTATGCCCGCTATGTGCACAGCAAGTTCCCGGGCTATGGCGCCGCCTGGGCGGCCTGGGTGGCCGATGTGGCGGTGCATCGCGATACCGGCGAGGTGCATGTCAAGCGCGTGGTGGTGGGGCAGGACCAGGGCCTGATGGTCAACCCGAAAGGCATTGAGCAACAGGTGCACGGCAACGTGCTGCAGACCACCAGCCGGGCACTGAAGGAGCGGGTGGCCATCGACCCGGCCACGCAATTGCCCGAAAGCCGCGAATGGGGCAGCTACCCCATCCTCAGCTTCCGTGAGGTGCCGGTGGTGGAGGTGCTGCTGATGCCGCGCCCCGGCGAGCCACCGCTGGGCGTGGGCGAATCGGCCTCGGTGCCCGGCACCGCAGCCATTGCCAATGCCATCTTCGATGCCACCGGCGTGCGCCTGCGCCAGCCGCCGTTCACGCCCGAGGTGCTGCGGGCGGCGATGCATCCACTTCCGGCGCCCGGGGCGAGCGCTGCGGCAACCCCACCGGTGGCCGAAGTCCAGCCCGCCCATCAGGTGGCCGATCCCCAGCGCCGCGCGCGCCCGTGGTGGGCCATGGCCGGCGCGCTGGCGGCGGGCGGTCTGGGCCTGCTGGCCGGCCTGACGGGGTGGAAGCCCGCCATCGCGCCGGTGCAGGCCAGCGCCGCCGGCCTGTATGCGCCCGAGGTGATCGAGCGCGGCCGCCAGCTGGCCGCCATCGGCAACTGCGTGGCCTGCCACACCGCCGAGGGCGGCGTGCCCAATGCCGGCGGTCGGGCCATGCACACGCCCTTTGGCACGGTGTTCACCACCAACCTCACGCCCGATGCCGAAACAGGCCTCGGCACCTGGAGCTTCAGCGCCTTCCAGCGCGCCATGCGCGAGGGCCTCTCGCGCGATGGCCGCCACCTCTACCCGGCCTTTCCGTACACCGCCTTCAGCCAGACCACCGACGACGATCTGCAGGCCCTGTACGCCTACCTGATGGTGCAGCCCGCCGTGCACCAGCCAGTGCCCGAGACGCGCCTGGCCTTCCCGTACAACGTCCGCCCGCTGATGGCCGGCTGGAACGCGCTGCACCTGCAAGCCGGCCCGGTGGCGGCGCAGCCGAACCGCAGCGCGCAATGGAACCGCGGCGCCTACCTGGTCAACGGCCTGGGCCATTGCGGTGCCTGCCACACGCCGCGCAATGCGCAGGGCGCCGAGCTGTCGCGCACGGCCTACCTGGCCGGCGCGCGGGTGGATGGCTGGGAGGCACCGCCGCTGGGCGCGCTGGCCAACGGCCCGGTGCCGTGGACCGAAGACGCGCTCACCCACTATCTGCGCCGTGGCCACCACGCCCGCCACGGCATCGCCGGTGGGCCGATGGCCGAGGTGGTGCAGGCCCTGGCCCAGGTCAGCGAGGCCGATGTGCGGGCAATGGCGCATTACCTGGTGTCGCTGCAGCCAGCCCCCACGGGCATGCCGGCGGTGGCCATCGAGGCCCAGGCCCAGGCGCTGGCCCAGGCCACGGTGCAGGCCGCCGCGGCGCGCCAGCCGCAGTTGCTGGGCCCGGCGCAGCGCCTGTTCGACAGCGCCTGCGGCGCCTGCCACCACGACGGCGACGGCCCGCAGCTGCTGGGCCTGAACCAGCCGCTGGCGCTCAACGCCACGCTGCACAGCGCGCGGCCCGACAACCTGATCCGCACCGTGATCGAGGGCCTGCAGCGCCCGGCCTTTGTCGAGATCGGCCACATGCCGGCCTTTGGCGACGCGCTCAACGATCGCCAGATCGCCGAGCTGGCCGGCTGGATGCGCCAGCGCTTCGCGCCCGGCCGGCCGGCCTGGGCCGAGCTGCCGGCGGCGGTGGCGCGGGTGCGCGCCGAGGTACGTGCCGACATCGAGCGCCGCGCCGCGGCGGCCGGTGCGGCGCGCTGAGCCTGGGCCGATGCCGCCGCGCCCGGGCACCGACGCGACGGCTGCGCCGGCCACATCCGCCAGGCCCGCCAGCCCTGCGGCGGCCGGCGCAGGCTCCGCCCGCCTGGGCCTGCTGCTGGGCATCGCGGCGATGGCCATGTTCGGCCTCACCGTGCCGATGACCCAGCTGGCCACCGGCAGCACGGCCGCGCCGCAGCTCTCGCCGCTGTTTGTCACCAGCGCCCGCGCCGTGGTGGCGGCGCTGTGCTCGGCCACGCTGCTGCTGCTGACGCGGGCCGCCTGGCCCACGCGCGCGATGTGGCCGCTGCTGGCGCTGGCGGCGCTGGGCAATGCCATCGGCTACCCGCTGCTGCTGGCCGTGGCGCTGCGCACCGAGACCAGCCAGCACGCGGCCGTGATCATCGGCCTGGCGCCGCTGCTCACCTCGGCGGTGGCGGCGCTGGCCTGGCGCCAGCGTGTGGCGGCCGGCTTCTGGGCCTGCGCGCTGGCCGGCTGCGCGCTGGTGGTGGCCTTCAGCTTGTGGCGGGCGCAGCAGGCTGGGCAGGGCTTCGCACCATCAGCGGCCGATCTGGGGCTGGCGCTGGGCGTGCTGGCGGCATCGGTGGGCTATGTGGCCGGCGCGCGCATCACACCGGCGCTGGGCGCCGAGCGCGTGATCTGCTGGGTGACGATTGCCGCGCTGCCGGTCACGCTGCCGCTGGCGCTGTGGAGCGGTGCGCAGCAGCCCGCCTGGGCGGCGGTGGCGCCCTCGGCGTGGCTGGGCTTTGCCTATGTGAGCCTGTTCTCGATGTGGATCGGCTTTTTTGCCTGGTACCGCGCGCTGGCCTGGGGCGATGCGGTGCGGGTCAGCCAGGTGCAGCTGCTGCAGCCCTTTTTTGCGATGCTGTTCGCCTGGCCCATCCACGGCCAGCCGGTGGCGGCCGAGAGCCTGGGCTTCGGCCTGGCGGTGGTGGCCACGGTGTGGCTGGGGCGGCGGCTGTCGCCGCCGCGCTGAATCAACGAACGATCTGCCCGAACGGCACCACCCAGCCCAGCTGCAGCACCGGGCTCACCGGCCCGCTCTTGCCGCGGGCCAGGCCCACGCCGGCGCGCCAGTGCGGGCCATCACCCGCAGGCAGCTTGCCCACCCAGGCCATGCCCTGGCCGATGGCACCCGCCAGGCTTTGCACGCCACCGCCACCGGCACCGCCGGCCAGCAGCTCGGCGCCAAACTGCCAGCCGCCCCAGCGCGGCGCGGTGGCCGCGCCAGCACCCAGCAGGCCGATGGAATAGGCGCCCACGCCGCCACCAAAGGCACTGTGCGCCTGGCCGGTGACATAGACGTTCGGGTTCAGCCAGTGGTTGAGCTGCAGGCCAACGGTCTGCATCGCACGGCGCGTGCCGTCGCGGCGGTCCACGCGGTCGATCTGCTGCAGCGAGCCGGCCCACTCGATGCGGCGCACCGTGCCTTCGCGCGGGCCACGGCTGTCGAGACCGGGTTCCAGGTCGGCGCTCAGGCTGAGCTCAAACCGGTTGCCGCGCAGCGCCTTGCTGCGGCCGGCCACCGGCCCGGCGGCCACGCCCACGCGCCAGCCCGGGCTGGGCTGCCAGGCCAGCGTGCCCTCGGCATGGCCGATCACGCCGCCACCGGTGGGCACGGCGCCGCCGCCGCCCAGGCCCACCGCGGCGCGCACGCCCACATGCAGCGTGTCGGCCAGCGCCCATTCACGGCCGGCATGGGCCAGCAGCTCCATGTAGCCGGCGCTCGGCCCGTCGGCCGCGGCGGCGGCTTCCACGCCCACCGGCAGGCCGGCGTCGAGCAGGCGGTCCAGCCGCACGCCCACCAGGCGCACGTTGGCATTGGGCGCGCCGGCCTTCAGGCGGTAGCTGCCGCCCAGCAGCGCCATGCGGTCCACGCCCAGGCCGCTGCGGCCCGAGGCGCCCATGCGCTGGCCCAGGCGGCTCAGCGGCTGGGCGCTGAACCAGCTGTGCCATTCGAGCTGCAGCGCGAACTGGCTGCTGCGGATGTCGGTGCCGGCAAAGCGCACCTGCGACACGCCGGCCGAAAGCTTCCAGTCGCCCAGGCCGGTGGCCAGGCCCAGGCCAGGGCGGATCATCAGGCCATTGCCGACTGGTGCACCACCGCCGCCACCACCGCCCACGGCCAGTTGGGGCAGCAACCAAAGGCGCCCCGGCCACAGCGTGATCGGACGCTGCGCGGCCACGCCGCCGACGAAGAAGCCGCCACGCTGGCCACTGACCGCGCCGTAGACGGCCGGGCCCACCCACCAGTCAGGCGCCACCTCGAACAGCACCTGGGCATGGGCCGTGCCCATGGCCTCTTTGCCGGGCAGCGTCCAGCGCTCGTAGCCCACGCCGATCGACTGTGGCCGGTCGGCACCGGTCGCATGCGCCGCGCCGCCGGGCAGCAGGGCGGCGGCCAGTGTGGTGGTGGTCAGGGCAGTCAGGGTGGCAGCAAGGCGGCGCAGGGTCATCGCGGCAGGGGCATCAAGGGCCGCCAGGGCCCGGGCTGAAAGGTGCCGCGAGTGTAGCGAGGGGTCTCAGCTGGCCAGGGTCCAGCCCATCGGGCCGATGCATTCGGCCAGCGGCCCGTCAAAGGCATGCCGCGCGGAGTCCACCGTCACGGTGCGGCCCAGGCTGAAGGGCAGCACATGCGGCACCACGGTGTAGAACAGGTGGGGCAGCGTCTGCAGCGAGGCCTGGTCGAGCGTCAGCAGCGCCAGCCAGCGGCCATCGGGCGACAGGCAGGGGCTGTGCAGATCGCTCACCGTGCGCTGCGCCGCCACCCAGGCGGTGGCGGTCTGGCGGTCGTAGGCGCGGATCAGCGGGCCGTCGCTCCACAGCACGTGGCGGCCGTCGTCCGAGGCGCTGTAGCTGCCCATCGGCGTTTCGGTGCGGATGTCGGCCAGCCAGCCGCGGTCGCTGTAGGCCGTGTCCACCAGGCGCAGGCGGCCGCTGTCGGGGTGGCGCAGCAGCAGATCGTGGCCGGCGAACACCGGCTTGGCCCAGCCGTCAAACTGCGCCAGCAGCGCACCGTCGGGCCAGCGCATCACCAGGGTGCGCTCGATGCGATCGTCCACCGTGGCCGAGGTGGGTTCGTCGAGGCTCAGCGCCACCCGCGCGCCGGCGGGGTCGAAGCGCAGCGCGCTGGTCATGATGGCAAAGGGCCGGTTCATGCGCTGCGTGCTCACCAGGCTGCCATCCAGCCGGCGGATCTCGAAGCTGACGCCGCTGTTGTCGCGCTCCAGCGCATTGATGATCTGCCCCTGCGGTGACACCACGCTGCCCACGCGCACAAAGGGCAGCGGGCCGGGCTCGTAGCTCAGGCCGCTGGCGCTGGCAAAACGCCACACCGCACCCATGCTGCCGTTGCGGTAGACCAGGGTGCCGGCCGGGCCGGGCGTTGCGGCGGGTGTGGTGTTGGTGGTGGTGCCCGTGGTGGTACCTGTGGTGGTGCCTGTCATGGTGCCGGTGGCCGCTCCGGCGGGCGTGGCGGGTGGGGTGCCGGCGCGCGTGCCGCCAACGCCAGCGGCCGTGCCGCCGCCGCTGCCCGCGGCCCCGGCGGCGCTGGCCTCGGCACCACCGGGCGCGCCGGCGTCCGTGCCTGCGCCGCCGCATCCGGCCAGGCCCAGCGCGGCCAGGCCGGCCGTCCGCAGCCAGGCACGGCGTTGCCAAGGGGTTGAACACGGGGGGCGGTGGCGGGGCATTGTGGGCTTCTCCTGTGGCCTGACACGCGGCCCGTTGCAGGCCGCGGCCGCAGCGTAGGCGGCCCAGGGTTCAAATAACATGGGTCGGCCTGAACGACGCCACCGCCACCGCCACCGTCATGCCCAAGCCCGCCGTGCGTTCCCCCGCCGACGCCGCCCAGCCCGCGGCCGTGGGCATGCCCGTGGCCCAGGCTGTGCCCGCGGCCCAACAGCCCGGTGACGCGTACGCCTGGGTGGCCGCGGCCGAGCTGCAGATCACCGATCCGGCCGCAGCGGCGCTGCTGTGGCAGCCCACACAGCGCCTGCACCTGCGGCCCTTTCTCGGCCGCGCGGCAGGCCTGGCCGATGCGGCGGCGCTGCTGGGCATGAAAAAACCGGCCATGAGCTACTGGATCAAGCGCCTGCTCGAGCTGGGCCTGATCCGACCCTGTGCGCCGCTGCTGCGGGGCCGCCACCGCCTGCCGCAGTACCGCTGCGTGGCCGACCGCCTGGTGGTGAGCCTGCGCGACGCACCGCTGGCCAGCTACGAGGCGGCGTTCGAGGACATGGGCGCGCACTGGCAGGCCATGGCCCGTCCTGCGCTGGGCGCGGCGCTGGCGCGCCAGGCCCGCTGGCTGGCGCTGCAGATCAGCCTGCGCGAGGGCGGTCTGGCCACCCAGGTGGTGAGCGAAGGGCCCGGTGCGCCGGCCGACGACTACCTGTTCTGCTGGGGCCGCTTGTGGCTGGCCGCCCGCGAGCGCGACGCGCTGCGCAGCGAGCTCGATGCGCTGTGGGAAAAATACGCTGCGCTGTCCGACCAGGCCAAGCCCACCGCCACGCTGCTGCACCTGCTGGCGGTGCCGGAAGGGCGCTGACGGCGCTGTTGGGGCGCCGCCGGGGGCGCGGCCCGGGCCGCCGCGGGCCCGCGCGGCAGCGTCGCCCACCGCCGCTCAGCGCAGCCAGCCCAGCAGCGCCAGCGCCAGCGGCAGGCCGGGCATGGCCAGCAGGGTGGACACGGTGACCAGCCCGGCCACATAGCCGCCATGCCCGCCCATGCGCGTGGCCAGCACATAGGCGCTGCTGGCGGTGGGCATGGCCGCAAACGACACCAGCACCGCCGCCTGCGCCGTGGGCAGGCGCTGCAGCAGCACCAGGCCCAGCGCCACCGCCGGCAGCAGCGCATGGCGGATGGCCATGAAGCCGCCGGCCAGCCAGGGCGCCTCGCGCAGCGCGCCAAAGCGCAGGCCGGCGCCCACCGCCATCAGGCCCAGTGGCAGCGCCGCGGCACCCACGCGCGACAAGGTGGTGGCCGCCAGCGCCGGCAGCTGCAGCCCGGCCAGGTTGGCCACCAGGCCCGACACGGTGGCCACGATCAGCGGGTTGCGCACCAACTCGCGCAGGTAGCCATGGCCGCCGGCACGCGCCAGCGGCCACACCGCGGCAATGTTGCACACCGGCACGCACACCGAGATCAGCACCGCCTGCAGCGCCACGCCCTCGGCGCCGGCCAGGCGCTCGGCCAGCGCCAGCGCCACATAGCTGTTGAAGCGAAAGGCCGTCTGCGCGCCCGAGGCGTGCATCAGCCGGTCAACCCCCGGGGCACGGGCCAGCGCATAGGCCAGCGCGATGCCGCAGCCCACCACCGCCAGGCCGGTGCCGGCGAACTGCAGCATGGCGGTGGGCTGGATCGGGTTCTTGACGATGGCGTAAAACAGCAGCGCCGGAAACAGCAGGTAGTACACCAGCTTCTCGGCCCCGTCCCAGACCGGGCGGTCGAGCGGGGTGTGGCGGCACAGCAGGTAACCGAGCGCAATCAGCGCAAAGTCGGGCAGCAGGATCAATGGGTCGGGCATGTGCCACCAGTGTGCCAGCCCGGCTTGATGCAGACTGTGGGCCTTGCACCGCACCGGAGACACCTCAACATGCACATGAACCGTCGTTGCTTTGCCCCGTACCTGCTGGCCACCCTGGCCGTGGCGCCTGCGCTGGCGCTGGCCCAGGCCTATCCCACCAAGCCGGTGCGCCTGGTGGTGCCCTTCGCCCCCGGTGGCACCACCGACATCATCGCCCGCGTGGTGGCCGAAAAAATCGGCCCGGCGCTGGGCCAGACCCTGGTAGTCGAGAACAAGGCCGGCGGCGGCGGCTCGGTGGGCGCCACCGAGACCTCGCGCGCCACGCCCGACGGTTATGCCCTGGGCATGGCCACGGTCAGCACCACGGCGGCCAACCCGGCCATCAACCCGAAGATCGCCTACAACCCGCTGACCGACTTCTCGCCGATCACCAATGTGGCGGCCACGCCCAACGTGATCGCGGTGCACCCCAGCTTTCCGGCCAAGGACTACAAGGCCTTCCTGGCCGAGCTGAAGAAGAACCCCGGCAAGTACAGCTACAGCAGCAGCGGCACCGGCGGCATCGGCCACCTGCAGATGGAGCTGTTCAAGAACCTGTCAGGCACCTTCGTGCTGCACATCCCCTACCGCGGCGCGGGCCCGGCGCTCAACGACACCGTGGCCGGCCAGGTGCCGATGATCTTCGACAACCTGCCCTCGGCACTGCCCTTCATCAAGGACGGCCGGCTGATCCCGATCGTGGTGGCTGCGCCGCAGCGCCTGCCGCAGCTGCCCAATGTGCCCACCTTCAAGGAAGTGGGGCTCGAGCCCGTCAACCGCATGGCCTACTACGGCATCTACGGCCCCAAGGGCCTGCCGAAGGAGGTGGTCGACAAGGTCAACGCCGCGGTCAAGGCCACGGTGGCCCTGCCCGACGTGAAAAAGCGCATCGAGGACACCGGCTCGCTGATCGTGGCCAACAGCCCGGCCGAGTTCGGCGCCCAGATCAAGGCCGAGTTCGAGGTCTACAAGAAGGTCGTCGAGGCGCAGCGGCTCAAGCTGGACTAAGACGCCTTCACCTGCACCTGCATGCGCCGTTCGCCCGACGACAGCCCGCCCGCGCTGCCCGATGCCAGCCGCGACGCCATCCGCCGCTTCGCCGATGCGCTGTGGATCGAGGACGGGCTGTCCAAGCTCACGCTCGAGGCCTACCGGCGCGACCTGACCCTGTACGCCCACTGGCTGGCCGACCAGAACGGCCGCACGCTGGACGAATCGCGCGAGTCCGACCTGCTGGGCTACATCGCCCACCGCCATGCGGCCTCCCGCGCCACCACCGCGAACCGGCGGCTCACGGTGTTCAAGCGCTACTTCCGCTGGGCGCTGCGCGAGCACCGCACCACGGCCGACCCCACGCTGCGGCTGGCCGGCGCGCGCCAGCCGATGCGCATGCCCAAGGTGCTGAGCGAGGCCCAGGTCGAGGCCCTGCTGGCCGCGCCCGACGTGGCCGAGCCGCTGGGCCTGCGCGACCGCGCCATGCTCGAGCTGATGTACGCCAGCGGCCTGCGCGTGAGCGAGCTGGTGGGCCTGGCCAGCGTGCACCTGGGCCTGCAGGAGGGCGTGCTGCGGGTGATGGGCAAGGGCAGCCGCGAGCGCCTGGTGCCTTTTGGCGCCGAGGCCGGTGACTGGATCGAGCGCTACCTGCGCGAGGCGCGCGCCGCCATCCTGGGCGGGCAGCAGAGCACGGCGCTGTTTGTCACTGCGCGTGGCGGCCCGATGACGCGGCAGATGTTCTGGATCCTGGTCAAGCGCCATGCGCGCACCGCCGGCATCCTGGTGCCGCTGTCGCCGCACACGCTGCGCCATGCCTTCGCCACCCACCTGCTCAACCACGGCGCCGATCTGCGCGCGGTGCAGATGCTGCTGGGCCACGCCGACATCGCCACCACCACCATCTACACCCACGTGGCGCGCGAGCGGCTGCGCCAGCTGCACGCCAAGCACCATCCGCGGGCCTGAGCGCTGGCGGCGGCCTTTGCCGCAGCCGCCGCTGCAAGCTGCCGGCTGGCGGTTACCGGTTACCGGTTACCGACCGCGGGTGCGTTCAGTCGCGGCGCGCGGCCAGGCGCTGCAGCGCCGCACGCTGCCACAGCAGCAGCGGATCGACGCCATCCACCGCCTGCAGCGTGTCGAGCATGGCGCGGGCCTCGTCGTGGCGGCCGGCCTCCACCGCCTCGCGCAGGCGCGCCCAGCGCTGGGCCAGGCGGTCAGCCACCGCGTTTTCACCCGGGTGCCAGGCCAGTGGGTGCCAGGCGGCTTCGGCGCCGTCGCGCCCGCGCACCTGCCAGGTGCCCAGCGCCAGACACAAGCGGCCGTCCAGGGCCTGGCGCGTGCGCTCGCCGATCACCAGGCCCAGGCCTTCGCGGGCGGCCAGCGCCTGCAGCCGGGCGGCCACGTTGACCGCGTCGCCCATCACCGTGTAGGCGCGGCGGTGGCGCGAGCCCATGTCGCCCACCACCACGGTGCCGGTGTTGATGCCGATGCTCAGGCCCAGCTCGGGCCAGCCCAGCGGCGCCAGCTCGGCGCGCAGCACCGGCAGCCGGGCCTGCATGGCCAGCGCCGCGGCCACGGCATGGCGGGCCTGGTCGGGGTCGTCCAGCGGCGCGCCCCAGAAGGCCATCACCGCATCGCCGATGTACTTGTCCAGCGTGCCGCGGTGCTCGCGCACGATGTCGGTCAGGTGCGACAGCAGCAGGTTCATCGACGCGCTCAGCTGCGCCGGCGGCAGCTGCTGGGCGATGCGCGTGAAGTCGCGCACGTCGGCAAACATCACCGTGATCTCGGCGCTGCGGCTCGACATGCTGTAGCGCGCCGGCTCGCGGCTCATCTGCGCCACCAGCTCGGGCGGCACATACTGGCCAAACAGCGCCGCCAGCTGCCGCCGTGCGCCGTGCATGGCCTGGTACGAGCGCACCAGGTGCAGGGCCAGCAGCAGCGGCGGCAGGGCGATCAGGGCCGCGCCCGGCAGCCAGGCGTTCAGGCCGGCCCAGGCGGCGGCCAGCAGGGCCAGGCTGGCCAGCAGCACCGCCGCGGTCCACAGCGCACCAACGGCCAGCCGCCGGTGCCGGTAGCCGCGCAGCAGCAGCCAGGCCACGGGTGGCAGCAGCGCGGCCTGCAGCGGGCCGGCCCAGGCCGGCTGCGCGCGCACCTCGCCGTTCAGAAGGCCGGCCAGCAGGCTGGCCTGCACATCGGTGCCCGGCACGGTGCCGGCCAGCGGCGTGAGGCGCTGGTCACCCAGGCCGGCCGCGCCCACGCCCACCAGCACGATGCGCCCACGCAGCGCATCGGCCGGCACCCGGCCCGACAGCACATCGGCGGCCGAGTAGCGCTTGAAGCCGCCGTCGCGCCGGTAGGGCACCTGCACCTCGCCATGGCGGTCGACGCGCAAGGCCAGCGTGCCGCGCGGGCCCGCCAGCCGCAAACCGCCCAGTGGCGACCAGGCCGCCGCCGCGGCCGGCGGCAGCGGGTTCACCGCCACCGGGCTGCCCAGCCAGTGCTGGGCGGTCACCAGGGCCAGGCTGCCCAGCACGCGGCCTTCGCGGCGCACCAGCAGGGGCACGCGGCGCACCACGCCGTCCACATCCACCAGGCCGTTCAGATGGCCGGCGCCGCGCGCCGCCTGCTGCAGCAGCGGCTGATTGGCCCCGTGGCCATGCCACACCGGCAGCTCGTACAGGCGCGGGCCCAGCGCGCGGTCGGGCATCACGGCGGGCGGCAGGGCGCCGGTGTTGGCGCCGTGGGGCTGCGGCGTCAGCACCAGCCCCAGCACCACCGGCCGGCGGGCCAGCGTGGCGGCCAGCAGCGCATCGTCGTCCAGGCTGGGCAGCAGGCTGTGCAGGGCGGCCGCGGCCTCGGGCCGGTCACGCAGGGGGCCGTCGAGCAGGCGCTTCAGCGCGGCGGTGTCGGGGCCGGCATCGGGCTCGGCCAGCACCATGTCCAGCGCCACCAGGTGGGCGCCCTGGTCGCCGGTGATGCAGTCCACCAGTTCGGCCAGCAGGGCCCGCCGCCAGGGCCAGCGGCCATGGGCGGCCAAGGCGCGCTCGTCGATGTCGACAATGGCCACGCGCGGCTCGCGTTCGGTGGGGGCAAAGGCGGCCAGCAGGCTGTCGTGCAGCAGCAGATCCAGCCGCTGCAGTGGCGGCAGGTTCAGCAGGCCCAGCGCATGGCTGCCCAGCAGCAGCACCAACAGGCCTGCCACACGGGCCGGCGCCAGCCACCGGCGGGCCCGGCGGCGCAGCGCCGCCCGGATGGGTCGATCCGATGCAGGCTCCGCCTCAGCGGAGCTTGATCTCGACACGGCGGTTGCGCGGCTCGGCCACCTCGTCGTCGGTGGGCACCTCGGGTTCGCGCTCGCCCCGGCCGATCACGGTGATCGCCGCGCGCGGCAGGCCGGCCTCGATCAGGATCTCGCGCAAGGCCTCGGCGCGCACCACCGAGAGGCGGTCATTGGCCTCGAGGCTGCCCACGCGGTCGGTGTGGCCGGTCACGATCACCTCGGGCGCCTGCAGGCTGCTCAGCGCCTTGCGCATGTCGTCGAGCACTGGCGCCGATTCGGGCGTCAGGCGGTTGCCGTTGGATTCGAAGCGCACCACGAAACGCTGCGGCCGCGGCGGCTGGCTGGCCAGCAGTTCGCCGTAGCGCTGGGCCACCGTGGCGGCGTCCAGCGTGACCGGCTGCAGATCCTGGCCCTTCAGTTCGGCTGCCGCGTAGGGCTGGGCCAGCAGCAGGCGCTGGCTGCCGGCCTTGACTTCCACCGCACTGGGGCGGCCATCGGGCTGGGGCAGCAGCACCACGCGGTCGGTCACGCTGGCGCAACCGGCGCCCAGCACGGCCACCAGGGCAAGCAGCAGGGCGCCGGCGTGGCGCTGCGGCGCGGGACGGCGGGGGTGTTGGCTCATGCGCGTCATGGCGGTGGGGGTGTGGCGGCCGGCGGTCATCGTGCACCCTCGCCAGCGTCGACGATGAATTCGGTGCCGCGCACACCCAGCACCACGGTGCGGGTCTGCACATTCACCTTCTCGGGCGACTTGCGCGCCAGCAGGCCGGTCACCATGGCCATGGTGCCGCGCCACAGCGACAGCAGCATGCCGCCTTCTTGCGTCGTGGCATTGAAGGCGAATTCGCTCAGCACCAGCTCGCTGTTCGGGCCGGCGGCCAGCAGCGTGTCGTCGGCCAGCGTGATGCCGACCCGGCCGTCGCCGCCGGTGCGCACCACATCGCCCACCCGCACCGGCTGGCCCACCGCCAGCGCCAGGCCGGGGGCGGCGCCGCCGCGCAGCAGCGTCACGCTGCCCGCGCTGCGCTTGACCACGCCGGCAGCGGCCTCGCTGGCTTGCGCCCAACTGGGCACGGTGGCCAGCAGCAAGGCGCCGATGGCAAAAATGCGGAAGATCGGACGGGACATGGCGTGCAGGGCGATGGCGGCATCGGCCCGGGTGCGGTGATGCGCCGATCTTAGCGGGCATCCGGCACCGTTCCGGGGCGGTGCAACTTGGGGGGAAAGGCTGATCCCGCGCCGTCTGGCGGGGCCCTGAAGTGCGGGGTTTGCGCACTATTGACCACGGAATCGTCACCGATCCGGGTTATCTTCTCCGGTATCAGAACGCTACCGTTCCCGTCAGTGGTGTGCCGCCGCTCGGGCTCGAACAGAACCGCCAGCGGTTCCGGGCGTTCGGCCGAGGTCCACGATGCAAAACGAACCCACTTCCCGACTGCCTGGCGAGGGGCAGTTTCCCGCCGCAGCCACCGAATCGCTCTCGGGGGATGCCCTGGCCCGCCGGCGCGCGCTGCTCAAGGGCCTGCGCCGCGGCGGTGTGGTGCTGGGCGCTGCGGTGCCGCTGCAGAGCTTTGCCGCGCCCAACCTGCTGCCCGACAACCGGGTGTGCTCGCTGTCGGGCGCGATGTCGGGTGTCAACTCGAACACCGGCACCGGCTCGACCTGCTCGGGTTTTGCGCCGGAGTACTACTACACCACGGCCGTGAAGATGTTCGTTCACCCGGTGGCCCGCAACTGGCCGACCAGCGCGCCCTCGTGGCCGACGGGCAAGGTCGCTGAAAGCGCCACCGATCCGCTGAGCATCCTGCGGTTCAAGGACTTGTTCGGCGTTGATCCGGTGGGCGCTGACGCCACGACCTCGGTGCTGGACCTGCTCTACGCGCTCAACAACGCGCCCAGCGTCGTGCGTGTGTGGATCACCGCGATGTTCAACGCCTTGACCGAGCAGGCGTCGCCTGGCGTGCTGAACTTTCCGTACACGCCGGCCGAAGTGCGCTCGCAGATCTCGGCCAGCAACGCGGCCGACTACGCCAACTTCTACTCCCAGTACCTGGTCAGCCGCGCGGCCTGAGCGGGCTGACGAAGCGCGCCTTGCCGATGCCTTTGCGCGCCGCCGTCCAGCGGCAGAAAGCCCGGGTCAATGGGCGTTGAGGCGCCCAATCCGGCCACGGTCTGGACAGCGCATGCCGAACTGCTGCACTGGCGCGAGGTGGACGGCGAATGGCTGGTGCATGACGCCGGCGCCAGCCAGGTGCACCTGCTGGATGCGCTGACCGCCGCGGTGCTGGATCAGCTGCAATCGGCGCCGAGCGACGCCGCCGGCCTGCAAGCCCTGTTGGGCCCGGCCATGCCCGAGATCGGGCCACTGGAGCTGGCCTCGGCCGTCGAGGCGGCGCTGGCCAAGCTGCGCGGCGTTGGCCTGATCGAGGCACCGGCGCCATGATGCTGCGTGACTTGGGGGCGGCCGAATGCGCCGGGCGGCTGCGCGATGGTCGCTTGCGGCTGCGCACCGGGCCCTTCGTGATGCAGCTGCAGTCACCGGTGGCCGAGGTGGCGGCAGGCGTGTCGCTGCTGTACGCCGACTACCCGGTGCCGGAGCCCGCCGAGTTTGCCGATTTCTCGCTGCAGGTGATGCGCAGCGGCGGGCTGCGGCGCTGGATCAAGCCGCAGGCGCGCTTTTTCTATGATGGCCAGCCGGTGTTCGAGCCGATGGCGCTCGATCACGCCTATCCGCTGCTCGAGTGGTCGATGAACTGGTGCGTGGCCAGCCAGGCCCACCAGTACCTGTTGCTGCACGCGGCGGTGATCGAGCGCAACGGCCTGGCGGTGATCCTGCCGGCGCCGCCGGGCTCGGGCAAGAGCACGCTGTGCGCAGGCCTGATCCATGCCGGCTGGCGCCTGGTGTCCGACGAGATGGCGCTGGTCGAGCGCGATGGTTCGGGGCGCATCTGGCCGCTGTGCCGCCCGGTGAGCCTGAAGAACCGCTCGATCGACGTGATGCGCGCCTGGGCGCCGCAGGCGGTGTTCAACCGGGTCACGGTCAACACCACCAAGGGCAACGTGACCCACATGCAGGCGCCGGCCGCGCATGTGGCGCGCATGCACGAGCCGGCCGTGGCGCGCTGGGTGGTGTTTCCCCGCTGGCAGCAGGGCTCGGCGCCGGTGCTGAGCCCGCGCTCGCGCGCCGCCAGCGTGATCGAGCTGGCGCGCAATGCCTTCAACTACGCCCAGCTGGGCGAGCAGGGCTTCCACCGCCTGGTGGACCTGGTGCGCGGCTGCGATTGCCACGACTTCCGCTATGCCAGCCTGGACGACGCGGTGAAGGTGTTCGACCGCCTGGCGGCCGAGGCCGCATGAGGCCGCGCCGATCACCGCACGGCGACATGCTGTCGCCCCTGTGGCGGCGCCAGGCCCTGCCGGCGCCGCTGGACGCCGACGACTGGGCCGACCTGCTCGGGCAGGCGCGCTCCAGCCTGCTGGGTGCGCGGCTGGCGCTGTGGCTGCAGGCCCATGGCGGGCTCGAGGCGGTGCCCGAACGGCCGCGCAGCTACCTGCGGCTGGCCCTCGACATCGCCCAGCGCCACCACGGCCTGGCCCGCCAGGAGATGCTGCGCATGCGTGCAGCCTTGCGGCGCATCGACGGGCCGGTGCTGGTGCTCAAGGGCGGTGCCTACCTGGCTACCGGCCTGCCGGCGGCAGCCGGGCGCACGCTGTCGGACATCGACCTGCTGGTGCCGCGCGACCAGCTCGACGAGGCCGAATCGGCGCTGCTGGCCGGCGGCTGGATCGCGCAGGAGCGCGACGCCTACAACCAGCGCTACTACCGGCAGTGGATGCACGAGATTCCGCCGCTCACCCATGTGCAGCGCGGCACGGTGATCGACCTGCACCACACCATCACCGCGCCGACCTCGAGCTTTGCAGTGGATGGTGCAGCGCTGATCGCCGCCTCGCGCGCGGTGGATGCCACCGATCCGCGTTGGCGCGTGCTGCAGCCGGTGGACATGGTGCTGCACAGCGCGGTGCACCTGTTCCAGGAAGGCGAGTTCGACCACGGCCTGCGCGACCTGCTTGACATGGACTGGCTGCTGCAGCACTTCGAGACCCGCGAGCCGGACTTCTGGCCGCAGCTGCTGGCGCGCGCCGCCGGGCTGCGCCTGCAGGTGCCGCTGCACCATGCCCTGCACCACATCGAGCGGCTGTTCGGCCCGCGCGTGCCGGCGGGTCAGCGCGCTGCCGTGGTGGCCCTGGCCCCGGCCTGGCCGCAGCGGACCCTGATGGCCTGCCTGCTCGAACGTGCGCTGCGGCCCATGCACCCCAGCGCCGCGCAGGGCGGCGACGGCCTGGCGCGCAGCCTGCTGTACCTGCGCTCGCACTGGCTGCGCATGCCGATGCACCTGCTGCTGCCGCACCTGCTGCGCAAGGCCTGGATGCGGCATTTTCCGGACGACGAGGGCGACCAGCCGGCGGTGCGCGGCTGAGGGGCGCGGCTGAACGTGGCGGCTACGGCGTGGGGCCCAGCGCCGCCAGCTCGGTCTCGGTGAAACCCGCGGCGCGCCGGGCGTCCAGGTTGAACGGCGGGCGCGGGCGCGGCGCATCGTGCTGCCGGGCCAGCGGGGCATAGGCGGTCTCGGCGTCGAGGCCGGCCCGCGTGCACAGCCAGCGATACCAGCGGTTGCCGATGGCCACATGGCCCACTTCGTCGGTGAGGATGCGGTCAAGGATGGCCACCGCCTGCAGATCACCGGCGCGGCGCAGCTTGGCCTGGATGGGCGGTGTGGCATCGAGCCCGCGCGCCTCCAGCGTGCGCGGCACCAGGGCCATGCGCGCCAGCACGTCGTGGCGGGTGCGCTCGGTCATGGTCCACAGGCCGTCGTGCGCATCGAAGTCGCCATAGGCATAGCCCATGGCGTCGAGGTGGCGCGCCAGCAGGCCGAAGTGGATGGCCTCTTCGGCCGCCACCTGCAGCCAGTCGCGGTAGAAGGCCTCGGGCAGGCCCTCGAAGCGCCACACGGCATCGAGCGCCAGGTTGATGGCGTTGAACTCGATGTGGGCGATGGCGTGCAGCAGCGCCGCACGGCCGTCGCGCGTGAAGGGCGATCGCCGCGCCAGCTGCACATGCGGCACCAGGGCCGGGCGGGCAGGGCGGCCGGGCAGGCCGGCGGGTTCAGGCAGCGCGGTGGCGGGGTCTATGCCCAGGCTGCGCTCGCGCAAGGCCTGCCACAGCGCCAGGGCTGCTGCGGCCTTGGCCGTGGGCTCGCTCAGCTGCAGGGCCGCCAGTGCGTGGGGTCGGATACAGGGCAGGGCAGAGGGCGCGGGCAGCATCCCTAGAATCATAGGCTTTGCCGCCGCGGCGCCCTGGGGGGGCGGGCGGCAGGCTTCTTCCGACACGACCTACAGGACCCGGCGATGGCCATCTACCAACTCGGCGAGCGCAGGCCCGAGATCCACCCCGACGCCTGGGTGGCCGACTCGGCCCAGGTGATCGGCCACGTCCATCTCGCCGAACATGCCAGCGTCTGGTACGGCGCGATCGTGCGTGCCGACAACGACCACATCCGCATCGGCCGCAACAGCAATGTGCAGGACGGCAGCGTGCTGCACATCGACACCGGCATGCCGCTGCAGATTGGCGACGACGTGACCATCGGCCACCAGGTGATGCTGCACGGCTGCAGCATCGGCGACGGCACGCTGGTGGGCATCCAGAGCGTGATCCTCAATGGCGCGCGCATCGGCCGCAACAGCATCGTGGGGGCCGGCGCGCTGGTCACCGAGGGCAAGGAGTTTCCCGACGGCGTGCTGATCGTCGGCAGCCCGGCCAAGGTGGTGCGAGAGCTCACGCCCGAGCAGGTGGCCCGCGTGCAGATGAGCGCGCGGCACTACGTGGCCCAGGCGCGGCTGCACCGCGAGCAATTGCTGCGCATCGACCGCTGAAGGCGACCCCCGCGATGGATCAACTGATCAAGTTCATGTTCGAGGGCCTGCCGGTGCGCGGCATGCTGGTGCGTCTGACAGGCAGCTGGCGCGAGGCCATGGCCCGACGCGCCAGCGCCAGCGATGGTGGCCATGCCTTCGCACCCGAGGTGCGCCAGATGCTCGGCGAGATGGCCGCCGCCGGCGTGCTGATGCAGAGCAACCTGAAGTTCAACGGCGCGCTGGTGCTGCAGGTGCAGGGCGACGGCCCGGTCAAGCTGGCGGTGGCCGAGACCCGCTCCGACCTGGGCTACCGCGTCACCGCCAAGGTGAACGGCGCGGTGCCGGCCGGTGCCGGGCTGGCCGCGCTGGTGAACGTGCAGGGCCAGGGGCGCTGCGCGATCACCCTCGACCCGCAGGACCGCCTGCCCGGCCAGCAGCCCTACCAGGGCGTGGTGCCGCTGCACGGCGACCAGCGCGAGCCCCTGCAAAAGCTCTCGGAGGTGCTCGAGCACTACATGCTGCAAAGCGAGCAGCTCGACACCCGCCTGGTGCTGGCCGCCAACGACGAGGTGGCCGCCGGCCTGCTGATCCAGCGCCTGCCGATCACCGGCGGCGTGATGTCGGCCAGCGGCGTGGCCTACAACCCCGACGAGGCGCACATCGGCGCCAACGAGGACTTCCAGCGCATCGCCATGCTGGCGGCCACGCTGACCTCGCAGGAGCTGTTGACGCTGGCGCCGCAGCAGGTGCTGCACTGCCTGTTCTGGGAGGAGACGCTGCGCGTGTTCGAGCCGCTGACGCCGCGTTTTGCGTGCACCTGCTCGCGCGAGCGCGTGGCCGGCATGCTCAACGGCCTGGGCGTGGACGAGGTGCGCAGCATCATCGCCGAGCGCGGCGAGGTGGAAGTGGGTTGCGACTTCTGCGGCGTGCAGTACCGCTTTGACGCGGTGGACGTGGGCGAGCTGTTCACGCCCGGGCGCGAGTCACCGCCGTCGTCGTCGAGCGTGCAGTAGTCGTCTGGTAGTGGCCTGCTCGTGACCTGGCGCCGCGTGCCTGCGGCGCCCGTTGCGGCTGCCGCTAGCGCACCGTGTGCGGAGTCTCAGGCGCTGAGGCTGCCGCCACGCAGCAGGGATTCGGCGCGGCCGCTGGCGCCGTAGACCGAGGCCTGGCCGGCCGGTGCCGGCATCAGCACATCGATGGCGCGGTCGAGCGCGGCGGTGGCGCGGGCCAGGGCCTCGCGCTGGCGCGCCACCTGGGCCCCGGCCGTGGCCAGGCGCAGGCGCATCGGGTCGGGCACGCCACCGTGGCGCGCCGCATGCATGAAGGCTTCGACCGCACGCGCCAGATCGCGGTGCAGTTCGGTGGCGTGCAGCTCGATCGACGGCGCATTGCGGTCGCGCAGCGCATCGGTGAGCGCACCCAGGCGCTGCTCGACCGCGGTCACCAGCAGGTCGAGGTCGGCGCGCTGCCCCGTCTCGGCTTGCAGGGCGGCCAATTCAGCGGGCGAGTGCAGCATGCCAGTGGGCGGCGGCCGGCGGCCACCGCGTGTGGATGTGGGAGGCGGTCAGGACTTGCCGACGCTGCTCAGCAGCTCGCGGGCATTGCTGATCAGCTTGTCGGCAATCGCGTCGGCGTTCACCTCGAACTTGCCGTCGCGAATGGCGTCCGAGATGCGCTTGACCTTCTCGGCATCGAACACGCCTTCGCTGCCGCTGGCCGAGAGCTGACTGACCGTGGTCGAGAGTTCGACCTTGGCACTGGGTTCGGCACTGCTGCCCGCGCTGCCGGTGCCAGTGGCACGTCGTTCGCTGACTGCAGGCGTGACGCCCTTGGTATCGAGTTGGCCGATCTTCATGGTGGACTCCATTTGGGAGGTACAAGCCGCCCGCCCTTGAAATATGTTCGGGGTATCGACCGGCTGTCACCGGACTTTAGGGCTTTCGGTCCGAAATCTGGAATCACCCCGCAATTCAGGGGTTCCAGGGCACCGTCGGACACGGTTTTGGGTAACAAGAGGTGTCTCACATCGGCAACTCGATACGGCGGTCGGCCGTGGCCACGCCCGAGACGATGCGGCCACCGTCCATGCGGGCACGCACGGTCTGGCCATCGTGGCCCGGGCCCAGGGCCTGGGCGTCGGCGGCGATCTGGAAGCCGGCGCCCATGGCCACCACGCGCACCTGGTCACCGGCGGCAAACCACAGGCGGGGTTTCAGATCGGCCTGGCGCAGGGCATCGCCTGCGGCCAGGTTGCGCGCCAGCGTGCGGCCCACGGCCAGCGTGGGCTGGCCGATGGCCGGGTCGCTGCTGGCCGCGAGATCGACTTCGGCCACGCTGAGGTGCTGGCGCTGCAGCACGGTGCCGGCTGGCACCGCGGTGGCGGCCACCAGCGAGCGGGCAAAGACCTTTACCGTGACCGGCAGCGACACATTCCAGAGCTTGCTGCCTTCCATGCAGCGCAGGCCGATGCGCGTGGCACCCAGCGCGCGGCTGCCCGGCGGCAGGTAGGGCAGCACCTTGCGGCAGGGCGCCAGCTTCAGGCGCGGATCGAGGCGGCCGACGCTGACTTCCACGCGCGGCGCCGGGCCGTTGTCGGTGTGGCCGTCGAGCGCGGTCTGCGCGGTCTGGCGCATCCATTGCGCCAGCTCGTCGCCCGCCAGCGGCATGGCGGCGGTCTCGCGCGACGGGGCCGATACCGCCGGCAGGCCGGCGCCGGCCTCGCTGGCGGTGGTGGTGGTGGTGGCAGTAGCCGTGGCCGTGGCCGTGGCCGTCGCGGCAGACACCAGGCCGGGGGCGCACAGCAGCGCCGCCAGCCAGGCCGGCACGGCCGCGGCACCGACCCATGGGCGGGCGGCATGCCATGAGGGTGACGCGGGCCGTGGCCACGATGCAGCGGCGGCGCCCCGTGCACGCGGCAGGCGCGGCAGGCAGGCGGGGCGGGGCATGGGCAGGGTGTTCGTCACGCTGCGCATGGTGCCTGCCGGCGCGGCCGGCTTAGGGCAGAAATGTCGCCGGATCGGCCGGCTTATCGCGCTCATGTTCCGGCGCAGCGCTGCCCACAATGGCCTGGCATCGAGGACCCTGGCCGCCATGCCGGCCGTGGAGCCTGTTGCCAAGGCCGCATGCCCATCACCCGCGAAAGACGCTCATGCAACGACTGACCCAGACGCTGGACTTCCAGGCCAATGCCCTGGTGCTGCGCGCTGAGCGTCAGCGCCTGATCGCCAGCAACATCGCCAATGCCGACACGCCGGGCTACCAGGCCCGCGAGCTCGACTTTGCCCAGGCCCTGCGCGAGGCCAACGGCGGCGCCACGGCCAGCAGCACCATGGCCGCCACCCACGCACGGCACTTCGAGATGGTGCCCAGCGCCGATGGCGAGCCGCCCCACCTGCTGTATGCCCGCTACGCCCAGGACTCGGTCGACCGCAACACGGTCGACCTGGACCGCGAGCGCGCCACCTTTGCCGACAACAGCGTGCGCTACGAGGCCACGCTGCGTTTCATCAATGGCAGCGTGCGCACGCTCAGCGATGCCATGAAGAGCCCCAGCCAGGGCTGATGTCGATGCCGATGCCGATCCCCAGCGCTGAGCCAGCCGGAGCAATGCGATGAGCATGTTCAAGATCTTCGACGTGTCGGGCAGTGCGGTCAGTGCGCAGACCCAGCGCCTGAACGTGGTGGCCAGCAACCTGGCCAATGCCGACACCGTGGCCGGCCCCGACGGCCAGGCCTACAAGGCGCGCCAGGTGGTGTTCCAGACCGCGCTGATGGGCGAGGTCACCTCGGCCGGCGTGCGCGTGAGCGACGTGGTCGAGTCGGACACGCCGGGGCGCAAGGTGCACGACCCCAAGCACCCCGGCGCCGACGCACAGGGCTATGTGACCTACAGCAATGTGAGTCCGGTGGAGGAGATGGTGAACATGATCTCCGCCTCGCGTTCGTACCAGAACAACGTCGAGGTCATGAACACCGCCAAGAGCCTGCTGATGAAGACCCTGCAGATGGGCCAGGGCTGATGCCCGGCCCGCGACCTGATTTTCGGAGCCCGCGATGACCACCACCACCTCCAGCACCAGCCTGAGCACCGACTTCTCGTCGTTCAACACCGGCAGCACGGTGGCTGCCAAGGCGCTCACTGCGCAGGAGCAGCAGGACCGCTTCCTGAAGCTGCTGACCACCCAGCTCACCAACCAGGACCCGCTGGACCCGATGGACAACGCGCAGATGACCTCGCAGATGGCGCAGATCAGCACCGTCAGCGGCATCGAGTCGATGAACGCGTCGATCAGCAAGCTGGCCAGCCAGTTCGTCAGCATGCAGGCGCTGCAGGGCGCCTCGCTGGTGGGCCACGACGTGATGGTGGAGGGCGACCGCCTGGCCATGGACGGCAACCAGGCCAGCGGCCTGTTCGAGCTGAGCGCCTCGGCCGACAGCGTGAAGGTCGAGGTGCTCAACAGCGCCGGCACGGTGGTCAAGTCGGTGAGCCTGGGCGCCCAGGCCAGCGGCCAGCAGGACTTCTCGTTCCAGGCCAGCGACCTCGAAACCGATGGCAGCTACCGGTTCCGCATCACCGCCAGCACCGCCGGCACCAGCGTCAGCGCCACGCCGCTGATGCTGGACAAGGTCAACGCGGTCAGCACCAGCGGCGGCACGCTGAACCTGTCGCTCGAGTACGGCGGCACGGTGAGCTACGACGCGGTCAAGTCCGTGCACTGATCCCCCTGATTTTTCTCCGGCAGTCCGCACCGGCATGCTCGAGGCAGGCCGGTGACCCCAGGTCACTGCAGTACCCCTCGGTGGCTCCGATGCCGCCGCTTCCGTTTGCACCAGGAGTGTTTCCATGAGTTTCCAGCAAGGCGTCACGGGCTTGTCGGCCGCCAGTCGCAACCTCGAGGTGATCGGCAACAACGTGGCCAACTCCAGCACCGTGGGCGCCAAGGCCTCGCGCACCGAGTTTGCCGATGTGTACGCGCGTGCCGCGGGTGCCGGCACCTCCACCGGCCTGGGCGTGGCGGTGGCCACCGTGGCGCAGCAGTTCTCGCAGGGCAGCATCACCGCCACCGACAACCCGCTGGACGTGGCGATCAACGGCGCCGGCTTCTTCCAGCTGCAGGACGCGACCGGCACCATGGTCTATTCGCGCAACGGCCAGTTCAAGGTCGACCGCGACGGCTTCGTCACCAACAACGGCGGCATGAAGCTGATGGCCATTCCGGTCACTTACCAGGAAGGCCAGATCCCCGGCAAGTCGCAGCCGCTGCAGCTGCCCACCTCGGGCATCGAGCCCAAGCAGACCTCGCGCATGAACATGGAGGTCAACCTCGATTCGCGCCAGTCCGCCAAGCTAGACGACACCGGCAACCTGGTGCCGATCGACTTCTCGGACGCCACCACCTACAACAACTCGACCTCGATCAGCATCTACGACGCCAAGGGCCAGCAGGTGTCGATCACCTACTTCTTCCAGAAGACGGCCACCGACGCCTGGAACATCTACGCCACGGCCAATGGCGAGCCGGTGCTGGGCTCGATGGAGTCGCCCGAGCCGATCAGCGTGGCCACCTTCCCGCCCGACGGCTCGCCGCCGATCACGCCGGCCGAGCCGCTGGTGGTGGCCATTCCGGCCACCGGGCAGGGCACCTCGGCCGAGACGGTGGCCTTCGAGGAGGTGATCATCGACTTCACCAGCCTGACCCAGTTCGGCTCGACCTTCGGCCCGACCGACGTGTCGCAGGACGGGTTCCCGCCCGGCCGCCTGACCTCGATCTCGGTCGAGGACGACGGCACGGTGATCGGCAGCTACTCGAGCGGCCAGTCGGCGCCGCTGGCGCGGGTGGAGCTGGCCAACTTCCGCAACTCGCAGGGCCTGCAGCCGCTGGGCGGCAATGTCTGGGCGCGCACCTTCGAGTCGGGCGATCCGGTGGTGGGCACGCCCGGTGGCGGCAACCTGGGCCTGCTGCAGTCGCGTGCGGTCGAGGACAGCAATGTCGACCTGACCCAGGAGCTGGTCAACATGATGGTCGCGCAGCGCATCTACCAGGCCAACGCGCAGACCATCAAGACGCAGGACTCGGTGCTGCAGACGCTGGTGAGCCTGCGTTGACCGGTCTGGCGCCGCCGACCTTCTGGCATTGAGGAGCTGAGCGATGGACCGCGTGATCTACCTGACGATGACCGGCGCCAAGGCCGCGCTGCAGCGCCAGGAAGTGGTGTCGAACAACCTCGCCAATGCCTCGACCACCGGCTTTCGCGCCGAGCTCACCGCGTTTCGCGCGGTGCCGGTGCGCGGCGATGGCGCCAGCACCCGGGTCTATGCGCTCGAGACGACGCCCGGCTACAACGACGAGGCCGGCCCGATCACCGCCACCGGCCGCAACCTCGATGTGGCCATGCGCGGCAACGCCTGGCTGGCGGTGCAGGGCCTCGACGGCACCGAGGCCTACACCCGCTTCGGCGCGCTCGATGTCAGCCCCGACGGCACCCTGGTCACCCGCACCGGCCTCACCGTGCTGGGCGACGGCGGGCCGATCACCGTGCCGGCCAACGCCTCGGTGCAGATCGGCGAGGACGGCACCATCACCGCCCGCGTGGGCAGTGCCGCGCCGCAGGGCGTGGGCCGGCTCAAGCTGGTGACGCCGGAGCAGGCGCTGATCCGCGGCGAGGACGGCCTGTTTCGCGCCGAAGACGGTGCCGACCTGCCGGCCGACGCCACGGCGCGCCTGCAGGACAGCGCGCTGGAAGGCAGCAACGTGAGCCCGGTCGAATCGATGGTGGCCATGATCTCGGCGGCGCGCCAGTTCGAGCAGCAGATGAAGATGCTGCAGACCGCGCAGGACCGCGAGCAGTCGGCCACGCGCCTGCTGTCGAGCAGCAGCTGAGCGCGGCGCCGGCTGCGGCCGGCCGCACGGGGTCTGGATATGCGCCGCTCTCGCGGCGCTTTTCGCTTCTTGGATGGCCTCAAGTCGGGGCGATCATCGCTGCGTGCCTCATTTTCTTCACACGGAGCGCGGCCCATGATCCGATCACTGTGGATTGCCAAGACCGGCATGGAAGCGCAGCAGACGCAGCTCGACGCCGTTGCCCACAACCTCGCCAACAGCGCCACCAACGGCTACAAGCGCGGCCATGCGGTGTTCGAGGATCTGATGTATCAGAACCTGCGCCAGGCCGGCGCCAACAGCACCGAGCAGACCACGCTGCCCACCGGCCTGCAGATGGGCCTGGGCGTGCGCACCGTGGGCATGGCGCGCAACTTCTCGCAGGGCAGCCTGCAGCAGACCGGCAACACCTACGATGTGGCCATCAACGGCCTGGGCTTCTTTCCGATCCAGATGCCCGACGGCAGCACCGGCTACACCCGCGACGGCGCCTTCCAGCTCAATTCGCAGGGCCAGATGGTGACCAACGCCGGCTACCTGCTGCAGCCCACCATCACCGTGCCGCAGGGCGCGCAGACGGTGACCATCGGCAGCGACGGCGTGGTCACCGCCTCGCTGCAGGGCCAGGCCGCACCGCAGCAGCTGGGCCAGCTGCAGCTGTCGAACTTCATCAATCCGGCCGGCCTGGAGCCGCGCGGCGAGAACATCTACGCCGAGACCGCCGCCTCGGGCGCGCCGCAGGTGGCCAACCCCAATGCCAACGGCATGGGCGTGCTCAAGCAGCAGTACCTCGAGAACAGCAACGTCAACATGGTCGAAGAGCTGGTCACCATGATTCAGACCCAGCGCGCCTACGAGGTCAACTCCAAGGCCGTGCAGACCTCCGACCAGATGCTGCAGCGTCTGGGTCAGCTGTGAGCGCGCGCCTGGCCCAGCCGGCCCGGCTGGCGCTGCGGCGCCTGGCCCTGGCCGTGGCCGGCCTGGCCGCTGCGCTGCCGCTGGCCGGCTGCCTGTCGCTGGCGCGCGTGCCCGAGGTCGATCTGGTGCTGCCCACCGCGGCCCTGCCGCTGCCGCCATCGGCGCTGCACCCGGCGTCGCTGCAGCAGGCGGCGCTGGCCCAGGCCCAGGTGCAGGCCCCCAGCGGCGCGATCTTTCGTGCCGACAGCTACCGCCCGCTGTTCGAGAACCACCGTGCCCGCATGGTGGGCGACACCATCACCGTGCAGATCTCCGAGAAGGTCAGCGCCACGCAAAGCTCGACCAGCAATGTCGACCGCAAGGGCTCGGTCTCGGCCAGCATCAGCGCGCTGCCGCTGCTCAAGAGCAGCTCGCTGACCCGCGCCTCGGCCACCGGCTCCGACAGCAACACCTACGAGGGCAAGGGCACCACGGTCAGCAGCAACGACTTCTCGGGCACCATCACCGCCACCGTGGTGCAGGTGCTGCCCAACGGCCACCTGGTGATCTCGGCCGAGAAGCAGGTGGGCGTGAACGCCAATGTCGACGTGCTGCGCTTCTCGGGCCAGGTCGACCCGCGGGCCATCGCCCCGGGCAACAGTGTGCAGAGCACGCAGATCGCCAATGTGCGCGTCGAGCAGCGTGGCCGCGGCCAGCAGGCCGAGGCGCAGAGCATGGGCTGGCTGGCCCGCTTCTTCCTGAACGTGCTGCCGATATGAGCCGCGAACGCTTCTCCGGCGAGCGCCTGCTGCGCGCCGTGGTGCTGCTGGCCCTGCTGGTGGCCAGTGCCGCCGTGTGGTGGCCGGCACACGCCGCGCGCATCAAGGAGCTGGCCAGCGTGCAGGGCGTGCGGCCCAACCAGCTCACCGGCTTCGGCCTGGTGTTCGGCCTGGACGGCACGGGCGATCAAAGCACCCAGGCACCGTTCACGCCGCAGGCGCTGGCGGCCTATCTGCAGCAGCATGGCATTGCCTTGCCGCCCGGCGTGCAGATGCAGCCCAAGAACCTGGCGGCGGTGGTGGTCACTGCCGACCTGCCGGCCTTTGCCCAGCCCGGCCAGCGCATCGACGTGACCGTGGCCTCGGCCGGCAATGCCAAGAGCCTGCGCGGCGGCACACTGCTGGCCACCGCGCTGCGCGGCGCCGATGGCCAGATCTACGCCATTGCCCAGGGCAACATGATCGTCGGCGGTGCCGGCGCCTCGGCCGGCGGCGCCAAGGTGCAGATCAACCACCTGGCCGCCGGCCGGGTGCCCGAGGGCGGCACGGTGGAGCGCGCCGTGCCCACCCAGCTGTCGCGCGCCGGCGTGATGCAGCTCGATGTCTCGGCCAACGACTTTGCCACCGCCCGCGCGGTGGCCCAGGCCATCAACCAGGCCAAGGGCGCAGGCACCGCGCAGGCGGTGGACGGCCGCGTGGTGCGGGTGCGCATGGCCGACAACATGCCCGATCCGGTGGGCTTCGTGGCCGACATCGAGAACCTCGAGGTCACGCTGGCCAAGCCGGCGGCGCGGGTGGTGCTGAACGCGCGCACCGGCTCGGTGGTGCTCAACGAGGCGGTCACGCTGGGCACCTGCGCGGTGGCCCATGGCGCGCTGACGGTCACCGTCAATGCCACGCCGCAGGTCAGCCAGCCGGCACCGTTCTCGCAGGGCCAGACCACCAAGACCGAGAAGGTCGACATCGCCATCACCCAGCAGGGCGGGGCGCTGATGCAGCTGCCGCCGGGCGCCAAGCTGGCCGACGTGGTGCGCGCGCTCAATGCGCTGGGCGCCACGCCGCAAGACCTGCTGGCCATCCTGCAGGCCATGAAGAGTGCCGGCGCGCTGAACGCCGAGATCGAGGTGATCTGAGCATGGCCACCGCCGCCTCCCTGACCAGCCAGGCCGCCGGCAGCAGCCCGGCCGCTGCGGCGTCAACGCGCGGCAACCGCCTGGCCAGCGACTCACGCAACCTCGACGGCCTGCGCAACGCCGCCGCCAAGGACCCCAAGACCGCGGCGCGCGAGGCGGCCACGCAGTTCGAGGCGCTGTTCATGCAGCAGGTGCTCAAGAGCATGCGCGCGGCCAGCCAGTCCAGCGGCATGCTCGACAACGAGGCCAGCAAGCTGGGCACCGAGATGCTCGACGCCCAGCTGGCCACCGGCAGCGCCGGCCGCCCGGGCGGCCTGGCCGACCTGATTGCGCGCCAGCTCGAGCGGCAGATGGGCGTGACGCCCAGCAGCACGCCGGCCAACAGCCAGCTGTCGTCGCTGCGCGCCCATCCGGCCGGCGGCAGCACCGCGGCCACCGGCAGCACCGCAGCCGCCGCGGCGGCCAACGGCACGGCGGTGGCTGGCGCGCCAGGCGTGCCCAGCAAGGCGGTGCTGGGCTTCGTGCAGCAGCATGGCGCGGCCGCACGCAGCGCCGAGGCGGCCAGCGGCATCCCGGCCAGCTTCATGATCGCCCAGGCCGCGCACGAGACCGGCTGGGGAGCCAAGGAAATCATCGGCCGCGACGGCACGGCGTCGAACAACCTGTTCGGCATCAAGGCCGGCGCCAGCTGGAAGGGCCCGACCGTGGATGTGACCACCACCGAATACGTCAACGGCCAGGCGCAGAAGGTGGTGCAGAAGTTTCGCGCCTATGCCAGCCACGCCGAATCCTTTGCCGACTATGCGCGCCTGATCGGCGACAGCCCGCGCTACGCCGCGGTGCGCGCCGCCGGTGGCGACGCCAGCGCCTTTGCTCAGGGCCTGCAGAACGCCGGCTACGCCACCGACCCGGCCTACGCCAGCAAGCTGGCGCGGGTGATCCAGACCACGCAGCGCGCCCAGCGCGCGGCCGGGTGAGCGCGATGGCCCGATCTGACATGCGCGCCGCGCCAGGCAGGCGTCTGGGCCTCGGGCCAGGGCAGGGGGCGGCATGAGCGCGTCCAGCCTGCTGTCACTGGGCTCGCAGGCCCTGTTCGCGGCCTACCGGCAGGTGCAGACCACCAGCCACAACATCGCCAACGCCAACACCGAGGGCTACTCGCGCCAGCGCAACATCCAGTCGACGGCCACGCCGCAGGAGTTTGGTGGCGGCTTCCTGGGCCGCGGCGTGACGGTGGACACGGTGGAGCGCGCCTCCAACGCCTTTCTCACCGACCGCGCCGCGTCGCTGAAGTCGGCCGCCGCCTCCGACACCGTGGTGGCCGGCCTGCTGAGCCAGCTCGAGCAGATGTTTCCCGGCGGCGAGACCGGCCTGGGCAATGCCGCGACGCAGATCTTCAACTCGTTTGCCGACCTGGCCGCCGCGCCGTCGGACCTGTCGGCGCGCCAGGCCGTGATCGGCCGCCTGCAAGACTTTGCCGCGCTGGCCAACGACACCGCGGCCCATGTCGAATCGCTGCAGGCCAATGTCAAGAGCGACCTGAGCGGCGCGGTCAACGAGGTCAATGTGCTGGCCCAGCAGCTGGCCGGCCTGAACCGCCAGATCGCCACGGCCACCGCCTCGGGCCATGCGCCCAATGACCTGCTCGACCAGCGCGACGTGCTGGTCTCGCGCATCGCCGAGCAGCTGGATGTGCAGACCATCGCTGCCGACGATGGCAGCGTGGGCGTGTTCGTGGCCACCGGCCAGACCCTGGTGCTGGGCGCCACGGCCAACAAGCTGTCGCTGCAGGAAGACCCGTACGACCGCTCCAAAGCCGGGGTGGGCGTCACGCTCAACGGCAAGCTCACGCTGCTGGCCGACGGCTTCATCACCTCGGGGCGCATCGGCGGGCTGCTGCAGTTCCAGGCCGGCGACCTGAACGAGGCGCGCAACCGGCTGGGCCAGTTCGTGGCCGGCGTCAGCTTTGCGCTCAACGAGCAGCAGAGCCTGGGCCTCGATCTCGACCGCCAGGGCGGCTCGGCGCTGTTCAGCGTGGGCCAGCCGCAGGCACTGCCGGCCAACAGCAATGCGCGCGATGGCAGTGGCGCGGTGATCGGCACGGTGGATCTGGTGATCGAGGACGCCAGCGCGCTGCGCGCCAGCGACTACCTGCTGCGGGTTGATCCGGCCGATGGCAACCGCTTTCTGGTCACGCGCCTGGCCGATGGCGCCGGCGCGCAGGCGGTGTCGATCGCCAATGGCGATGTCTACGACGGCGTGCGCATCAGCGCCGGCGCCAGCGCGCCCGCCGCCGACGACCGCTTCTTGCTGCGGCCGCTGGCCACCGCGGCCACCGATCTGTCGGTGGCGCTGCGCAATCCGCGCGGCCTGGCCGCCGCCAGCCCGGTGGTGGCCACGGTCAGCAGCGCCAACCAGGGCACCATGTCGGTGGCCGCCACCGAGATCGTGGCGCCGCCGGCCGCCGGCTACGGCACGCTGACCCTGCAGTTCAGCGACGATGCCGGCAACTTCGACCTGCTCGACAGCGATGGCGCGGTGCAGGGCAGCGGCAGCTTCCAGCCCGGCCAGCCGGTGCTGTTTGACGGCATCTCGCTCACGCTGGCCGGCGTGCCGCGCACCGGCGACCGCATCCAGATCGCGCCCAATCTGCAGCCCTCGGCCAGCAACGGCAACGCGCTGAGCCTCGATGCGCTGGCCAGCCGCACGCTGGTGGGCGGCCAGATCTCCGGCGATGCCTATGCCAGCCTGTTCTCGCAGATCGGCGTGCGCTCGCAAGGCGCCACCATTGCCGCCGACAGCGCCAGCACCGCCTTCAACCGCGCCACCGAGCAGCTCAGCGGCGAGACCGGGGTCAACGTCGACGAGGAAGTCGCGCGCCTGATCCAGTACCAGCAGGGCTACCAGGCCGCCGCCAAGATCCTGCAGACCGCCCAGACGCTGCTCGATTCGGTGATCAGCATGGTCGGCCGCTGACGCCAGCTCCACCCAGGGTGAGATGACATGAGAGTTTCGACCTCGCTGCGCTTCGACACCGCCATCGACAGCCTGCAACGCCGCCAGCGCGACCTGTCGGAGGTGCAGGCCTCGATGACCAACGGCAAGCGCATCAACAAGACCAGCGACGACCCCACCGGCGCGGCACGCGCCGAGCGCGCCTACCTGGCGCAACAGCGCATCGGCTCCGACCAGCGCTCGGTGGACGCCAGCCGCAACGCCATGTCGCTGGGCGAGGCCACGCTGGGCCAGGCCATGGACATGCTGCAGGCCGCGCGCGAGACGGTGGTGAGCGCCGGCAACGCCACCTACAGCCCCAGCGAGCGCAATGCGCAGGTGCAGCAGCTGCGCAACTTCCGCACCCAGCTGCTGGCGCTGGCCAACCAGGGCGATGGCGCCGGTGGCTACGTGTTCGGCGGCCAGACGGCCGGCACCGTGCCCTTTCTCGACACCGTGGGCGGCGTGACGCTGGCGCCCACCGCGGCGGCCGGCCAGATGCAGGCTTCGACCCGCGAGCTGATGCCCACCACGCTGGATGGCCAGGCGGTGTGGCTCTCGGCGCGCAGCGGCAATGGCGTGTTCGTCACCGGCCCGGACAGCGGCAACACCGGCAAGGCCTGGATCAGCGCCGGCAGCGTGGCCGACCCCACCGCGATCACCGGTGCCAACTACGAGGTGAGCTTCAGCGTGTCGGGCGGTGTCACCACCTTCAGCGTGCTGCAGGACGGCGCGCCCACCGCGCTGAGCGATGTGGGCTACACCTCGGGCAGCTCGATCAGCATCGACGGCATGGCCTTCACGCTGACCGGCCAGCCGGACGACGGCGACAGCTTTGCGGTGGCGCCCTCGGCGCCCGAGCTGAGCGCCTTCGCCGCGCTCGACCGGGCGATCACCGCCTTGTCCGACCCCAATGCCAGCGGCTCGCAGGTGGCGCAGGCGGTGTCCACCGGGCTGCGCGACCTGGATGCGGTGATCGGCCAGTTCCAGTCGGTGCGCGCCCAGGCCGGCACCGACCTGAACCGCCTCGATTCGCTGGACAGCCGCAACCAGGATCGCATGCTGTGGGCCAAGACGGTGCAGGCCGACGTCGAGGACGTGGACATGGTCCAGGCCATCTCCGACTACAAGCAGCAGGAGAGCGGCTACCAGGCCGCCCTGCAGAGCTACGCCATCGTGCAGCGCATGTCGCTGCTCGATTTCCTCAAGTGACGCGTTACAACCATTGCCGCTTTGGCGGACACTTCCGCCATGACTGAGCAAACCAACGAGCATCGCGTGCTGGGGCAGGTGGCCCTGGGCTATTCACCGATGATCGATCGCCACCGTGCGATCACCGCCCTGCGGCTGACCGTGTCACCGGTGCTGCCCGAGGCCCGGCCCGAGGCCGCCGATCTGCTGGCGCTGCTGGCCGACACCTGGCCGGCCGAGGCCGGCCGCCTGTCGCTCAACATCGCCAGCGAGGCGCTGCTGGGCGAGCTGCTGTCCAGCGCGCTGCCGCCGCATCTGATGCTGGAGCTGCCGGCCTTCATCGCCGCCGATCCGGCGCACAGCCAGGCCCTGGCCGCGCTGTACAAGAACGGCAATACGCTGCTGATCAAGGGCCGGCCGCTGGCGCCGCTGCCGCGCGAGGTGCTGCCGTGCTTCGCCTACTCGATCATCGACCTGGCCGACGAGCGCCGCGACGGCCTGCCGCCCCCGGGCGGCGTGTCGCGCACCATTCCGCATGTGCAGTCGGGCGTGCGCACGCTCACCGAGATGAACGACGCCTTCGGCCGCGGCGCCATCGCGGTGCTGGGCTGGCCGATCGACGACCCGGCGGTGGCCAGCGGCGCGCGGCCCAGCCAGGCGCGGCCCGAGCTGCAGGCCATCGTCGAGCTGATCAACCGGGTCGACCGCGGCGAGGCCATCGAGCGCCTCGAGGCGGTGATGAAAAACGACCCCACCATGGCCTACAAGCTGCTGCGCTACATCAACTCGCCGGCCTTCGGGCTGAGCGTCGAGATCAGCTCGTTCCGCCACGCCATCATGATGCTGGGCTACCAGCGCCTCAAGCGCTGGCTGGCGCTGCTGCTGGCCTCGGGCGGGCGCGACGCCAACCTCAAGCCGGTGATCTATGCCGCGGTGCGCCGCGGCCTGCTGATGGAAGAGCTGGCGCGCGACGCCGGCAGCGACGACGAGCAGCGCGGCGACCTGTTCATCTGCGGCGTGTTCTCGCTGCTCGACCGGTTGATGCAGCAGCCCTTCGACACGCTGCTCAACTCGGTGCCCACCAGCGACAACGTGCGCGCGGCGCTGGTGCAGGGCAGCGGGCCGCATCACCCGTACCTGGAGCTGGTGCGGGCGGTCGAGTCGGCCTCGGTGTACGACATCCGCAGCGCGGCCGAGGGCTTGATGATCTCGGTGGGCACGGTCAACCGCGCCGTGCTGCGCGCCCTGGCCGCCGCCCGCCAGCTCGACTGATCAGCCCAGCGGCTGTCTGCTGCGCAGGCCCATGGCGGCCTTGCGCTGCTCGCCGCACGGGTGTGCGGCTGCGTTGCGCGAACCACCCTGAGCCCGCCCGCGACGAAACCCGCTCGGCCGCTGGCGCGCTGCGGGCGGTGCGGCAGGCCGGCAGCCCCGGCGGCCCGGCCGCTAAACTGGCTGCATGGCTTTGCTCGCGCGTCCGGTCACGCTGCCGTCGAATGCCCAGCTCACGGCGCTGCTCGACGGTGTGGCCGAGGTGCTGGTGCTGCTCGACGTGCGCCAGCGCGTGGCCTGGTGCAACAAGGCCGCCACCCGGCTGCTGGGCTGCGAACCCGGCCAGGCCGCCGCCGAGGCGCTGGAGCGCCTGCAGGCCGCCGCGCGCGAAGCCCTGCTGGCGGCGCTGCAGGCCGGCCGCCCCGAAGCGCTGCTGAGCATCACCCTCACCGACGGGCCCACGCTGCCCTTCACGCTGGCGCGCAACGCCGGCAGCGGCTGGGTGCTGCGCGCGCCGCTCGAGCCGCCTCCGCCACCGCTGCCGCCGCTGGCGGCCGGCGCCACCACCGAGCTGGTGCGCCTGTTGTGGGACACGCCGCAGCCGCTGCTGGTGCAGGACGAGCAGTTTGTCAGCGTGGCCGCCAACCGGGCCTTCTATGAATCCCTGGGCCTGCCGCCCGAGCAGCTGCTGGGCCACGATCTGCTGTCGCTGATGCCGCAGGACGACCATGCCGCCGTGCAGCAGGGCCGCGCCGAGCTGCTGCAAGACCTGCACGCGGGCCGCCGCCCCACGCTCAAGCTCGAGCGCCGCTTGATCGACGCCCATGGCCGGGTGCGGTGGTTCCGCCATGCCTCGCTGTGGGTCAGCGCCGACGACGGCCGGCCGCTGCTGCTGGCCCTGCTGCAGGACGTGACGCCCGAGTACCAGGCGCGCCAGCAGGCCGAGCATTCGGGCAACGAGCTCGAGCACTGGTTCGACCTCAGCCCGATCGGCATGCTGGTCTACGACGCCGAGGGCCTGGTGGTGCGCAGCAACACCGCCTTCGAGGCGCTGGTGGGCCACACGCCGGTGCTGCTGCACGATGCGCCGGCCGACCTGACCCAGCTGCTGGCCTGGGAGGGCGACCGCCCGCACCCCGAGCTGCGCCCCGATGCGCCGCCGCTGGAGGTGATGTCCACCGTCAGGCTGCCGCCGGGCCCTGGCGCGCCCGAGGGCCGGCGCCAGCGGCTGCGGGCCCGGCTGCGCGCCTTCCGCAACGAGCAGGGGCGGCTGCGCGTGATGGCCGTGGTGGAAGACCGCAGCCTCGAAGACGAGCACGACCTGGCCCAGCTCGAGATCGGCGCGCTGATGGACACCGCCGGCGTCGGCGTGGCCACCTACGAGGCCTCGCGCGGCTGGCTCAAGAGCCGGCCGGCGCGCGGCGGCGGGCCGGTGCTGGCGGGCGCGGCAGGCGCCGGCATGGCCGGTGCCGGGGCGGCCGGCGGTCTGGGCGGTGGTTCTTCCGATGGTGGGGCCGGGGTTGCCGCCGGTGGCGCGGCCAGTGGTGCAGCCAGCCCGGCCGCGCCCCAGCACGGCGCGGCGCCGGTGTCCGGCCTGCCGGCCGGGCTGCAGTCGATCGGCCGCGAGCAGGTGGCGCCGGCCTCGCGCGAGGCCTTCGAGCGCCTGCAGCGCGCGCTGCGCGAAGGCCAGCGGGCCCAGGTGCGCTACGCCGTGCAGATGCCCGATGCCAGCCTGCGCTGGCTGCTCACCCGGGTGGAGCCGGGCGAGCTCACCGGCGGCCGCACCGCGCTGAGCGTGGTGACGCTCGACGTCACCGAGCAGGAAGAGGCGCACCAGCGCAGCCAGCAGCTGCTGCGCGAGCTGTCGACCATTCTCGAAGGCACCAGCGCCGGCATCGCCTACCTGCGCGGCGAGCAGCTGGTGCGCTGCAACCACCGCTTCGAGGCCATGCTGGGCCTGGCCGCCGGCCAGGCCGCGGGCAGCCGCCTGCCCGAGCTGCTGGCCGAGCAGCCCGAGGCCCGCCAGGCCCTGCGCCGCGCGCTCGACGGCGAGGCCCGCCAGGAGATCGAGATGCGCCAGCCGTCGGCGCTGCCGGGCGCGGCGCCGGTGTGGCTGGCGCTGTCGGTGAGCCGCGCGCTGGCCGAGACAGCGGCCGGCGAGCCCGAGCTGGTGCTGGTGCTGACCGATGTCACCCGGCTGAAGGCCCAGCAGGCCGAGCTGGAGGCGCTGGCGCGCGAGCGGGCGCTGATGTTCAGCCTGTCCGACGTGGGCGTGGCCTACCTGCGCCATGACCGCATCGAGCGCGCCAACGAGGCGCTGGCCGAACTCACCGGCTACACCGTGCACGAGCTCGAGCAGTTGCCACTGGCGGTGTTGTTCGAGGATGCCGACAGCCAGAGCCGCCTGGCCGACGAGCAGCGCCAGGCGCTGCAGGCCGCCGGCCTGTGGCGCGGCGAGCGCCGGCTGCGCCGCCGCGACGGCCGGCTGCTGTGGGTGCAGGTGAGCAAGCGCCGGGTCGACGAGGCCGACCCCGAGGCCGGGCTGATCTGCTCGTACGTGGATGTGGACGAGCGCCGCCGTGCACGCGAGGCGGTGCAGCTGCAGGCCGAGCGCACGCGGGCCATCCTCGACTCGGTGCTGGTCGGCATCGTCACCGTGGGCGACGGTGGCGGCATCGAGTGGATGAACCGCTCGGCGCGGCGCATGTTCGGCGGCGAGCTGGCCGATTTTGTCGGCGAGCCGATCGCCATCGTGGCCACCGCCGAGCCCGACCACCCGCTGCGCGCCACCCACTACCTGCAGGCGCTGGCCGATGGCCAGGCCGAAACCTTCGAATGCAAGCTGCGCGGCCGCGACGGGCGCGAGTTCTGGGTGGTGGGCAATGCGGTGGTCACCGGCCGCGAGGGCAGCCGCAGCACCAGCCTGGGCCCGGGCAGCCAGATCACCTTTGCGCTGCTCGACATCGAGCGCCGGCGCCAGGCCGAGGTGTCGATCGCCCAGGCCCAGGCCAGCCTGCAGCGCATCATCGAGACCGCGCCGCTGGCCATCGCGCTGTTCGAGGCCGGCAGCGGCCGCGTGCTGCGGCTGAACCAGATGGCGGCGATGTTCTTCGGCCGCCCGGTCGAGGCGGTGCTGGGCCAGCCGCCCGAGCGCTGGTTTGCCAGCGCCGACGCGACCGCCCTGCATGCCGACCTGGCCCATGCGCTGCAGGGCGGCCCCGACGGCCTGCGCCGCGAATGGCCGCGGCCCTCGCGCGCCGATGGCGAGGGCGAGACGCGGGTGTGGGACATGCGCATCGTCTCGCTGGGCGCGCCCGGCGGCGGCGGCGCGGCCGAGGCCCAGCTGCTGCTGGTGGCCAGTGACGTGACCGAGCAGCGCGCAGCCGAGCAGGCGCGTTTCGAGGCTGCCATCGCGCAGCGCGAGATGCTGGTCAAGGAAGTGCACCACCGCATCAAGAACAACCTGCAGGGCGTGGCCGGCCTGCTGCAGCAGACCGCCGCGCGCCGCCCCGAGGTGGCTGACCTGATCGGCGAGGCGGTGGGCCAGGTGCAGGCCATTGCGCAGGTGCACGGCCTGCAGGTGGGGGCGTCGGGGCCGCTGCGCATCAAGCCGCTGCTGGAGGCGGTGACCGCCAGCGTGCAGCGCACCTTCGGCCGCGCCATCGGCGTGGTGGTGGCCGGCACACCGCCGCACCGCTTTGCGCTGCCCGAGGCCGAATCGATCCCGATTGCACTGACGGTCAACGAACTGCTCACCAACGCGGTCAAGCACGGCACGGCCGGCGAGATCCGCTGCGTGCTCACCTGCGACGAGGCCCGCCTGGCCATCGCCATCTACAGCCCAGGCCAGCTGCGCGAGGGCTTCAGCCTGGCCCAGGTGCCGCCGGGCGTGTCGGGCCTGGGCCTGGTGCGCGCGCTGCTGCCACGCCGCAGCGCCACGCTCACGCTCAGCCAGGCCGGCGTGGAGGTCGAGGCCAAGGTGGTGCTGGTGCCGCCGAGCATCTATCTGCTCGAGCCGATCTAAGGCCAGTTCACGCGACGGCAAGCGTCGCGAAGGCCCGCCGGCCCTGGTTTTGCCGGCTGGGCGGGCGGGCTCGGGCCGGGTGCCGCCCCGTTTGCGACAATGGGGCACAAGGCGCCGCGGGCAAGGCGCCAGATGGAAGTCCAGCAATGGCCGAAGCCGGCAGCAATGGCATCTCCTCGAGTGCAACGCACAAGGGCCGCATCCTGGTCGTCGACGACGACCGGCTGGTGCTGGCCACCGTGACCCATGGCCTGGCCCAGGCCGGCTACGAGGTGATCGACGCCGACAACGGCGACGACGCCATCCTGCTGGCCCGCCAGCACCGGCCCGAGCTGGCGCTGCTGGACATCCGCATGGAAGGCAAGAGCGGCTTCGACGTGGCCGCCTACCTGCGCGAGTACCTGCACACGCCGTTCATGTTCTTGTCGGCCTTTGCCGACGAGGAGACGGTGCAGCAGGTCACGGCGCTGGGCGCGGTGGCCTACCTGGTCAAGCCGCTGGACATCGGCCAGATCCTGCCCACCGTGGAAGCCGCCTTTGCCAACCTGCCGCACCGGCGCGGCGATGTGGCGGCGCCGGTGGCGGCCGTGGCCCCGGCGCAGCCGGGCCTGGCTGCGGCCTCTCCTTCTCCCTCCTCCTCGCCCAGTGCCCCGGTGGTGCCGGCTCAGGCTGCAGCCAGCATGGCCGCAGCTGCGGTGGCCCATGCCGCCGTGGCGCATACCGCCGTGGCGCATACCGCCGTGGCCCATGCGCCGCGCGGTGCGCCGCTCGATCCCGTGCCCGTGGCCGTGGGTGTGCTGATGCACCGCTACTCGCTGCAGCGCCACCAGGCCCTCGAGCGGCTGCAACGCCTGGCGGGTGAGGAGCGGCGCTCTTTGGCCGAACAGGCCGAGCGGCTGGTGGATGCGGTGGAGTTGCTGGCGCGGGGGCAGGGCTAGCGGCGTCTGGGCGCGGTGGCTGTCGGCTTGCTCGCTTGCTGGTTTGCTGGTTTGCTGGTTTGCGGGTGGCTGTTGATGTCGTCTTTGGCTGCCTGTGGCACCGCGCCGGGTGTTCGCCCCGGCGGGCGACCTACTTTCTTTTTGCGAAAAGAAAGTAGGCAAAGAAAGCGCATCCCAACTTTCCGACACCACCGAGCATCTTGCTCGGTGCATCGAGGCGGGCGCCTCGCCCGCCCCGCGGGCTCGAACATAGCCAGCCGGATGCAGGTGTAGCCGCTCCACGCACGCGGGCCCCCGGTCAAGACTTGCGGGCGCAGGGTGGGGTGGGTAGGTCTTGGGCAGTGACAGTGACAGCCAGGGCCTGATCCTCAGCCTCAGCCCTGCGCTCTTGTTCGTGGCCCTGTGCTTTGTCAGTGGCGTGACCCGCCCACTTGCCTCGAGCTGCCAGAGTCTTCGCTGATGAAAGGCCATGCCATCGGCGGCCATGCATCGTCAACAAAGCCGTTTGTCGGCAGCCTGTTCGAGCCCGCCGGGCGGGCGAGGCGCCCGCCTCGATGACTGCAAAGCAGCAGTGCGGTGTCGGAAAACCAGCCGGCCACGCCACCCGGCCCGCCAAGCCCGCCCCGCGTCAGTCCTTCAACGTGAAGAAGAACCGCGCCCCTTGCCCGACCTCGGACTCGGCCCAGATCTCGCCGCCGTGTCGGCGCACGATGCGCCGCACCGAAGCCAGGCCCACGCCGTGGCCGGCAAAGTCGCTGGCGCTGTGCAGGCGCTGGAACACGCCGAACAGGCGGTCGGCAAAACGCATGTCGAAACCGGCGCCGTTGTCGCGCACCACGTACACGGCACGGCCGCCTTGCTGCAGCCGCTCGAACACGATCTCGGCCTGAGCCACCTTGGCGCTGTACTTCCAGGCATTGCCCAGCAGGTTCTCCAGCGCCATGCGCAGCAGCGTGGGGTCGCCACTGCACTGCAGGCCGGGGGCCACGCTCACCAGCACCTGGCGTTCGGGCTGGGCCCGATGCAGCTCGTCGGCCACAAAACCGGCCAGCTGCGACAGGTTCACCGGCTGGCGTGCCAGCGGTTGGGTCGACAGCTTCGACAAGGCCAGCAGCGCGTCGATCATGTGGTTCATGCGCGCTGCGGCGGCCATCACGCGATCGAGATGGTCGTTGCCGATGCGGTCGATCGCGCTGCCGTAGTCTTCCTTGAGGATGCGGCCGAAGCCCTCGACCACCCGGATCGGCGCGCGCAGGTCGTGCGAGATCGAGTAGCTGAAGGCCGCATGCTCGGCCGCCAGCGCCTGCTGCGCGAGGTCGCTGCCGTCGTTGGCGCGGCTGGCGCACAGCAGGCGGCGCGCCGGCATGCCGGTGTCGCTGCCCTGGGCCGGGCCGGGCCGGTGCTCGATCAGGCGCAGCACCCAGCCGTCCACCGTGGCCGAGTCACCGGGTGCCAGCGCCAGCACGCGCTCGCGCATGGCCTCGGGCAGTTGCAGCAGCAGGCCCTGCCAGCCCAGCGCGGGCGCAGCCGTTGGCGCCGTGGCCGGGCCGGGCAGGCGCATCAGGGCCCAGGCTTCGGGGCTGGCCTGCACCAGCTGCCAGGCGTCGGCGGCGGGCAGGGCGGCTGCATCGGGCGCCTGGGGGTCGGGCGCCGTGGGGTCGGGTGCCGGGCCCGCGCCGCTGCGCTGGCGCAGCAGCCAGAAGGCGCCGGGGCCGTCGCGCAGCAGGCTGTCGAGCGCCTGGCGCGACGCTGCAGCGGCATCGGCCGCTTCGGTGGGCTCGGCCACACCCAGGTAGCCGGTGAAGCGGCCGCGGCCGTCAAAGCGTGGCAGGCCGCGCAGCCGCCAGCCGCGGCCCGGCTCGCCGGGCGCGCCGCCCGACTGCCACACCCGCAGCTCATGCAAGGGGGCGTGGGCCTGCAGGCGCGGCTGCAGGCTGTGGTCGGGGTCATCGAAGCGCTGCCACAGCAGCTCGCCGCTGAAGGCGCCCTGCATCCAGGCCGAGGCCGGTGCGCCCTGCGGCGGTTGCAGGCGCACCAGGCGGTGCTCGGCATCGGTCTGCCATTGCCACTGCTCAAGCAGCTGGCCCAGCAGCTGCAGGTGCAGCCGGCTTTCGCGCAGCCGCTCGAGCTGGCGCTGGTGGCCCCAGCAGGCGCCGCTGAACAAGGCGCCCGCCGTGCTGAGCAGCAGGGCCAGCGCGCCCAGCCAGCCGGGCAGCAGTTGCTGGCTGCCCAGCAGCGCCGCCACCAGGCCACAGGCCAGCAGGGCCAGCGGCAGCATGGGCAGCGCGTACGACGCCGAGGGTGTCGGCGTCGCACCGGGCGGTGGTTCACCGGCTGGGTGGTCGCGCGACATGCGGCGGCATTGTACGGACGCCCGGTGGCCCGGCCGGCCCTTGCAGCCGGCCCTTGCAGCCGGTGCGCGCGGCCGTCGCGCGGTCACTGGCAGCGCGTGCAAGGCGCCCGTCCTGCCGGCGATTGACGCGACCCGGCGCGCAAGTCATGCTCAGCCCATCCGGCGGGCGGAATCGGGGTTGTTGCGAAGGCCGCATGCTGAAACCCGACACTCCGCCCCCGATGAGCCACGATCCAACCGACCCCACCTCCAGCGCCGCAGCCACCGCCGATGCTGCGGCCGATGCGGCCGGCGGTCCGCTGGATGCGCGCACGCTGGCCCAGCTGCACCAGCTCGACCCCAGCGGCGCCAACCGCCTGATGGCGCGGGTGCTCACCGCCTACAGCGAATCGCTGGCGCGCCTGCGCGGCCAGATCGTGGCGGCGCGCGCCGCGGGCGACGCCGCCATCACCCGGCTGGCGGTGCACACGCTCAAGTCCTCGTCGGCCAGCATCGGCGCGCTGCGCCTGTCGGTGCTGTGCGCCGAGGCCGAGCAGGCCATCAGGGATGGACAAAGTCACGACGTGGGCACGGTGCTCGACCGGCTCGAGGTCGAGGCGGTGCGAGTCGATGCGGCCGTGCAACACTTGCTGACCCAGCACAGGTAGGATTCAGGTCTGATGGCCCTCCCGCACGCCTTCGACACTGACGATTCGACCGAACGCCCCAAGGTGCTGCTCGTCGACGACGACGAAGTCACCCTGCTGCTCACCGCGGTGGCCCTGCGCGAGCGTGGTTTCGAGATCACCGAGGTCTCCAGCGGCGAGCAGGCCCTCGAGATGCTGGCCCGCTGGACGCCCGACATCATCGTGCTCGACGCGCTGATGCCCGGCCGCGACGGCTTCGACACCTGCCAGGAGCTGCGCCACAAGCCCGGCTGCGAGAACCTGCCGGTGCTGATGCTCACCGGCCTGGACGACGAGGCCTCGATCACCCGCGCCTACCGGGTGGGCGCCACCGACTTCTTCGTCAAGAGCACGCAGTGGAGCCTGCTGTCGGGCCGCTTGCGCTACCTGCTGCGCTCGGCGCGCATCCGGCTCGAGCTCGAGCGCAGCAAGGCCAAGCTGGCCCGCGCGCAAGACCTGGCCCGCATGGGCAGCTTCGACTGGCGCCTGCCGGTGGGCGATGGCCAGGCCGGCGTGCTGGCGCTGGCACCCGAGGCGGCGCGCGTCTTCGGGCTGGCGCCCGACGAGCCGATCTCGCTGCGCGGCCTGATCCGCATGGTGCCGCACCCCGAGCGCCGCGGCGTGCTGCGCGTGCTGGGCGACGTGGCCGCACAAAGCACCGTGCTGGCCATCGACGTGCCGGTCTACCACCGCGACACCTTCCTGCGCCGCATCGTGCACATCGAGGCCGAGCCCGAGTACAACGAGCTTGGCCACACCATCGGCTACACCGGCATCGTGCAGGACGTGACCGACCGCCGCGTGGCCGAAGACCGCATCCGCCACCTGGCCAACTTCGACGCACTGACCGGCCTGCCCAACCGCCGCCAGCTGATCTGGCGCACCGAGCGCGCGCTCGACTGGGCGCGCCGCTACGGCCACCCGGCCGCGCTGCTGCTGATCGATCTCGACCGCTTCAAGGTCATCAACGACACCCTGGGCCATGCCGCTGGCGACGAGCTGCTGGTCGAGGTGTCGCGCCGCCTGCGCGGCTGCGTGCGCCACAGCGACCAGGTGATGGAAGACCGCATCGAAAGCGCCGGCGCGCGCTCGCACCGCACGCTCGAGGCGGTGGGCCGGCTGGGCGGCGACGAGTTCATCGCGCTGCTGCCCGAGGTGGGCGACGAGGCCGACGCGCGCCGCGTGGCCGACCGCATCCTCGAATCCATGCGCGAGCCGATCTTTGTTGGCGGGCAGGAATGTTTCGTCACCTGCAGCGTGGGCATCGCCATCTTCCCGCGCGACGGCCAGGGCGTGGCCGACCTGCTGCGCAATGCCGACGTGGCGATGTACTCGGTGAAGAACTCGGGCCGCGACGCCACCGCGGTCTACAGCCCGATGCTGGCCGGCCGCGGCCGCGAGAAGCTCGAGCTTGAAAGCGCGCTGCACAAGGCCATCGAGCGCGGCGAGCTGGTGCTGCACTACCAGCCCAAGGTCGATGTGCGATCGGCGCGCATGGTGGGCGTGGAGGCGCTGATGCGCTGGCAGCGCGGCCATGCGCTGGTGCCGCCCAACGATTTCATTCCGCTGGCCGAAGAAACCGGCCTGATCGTGCCGATGTCCGAATGGGCGCTGCGCGAGGCGGCGCGCCAGGCGCGCATCTGGTCCGAGCATTTCGGCTTCGAGGACTCGATCGCCGTCAACCTGCCCAGCCGCGTGTTCAGTCGCAGCGACCTGGTCGAGCACCTGCACCAGGCGGTGATGGCCAATGGCATGCCGCACCGCGTGATCCAGGTCGAGATCACCGAGAACAGCCTGAAGAAGGATTCCGAGAACGTCATCCCCTTCTTGCACCGGCTCAACGAGATCGGTGTCGAGATCGCGATAGACGACTTCGGCACCGACTACTCCAACCTGGCCTCGCTGACCACGCTGCCGATCTCGGAGCTCAAGATCGACCGCAGCTTCGTGCGCAACCTGGGCATCACGCCGCAGAGCTCGGCGGTGGTCAACGCCATCATCGCGCTGGCGCGTTCGCTGGGCCTGCGCGTGGTGGCCGAGGGCGTGGAGAACCTGCGCCAGATGGAAGAGCTGCTGCGCCTGGGCTGCGGCGTGATGCAGGGCTTTTTGTTCAGCCGCCCGATCGCGCCCGACGACCTCGAAGTGTGGCTGCAGCAGACCGTGCTGCCGGGCAATGCGCCCTGGATCATGCACGGCACCACCACGCGGCTCGAAGCCGTGCGCTCGGGCGCCCGCAGCCGCACCTGAACTTGGCCGCCGCCACCGCCGCGTGCCGCCACCACGCCCCGCCGCGGCCGCTGCCGCGATGGGCTGAACCAAGGTGATTTCGTGACGACCCCATCCAACGCCGCGGCCTGGGCCAAGGGCGCCCTGCGTCGCCTGGCGACCGCCCAGCTGGAACCCACCCCCGCCAACTACGCCCGGGCCTATGCCGAAGAATCCGGCGAAGCGCAGCCCGGCGATGCCGCCTTGCCGCCACGCGCGCGGGCCATGATCGAGCGCCTGGCGATGCGCCTGACCGACGAGCCGGCACTGCGCGGCGAGCTGGCCGGCGCGCTGATGGCGGGCCGCTGGGACGATGCGCAGAAGTCGCTCGAGCGCTGCGCCGGCGCAGCGGGGGCCCAGGGCGAGGCCTGGGCACGGTTGATCGAGCGCCTGGCCAAGGGCCTGGAGCGCGGCGGCCGCCAGTGGACTGCCGCGCGCAAGAAGGACAGCCTGGCCCGTGTGCTGGAAGGCAGCCGCAGCGACGCCGCCCGCCTGCAGCAGCGCCTGGGCCAGCTGGTGGGCACCTGGGAGATCGACACACCGGATGCGGCCGTGGGCGCTGCCGACACGCCGATCGAGCCGTCGGCCGCCATGCCGCCCGCCGTGCCTGCCGCACCGCCGAAGGGGCCGGCGCTTGCGGCGCCGCGGGCCGGCGCAGCCGATGTCACTGCGGCCGAGGCCAACGCGCCCGATGCCGCCGCCACCCAGCAACTGGTGCACGAGCTCACCGGCACGGTGCGCGCCGGCCTGCCGGGCAACGAGCCACGGGCCGGCGAGCTGGCCGATGAACTGGCCGCCTTGGCCGCCCGCGTGCAGCGCGAAGGCGCCACGCCCGCGCTGGCCGAGGCGGTGGCCGGCGTCTGCCAACGGGTGCGCGGCCTGTTCGGCCTGCGCGAAGAGCTGGTGGACGAACTGCTGGCGCTCACCCGAGCGCTCAGCGAAGGCCTGGCCGGCCCCGCCGCGCCCACCGACGAGGGCGACTGGCTGCAGGGCCAGGGCCAGGCCCTGCGCGCCCGGCTGGATGCCGGCGCCGGGCCCGAGGGCGGCACCAGCGCCCGTGCCGTGCGCGCTGCGCGCGACCTGCTGGCCCGCACCCGCGAGCAGCAGCGCACGCTGGCGGCCGAGCGTGTGCTGGCCCGCGACGCCTTGCGCCAGGTGGTGCAGCAGGTGATGGCCGAGCTGGGCGAGCTGGGCCAGGCCACCGGGCGTTTTGGCGACCAGATGGCCGCGTACGCCACGCGCATTGCGGCGGCTGAATCACTGGAGCACCTGGCCAGCCTGGTGCAGGAGATGGTGGGCGAGAGCCGCGCAGTGCACAGCGTGGTGGCCGGGGCCCGTGACCGCTTGGCCGCCGAGCATGCGCGTGCCGGCGCACTGGAGGCGCGCGTGCGCGCACTCGAGCTTGAACTGCGCCGCCTGGACGAAGAGGTGTCTACCGACGCATTGACCCAGGTGGCCAACCGCCGCGGCCTGGAGCGCGCCTTCGAGGCCGAGGCGCAGCGCCGCCGCGCGCTGCCGGCCACCGGTGCGCCGGCCCAGGCACCGCTGGCCGTGGGCCTGATCGACATCGACAACTTCAAGAAGCTCAACGACTCGCTGGGCCACGCCGCCGGCGACGAGGCGCTGAAGGCCCTGGCCGAGCGCGTGCGCGGCTGGCTGCGGCCCGGTGACCATGTGGCGCGCTTTGGCGGCGAGGAGTTCGTGGTGCTGCTGCCCGACACGCCGCTGGACGAGGCGCAGCAGGCCCTCACGCGGCTGCAGCGCCAGCTCACCGCCAGCCTGTTCATGCACAACGGGCAGGAGGTCTTCGTCACCTTCTCGGCCGGCGTGAGCGCCTGGCGCGACGGCGAGCCGCTGCAGCGCGCACTGGAGCGCGCCGACGAGGGGCTTTACGAAGCCAAGCGCACGGGCAAGAACCGCACCTGCGTGGTGTAGCCGGCGGCGGCCCGCGCAAGCTTGATGCCGCGCAGGCTGGCTGTCAGCTGGCTGTGGTGCCATCGGGCTTGCTGCTGCTGCCTTGCCTGCGCCCGCCGTGCCCCACGCCTTCAACTTCAACGTCTCGCCCTTCGACTGCCTGAGCGCCGAGCAGCGCCGCCTGGTGCGCGACAGCGTCGACATCGAGTTCGTGCCACCCGACCAGGTGATGCTGGCGGCCGGCGCCTCGCCCGAGCACCTGGTGGTGCTGATCCAGGGCCATGTGCGGCAGTGGGAGGGCGACGACCTGGTGGCCACCTACGGCCCCGACGACTGCTTCGATGGCCGGGCGCTGGTCACCGGCGTGGCCAGCCACCGCTTCGTGGCCGCCAGCGAGGTGCTGGCCTACCGGCTGCCGCGCGACACGGTGAACACGCTGATCACGCACAACGCCACCTTCGCGGCGCTGCTGTTTGCCGATTTGTCGAAGAAGCTGGCCGCGCTGTCGGCCCACCACCGCCAGCATGAGCTGCAGAGCCTGACCCTGGCGCGGGTGGATCAGGCGGTGCTGCGCCCGCCGCAGTATGTGGACGCCGCGCTCGACATCGTGTCGGTGGTGCGGTTGTTCGTCGGGCAGCGGGTCACGCATGTGCTGGTGCGCGGCGTGGGGGTGGCGGCCCCGGGCGCCAAGCGTGCCGACGGCCCGGCCGACGCCACGGCCGGTGGCGTGGCCGATGGCGTGGTCACGGCCCCTGCTGACGGCCCGGCCAACGCCAGTGCGGCGGCCGATGGCACGCAGCATCTGGGCATCTTCACCACCGCCGGGCTGCAGCGCGCCATCCTGCATGGCCGGCCGCTCGATCAGTTGCCGGTGGGCGATCTGGCCAGCCATCCCCTGGTGTGCGTGGCGCCCGACGCGCCGCTGTTCGAGGCGCTGGCGGTGATGATCCGCCACCGCGTGCAGCGCGTGGTGGTGCGTGCTCCCGCCGGCCCTGGCCAGGCCGGCCGCCAGGCGCCCGGCGGGCCCATTCTGGGCGTGCTGGAGCAGGTGGACCTGCTGGGCTTCCTGTCGAACCACAGCACGCTGGTGACGCGGCAGATCCTCGAAGCCACCGAGCTGGCCGCGCTGGCCGCGCCGGCCGCCCAGATCACCCAGGTGATCGGCCTGCTGCAGCGCGGCGGCACCAAGGTGGGCCTGATCGCGCGCCTGGTGCAGGAACTCAATGCGCTGCTGTTCGAGCGCGCCTGGCAGCTGATGGCGCCGCCGGCCCTGGTGGCCAACAGCTGCCTGTTCGTGATGGGCAGCGAGGGCCGCGGCGAGCAGCTGCTCAAGACCGACCAGGACAACGGCCTGATCCTGCGCGACGGCTACACGCCGCCGGCCGATCTGGCCGCCATCTGCCAGCGGTTTTCACAGGCGCTGGCCGATTTTGGCTACCCCGAATGCCCGGGCCAGATCATGCTCAGCAACCCCGAGTGGCGGCACGAGGCGGCCGATTTCGGCGAGCGCGTGCGGCGCTGGCTGCTGATGCCGTCGCCCGACAGCCTGATGTCGCTGGCGATTTTTCTCGATGCCCACGCGGTGGCGGGCGATGCCACGCTGCTGGCCCAGGTGCGCGGCGAGGTCTTCAACCTGGTCACCGACAACGACGCGCTGCTGGCGCGTTTTGCCGCGGCGATCAATGCCTTCGAGGGCGGTGGCGGCTGGTGGTCGCGGCTGTTCTCGCTGGAAGATGGGCCGGGCCTGCTCGATCTGAAGAAGGCCGGCAGCTTTCCGCTGGTGCATGGCGTGCGCAGCCTGGCACTGGCGCACCGGGTGCAGGCCACCGGCACGGTGGCGCGCCTCGAGGCGCTGGTGGCCGCCGGCGCGCTGGAGCAGGGCCTGGCCACCGATCTGGTGGACAGCCTGCACTTTTTCATGGGTCTGAAGCTGAAGCTGGGCCTGGCGGCGCTGGAGGCCGGCCAGGCGCCTGGCGGCGGCATCGAGGTCGACCGCCTGTCCAGCCTGGACCGCGATCTTCTGAAGGACACGCTGGCGGTGGTCAAGCGCTTCAAGCAGTTGCTGCGCCTGCGCTTTCACCTGGATGCGCTGTGATGCCGCGCCTGGGCGGCGCCGGCGGTGGCTGGGCGGCCATCAAGCGCGAATGGTCGCAGCGCCAGCTGGCCGATCCGCAATGGGCCTTTTTGTGGCAGCCGCCACCCGCCGGCGAATGGGTGGCGCTGGATGTGCTGGCCAGCGGCCGCGACGCCAACCGCGACCGCCTGCTGGCGCTGGCCGCGGTGCGTGGGCAGGGCGACCGGGTGTTGGCCAGCCAGCGCCTGGAGGTCTCGCTGCTCGACGGCGCCGGAGTGGGCGACGCCGCCGAGCGCGCGGCCATGGCCGGGCTGCTGCACTTCATCGGCCCGCGGCCGCTGGTGGGCTACTACCTCGACTTCGACCTGGCGCTGCTGGACCGTGCGCTGCAGCCGCTGCTGGGCGTGGGCCTGCCGAATGCGCGCCACGATGTGTCGGCGATGTTCCACGACTGGAAGTTTCGCCAGCTGCCGCCCTACCAGCAGCAGGGCGCGGTGACCATCGACCTGCGCTGGGCCAGCCTGCAGCAGGCGCTGGGCCTGCCTGAGCGCGACTCAGCCACGCCGCTGGATGCCGCGGTGCTGGCCGGCCTGGCCTTCGTGGTGCTGCGCCACCGGCTGCAGCGGGGTTGACTTGCGCGGCCCTGCGCAGGGGCGTGCCGCGCCGGGCAGCCAGGGGTCCAGGTGCACGGGCACCCGGTCATCCAGGCACGCCGGTGGCCGGTGGCTAGGCCTGCGGTCGGCGCCGGATGTGAATCGGCTGTTCGGCCGCGGCCGAGGCCGAGCGCTGCGGCGGCGGCGTGCAGCCGCCCGAGCAGGCGCCGCAGCCGCCCGCGGCCTCGGGCTGGGCCTGGCCGGTGAGCCGGTGCCGCAGCGTGCGGCGCCAGGCGGCCGGCATCAGCGCCCAGGCGGCGTAGACCAGCGCGCTGCCGACGATCAGGCCGGTGGCCAGCGATTGCAGGTCCATGCTGCGCGCGGCGTCAGCCACCCAGCCACAGCGTGGCGCGGTAGGTGACGAAGGCCGCCAGATAGGCCAGGCCGAACAGGTAGCCGGTCATGACCAGCGGCCAGCGCCAGCCATTGGTCTCGCGCTTCACGGTGGCCAGCGTGGCAATGCACTGCGGCGCAAACACGAACCAGGCCATCAGCGCCAGCGAGGTGGCCAGCGACCATTGCGCGGCGATCATCGGCGCCAGGGCCTCGGCCACCGCATCGTCGCTGGCCGACAGCGCATACACCGTGCCGAGGGCACCCACCGCCACCTCGCGCGCGGCCATGCCGGGCACCAGCGCAATGCAGATCTGCCAGTTGAAGCCGACCGGCGCGAACACATGCTCCAGCGCGCGGCCCAGCTGGCCGGCAAAGCTGTACTGGATGGCCGGCAGCGTGGCGCCCGCAGCCTCGGGCGGCGCCGGATGGGTGGACAGGAACCACAGCAGCACCGACAGCGCGAAGATGATCGTGCCCACCCGCTCGATGAAGATGCGCGCGCGCTCCCACAGGCCCAGGCCCAGGTTGCGCAGGCCGGGCCAGCGGTAGGGCGGCAGTTCCAGCATCAGCGGCTGGTAGCTGCTGCGCAGCCACACGCGCTTGAAGATCCAGGCCACCAGGCAGGCCGAGGCCACGCCGGCCAGGTACAGCGCAAACAGCACCAGGCCCTGCAGGTTGAAAGGGCCCACCGACTGCTCGGGGATGAAGGCGCCGATCAGCAGCGCATACACCGGCAGGCGGGCCGAGCAGGTCATCAGCGGCGCCACCATGATGGTGGCCAGGCGGTCTTTCCAGTGCGCGATGGTGCGCGTGGCCAGGATGCCGGGCACCGCACAGGCAAAGCTCGACAGCAGCGGGATGAAGGCCCGCCCCGACAGGCCCACCTTGCCCATCGCGTTGTCGAGCAGGAAGGCGGCGCGCGGCAGGTAGCCCGAATCCTCGAGCACCAGGATGAAGAAGAACAGGATCAGGATCTGCGGCAGGAACACCAGCACCGCGCCGGCGCCGGCAATGGCGCCGTCCACCAGCAGGCTGCGCAGCGGGCCGTCGGCCATGTTGGCGCCCAGCCAGTCGCCCAGCGCGGCCATGCCGGCCTCGATCAGGTCCATTGGCGCGGCGGCCCAGGCAAACACCGCCTGGAACACCACGAACAGCACCGCGGCCAGGATGGCCAGGCCCCACACCGGGTGCAACACCCAGCGGTCGAGCGTGAGCTGCAGCCGGTCGGCCGTGTGGGTGCCCGGTGCGCTGTGCACGGCCTGGGCCAGGATCTCGCGCACCCGTGCCATCAGTGCCGCCGGATCGGCCGCCGCGGCATGCACCGGTGCGGCATCGGCAGCCTGGGGCAGGCGCCAGGCCTGCAGCCGGCTCAGCAGTTCGGCATGGCCGTTGCGGCGCACCGCCACGGTCTCGACCACCGGGCAGCCCAGCGCCAGCGACAGGGCGGCGGTATCGATCTGCAGGCCGCGGGCGCGGGCCACGTCGGCCATGTTCAGCGCCACCATCATCGGCCGGCCCAGGCGCTGCAGCTCGAGCACCAGGCGCAGGTTCATGCGCAGGTTGGTGGCATCGACCACGGCCACCACCGCATCGGGCTGGCGCTCGCCGGGGCGGCGGCCCTCGATGACCTCGAGCGTCACCTGCTCGTCGGGTGTGGCGGGGGTCAGGCTGTAGGCACCGGGCAGGTCGATCACCTGCACCTGGCGGCCATCGGCCAGGCGGGCCTGGCCGATCTTGCGCTCGACCGTCACGCCGGCGTAGTTGGCCACCTTCTGGCGCGCGCCGGTGAGCAGGTTGAACAGCGCGGTCTTGCCGCAGTTGGGGTTGCCGACCAGGGCCACGCTCTGTGGCAGGCGGTCGGAGACGGAAGCAGCCTGGGACATTCAGTCCACCAGCACGCAGCGTGCCTCGGCCAGACGCAGGGCAAACAGCGTGTCGCCCACCTGCACCGCCAGCGGCTCGCGGCCACCCGGGCCGCGGCGCAGCACCTTCACCGGCTCGCCGGGCAGAAAGCCCAGTTCACGCAGGCGGCGCAGCTGCAGGGTGTCCAGGGTGCCGCCCTCGTCGTCGACACCGTGCACCGTGGCGGCGCGGCCATCGGGCAGGTCGGCCAGCGTGGCGGCGGGTGCAGTGCGGCTCATGGCGTGCGGTACTCCAAATCTAAATGAGAGTTTATCTCATTTGTTCTGCCGCGACCGGGCTCGGATTTGGCCTGGCGCAAGCCCCGGCGTGCCCGCCGACCGCCCATGAAAAAGCCCGGCCAGGGCCGGGCTGCGCGTGAAAAGCCCGGCCGAGGCCGGGCTGCAAGTGAAGAGCCCGGCCAGGGCCGGGCTGCAAGTGAAGAGTCCGGCCAGGGCCGGGCTGAGGGGCAGGGCAGGCCGGTTCAGTGACCCGATGCGCCGGCGGCGCCGAGGCCGGTTTCCGAGCGCACCTGCTGGGCCTCGAAGTCCACCCGCTCCTGCTGCGCCTGGGCGCTGCGGTCGAGGATCGAGAACAGCCAGATGCTGGCGAAGCCGATGGTCATCGAGAACAGGGCCGGCGAGGTGTACGGGAACCAGGCCGAGCCCTTGGGGTTGCCCAGCGTGGCCTCCCACACCGACGGCGACACGATGGTCAGGCCCACCGACGAGATCAGGCCCAGGAAACCGCCGATCACCGCGCCGCGGGTGGTGCAGTCCTTCCACAGCACGCTCATGAACAGCACCGGGAAGTTGGCCGACGCGGCAATGGCGAAGGCCAGGCTCACCATGAAGGCGATGTTCTGCTTCTCGAAGGTGATGCCCAGGGCCACCGCGATGACACCGAGTGCCAGCGTGGTGGCACGCGAGACCCGCAGCTCGGCCGCGCTGTCGGCCTTGCCGCCCTTGAACACCGTGGCGTACAGGTCGTGCGACACGGCCGAGGCACCGCTCAGCGTGAGGCCGGCCACCACCGCCAGGATGGTGGCGAAGGCCACCGCCGAGATGAAGCCGAAAAACACGTCGCCGCCCACGCTCTTGGCCACCAGCACCGCGGCCATGTTGGCCGTGCCGGCACCGCCCTTGATCACGCCCTTGGCCACGTCGGCGAACTCGGGGTTGGTCAGCACCAGCGTGATGGCACCGAAGCCGATGATGAAGATCAGCACATAGAAGTAGCCGATCCAGGTGGTGGCCCAGAACACGCTCTTGCGTGCCTCCTTGGCATCGGGCACGGTGAAAAAGCGCATCAGGATGTGCGGCAGGCCGGCGGTGCCGAACATCAGCGCCATGCCGAAGCTGATGGCACTGATCGGGTCCTTGACGAAGCCGCCCGGGTTCATCAGCGACAGGCCCACCTTCTCGGGGTTGATGGCGCTGGCCTTGGCCATGGCGGCTGCGGCGCTGGCCGCCAGCTCGGGCGTGGCCGCCGCGGCGGTGGCCGCCGTGGCCGCGGCCATGGCCGCCTCCTTGCCATTGGCGGCGATGGTGGCCTTGACCTTCACGCCGGCGGCAAACAGCGCCTCGGGCGAGAAGCCGAACTGCGCCAGCACCATGAAGGCCATGAAGCTCACGCCGGTGAGCAGCAGCACGGCCTTGATGATCTGCACCCAGGTGGTGGCCGTCATGCCGCCGAACAGCACGTAGACCATCATCAGCGCGCCAACGATCACCACCGCCAGCCAGTAGTCCAGCCCGAACAGCAGCTTGATCAGCTGGCCCGCGCCGACCATCTGCGCAATCAGGTAGAAGGCCACCACCACCAGCGTGCCGCTGGCCGCGAAGGCGCGGATCGGGCCCTGCTTGAAGCGGTAGCCGGCCACGTCGGCAAAGGTGAACTTGCCCAGGTTGCGCAGCCGTTCGGCCATCAGGAAGGTGATCACCGGCCAGCCCACCAGGAAGCCGATGGAGTAGATCAGGCCGTCGTAGCCCGAGGCCATCACCGCTGCCGAGATGCCCAGGAACGAGGCCGCCGACATGTAGTCGCCGGCGATCGCCAGGCCGTTCTGGAAGCCGGTGATGCCGCCGCCGGCGGTGTAGAAGTCAGCCGCGCTCTTGGTCTTGGCCGCGGCCCACTTGGTGATCCACAGCGTGCCCATCACGAACACGCCGAACATGCCGATGGCCGTCCAGTTGGTGCTCTGCTTGGCGGCCTGGCCCACGTCGCCACCGGCGGCATGGGCCGCGCCGAGTGCCAGCAGCGCCAGCAGCGCCGCGGCGGTTTGCAGGGGGCGCGACATCACTTCACCTCCTTGGCGAGCACGTCGCGGGTGAGCGCGTCGAACTCGTTGTTGGCGCGGCGCACATACAGGCCGGTGATGACGATGGTGAAGATGATCACGCCCATGCCGATGGGGATGCCCAGGGTGGTGACACCGCTGCCCAGCGGCTGCGACAGGAACTCCTTGTTCCAGGCGATCAGTGCGATGTAGCCGTAGTACACCAGCATCATCAGCAGCGTCAGCCACCAGCCGAAGCTGTTGCGCTTGCGGCGCAGCTCCTGGTACTTGGGATTGGCCCGGATGCGGGCGACCACGTCATTGCTCATCACATTCTCCTGTCGGGTGTGCACGCCGAGCTAACAGGCTAGACGAACGTCCATCTGCTGGCAGGTCTGCACAAGGCTGGGATGGGACAAAGTCTGCGGCGCATGCCTGACCATGAACTGACCCTGCCATGAAACCAAGGGTTTGCACTAGTGCCGTGTTTGAGCCAGATCAGGGTTTGGCAAGACGTCAGCCGTGGGTCAGGCGCAGCACCACAATCCTGGCGTGTGCAGGCCGCTGCAGACCGGCGGCAGGCGCGCGGCCAGCGGCCGTTTGCCACCGCAGCGGGCATCCGCCGCCCGTCTATCGGCCCACCACCGGGGTCACCCACCGATCACCCACCGGGAGCCCACGCAGGTGAACAGCAAGAGCCTCACGGTGCAGCGCCTGCTGGCCTGGTTCGGTGCCGGCTGGCTGCTGCTGGGCTGGCCGCTGCTGGCGCTGTGGGATCAGCCGCTGGGCGCCAGCGGCCTGCCGCTGCTGCCGCTGGCGCTGTTTGCCGTGTGGGCGGGCCTGATCGCCGCCGTGGCCTGGGTGCTCGAGCACGGCGAGACGCCGGCCGACGCCGGCCCGTGAGCCAGGCCCTGATGGCCCTGGCACTGGCCGCCGTGCCGGCCGCTGCGATGACCGCTGTGCCGGCCCCTGTGCTGGCCACTGTGCCAGCTGCCGTGCCGGTGCTGGCCGCCAGCACCGTGGTGCTGGCGGCGCTGGCCTATCTGGCAGCCTTGTTCGGCGTGGCCTGGTGGGCCGAGCGGCGGGCCGCGGCCGGGCGCTCGGTGATCGGGCGGGCCTGGGTGTATGCGCTGTCGCTGGCCGTCTACTGCACCGCCTGGACGTATTTCGGCAGCGTGGGCCGCGCGGCCACGGGTGGCCTGTGGTTCCTGCCGATCTACCTGGGGCCCACGCTGGGCATGATGCTGGCCTGGCTGGTGGTGCGCAAGCTGGTGCGCATCACGCGCCAGCAGCGCATCACCTCGATCGCCGACTTCATCGGCAGCCGCTACGGCAAGAGCCAGCTGCTGGCCGGCCTGGTGACGCTGATCACCGTGGTGGGCATCGTGCCCTACATCGCGCTGCAGCTCAAAGCCATTGCGGTGGGCTATGCGCTGCTCACCCAGCCGCCCGGCGCGCCGCCGGCCGCAGCCTGGCCCTGGTGGCGCGACAGCACCTTGGCCATCGCGCTGGCGATGGCCTTGTTCACGATGGTCTTCGGCACCCGCCGGCCCGGTGGCGGGGCTGGTGCGGGTGGCAGTGCGGCGGGCGGTGCCGCGGGCCTGGCCGAGCGGCTGCAGCGCCAGGAGCGCCATGAAGGCCTGGTGGCGGCGATTGCCGCCGAATCGGTGGTCAAGCTGCTGGCGTTCATGGCGGTGGGGGCCTATGTCACCTGGGGCCTGTTTGACGGGCCGGGCGCGCTGCTGGCGCAGGCCCAGTCGCGGCCCGAGCTGGCCCGCCTGCTCACGCTGGGCGCGGGCAGCGCCGATGGCCGCTTTGCCTGGGACCAGTGGCTGGCGCTGATGGCCCTGGCCATGCTGTCGCTGCTGTGCCTGCCGCGGCAGTTTCAGGTGATGGTGATCGAGAACGTCGACGAGCGCCACCTGCGGCGCGCCAGCTGGGCCTTTCCGGCCTACCTGCTGTTGATCAACCTGTTCGTGCTGCCCATCGCGCTGGCCGGGCTGCTGCTGGCCGCGCCGGGCAGCGGCGCCGCGCAGGCCGATGGCTTCGTGATCGCGCTGCCGCTGGCCGCCGGCCAGCCGGGGCTGGCACTGGCGGCCTTCATCGGCGGGCTGTCGGCGGCCACCGGCATGGTCATGGTCGAGGCCATCGCGGTGGCCACCATGGTCTGCAACGACCTGGTGATGCCGCTGCTGCTGCGCACCGGTGTGCTGCACCGCACGCGGCGCGCCGGGACGGGCGATCTCACCGGCCTGCTGCTGGGCATCCGCCGCGCCGGCATCGCCGCCATCCTGCTGCTGGGCTACCTGTACTTTCGCCTGGCTGGCGAGGCCTATGCGCTGGTGAGCATCGGCCTGATCAGCTTTGCTGCGGTGGCGCAGTTTGCGCCGGCCCTGCTGGGCGGCCTGTACTGGAAGGGCGGCACCCGCCTGGGCGCGCTGGCCGGCCTGCTGGGCGGCTTTGCGCTGTGGGTCTACACGCTGATGCTGCCCTCGCTGGCGCGCTCGGGCTGGCTGGCGGCGCCGGGCCGTGGCGACTGGCTGCTGCAAGGCCCCGAGGGCTGGGCGCTGCTGGCGCCCGAGCGCCTGCTGGGCCTGCAGGGCCTCGACCCCCTGACCCATGCGCTGGTGTGGAGCCTGGGCGTCAACACCGCGCTGTATGTCGGTGTGTCGCTGTGGCGCGGGCCCTCGCCACGCGAGGCTGCGCAGGCGCTGTTGTTTGTCGACGTGTTCCAGCGCGGGGCGCCGGCCGCTGCGCTGCCTGGCAGGGCGGCGGCCGACGCGGGCACCTCGCCGCCGGTGTTCTGGCGCGGCCGCGCGCGGCTGGCTGACCTGCGTGCGCTGGCGCAGCGTTTCGTGGGTGCCGCGCGGGCAGCACAGCTGTTTGACGACCACGCACGCGCCCAGGGCCTGGCCGATGCCGCGCAGATCGTGCCCGACGCGCGCCTGGTGCAGCTGGTCGAGACCGAGCTGGGCGGCGCCATCGGCGCGGCCTCGGCCCGGGTGATGGTGGCCTCGGTGGTCGACGAGGAGCCGCTGGCCATGGACGACGTGCTGCGCATGCTGGACGAGGCCTCGCAGCTGCGTGGCCATGCCCAGGCGCTCGAGGCCCAGCAGCAGGCCCTGCGCCGCGCCACCGACGGGCTGCGCGCCGCCAACGAGCGCCTGGAAGAGCTCGACCGGCTGAAGGACGACTTCATGTCCTCGGTGACCCACGAGCTGCGCACGCCGCTGACCTCGATCCGCGCGCTGTCGGAGCTGATGCACGACGACCCCGACATGGCGCCGGCCCAGCGCCAGCAGTTTCTGGCCATCGTGGTGGCCGAGACCGAACGCCTGTCGCGCCTGGTGAACCAGGTGCTCGACATGGCCAAGATCGAGTCGGGCCATGCCGAATGGCGCAGCACGCCGATCGACCTGCGGGCACTGCTGCAGCGCGCGGTGGACACCACGGCCGAGATGTTCCACGCCCGCGGCGCCGAGCTGCGGCTGCACCTGCCGGCACCGGCACCAGCGCCAGCGCCCACGCTGCTGGCCGACGAGGACCGGTTGATGCAGGTGCTGATGAACCTGCTGTCCAACGCCGCCAAGTTTGCGCCGGCGGTGGGCGGCTGCGTCAGCGTGATGCTGGACTGCGATGCCGACGGCTGCACCGTGCGCGTGCACGACAACGGCCCCGGCGTGCCGGTGGCCCAGCGCGCGCTGATCTTCGAGAAGTTCCGCCAGGGCGGCGACGCCTTGCACCGCCCGGCCGGCACCGGCCTGGGCCTGCCGATCAGCCGCCAGATCGTCGAACACTTCGGCGGCCGCATGTGGCTCGAGGCTGATGCAGCACAAGGCGCCTGCTTTGCTTTCGCGCTGCCATGGCAGCACAGCCACAACGCATCCGGAGACAAGCCATGAACACCCGCATCGTGGTCGCCGACGACGAGCCGAACATCCTGGTCTCGCTGGAGTTCCTGCTCCAGCGCGAGGGCTTCGAGGTGACGCTGGCCCGCGACGGCCAGGAGGCCCTCGACGCCGTGCGCGCGGTGCGCCCGGCGCTGGCCCTGCTGGACGTGATGATGCCGCGCCTGAGCGGCCTGGACGTGTGCCAGCAGCTGCGCGCCGACGACAGCCTGGCCGGCCTGCGCATCGTGCTGCTCACCGCCAAGGGCCGCGACACCGATGTGGCCAAGGGCCTGGCGCTGGGCGCCGACGCTTACCTCACCAAGCCCTTTGCCACCAAGGCCCTGGTGCAGCGCCTGCGCCAGTTGCTGGAGCCGGCCGCATGACGGCCAGCCCCGGCCCTGGCCCCGGCCCCGCTGTCGCCGCCGCCGCTGTCGCCGCCGCCGCCAGCACCCACCCGCCCCCAGCCGGCCTGAGCCGGCAGGCGCGCGAGCTGCGGGCCCTGGCCGGTGCCGCCGCCTGGGTGCTGGGCGGCCTGCTGCTGTGGCTGGGGGCCAGCGCCGGCCTGCTGTGGGCCACGCTGGCCCCGCCCGAGCGGGCGCAGCTGGGCGCGCTGCTGGGCGCCTTGCTGGCGCCACGCGCCGCCTTGCTGCTGCTGGCGCTGCTGCTGGGCGTGGCGGCGGTACTGAGCGGGCTCAAGCGCCTGCTGGCGGCCTGGCCGGCGGCCGCAGGCCAGTTGCTGGAGGCCCTGCAGCTGCGCCTGGGCACCGATACCGGCACGCCGATCACGCCGCAGGGCGCGCCGGCGCTGCAGGCGCTGGCCGCCGGCGTGAACCAGCTGGTGGCCCAGCGCCAGCAGCTGCAGGCCGACATCGCCGCCCAGGTGCGCCAGGCCAGCCGCGGCATCGAGCAAGAGCGCAGCCGCCTGGCCGCGCTGATGTCCGAGCTCAGCCAGGCCGTGGTGGTGTGCAACCTCGATGGCCGGGTGCTGCTTTACAACGGCAGCGCGCGGGCGCAGTTCCGGGCCCTGTCGGCGGCACCGGCGCTGGCCGATGGCGCCGAGTTGATCGGCCTGGGCCGCTCGATCTACACCGTGTTCGAGCGCCAGCTGGTGGCCCACGCGCTCGAGAAGATCGGCCAGCAGCTGGCCCGCGGCGACGCCCAGCCTGCGGCGCACTTTCTCACCACCACCGCGGCCGGCCAGCTGCTGCGCGTGCAGATGGCGCCGGTGCGCCAGGTGGCCGAGGCCGCCGCGCTGGACGGGCGCTGCCAGGCGAAACAGGGCGAGGAAAGCGAGGCGGGCGAGGGGGGCGAGGCGGGCGAGGGGGGCAAAGAGGGAGAGGCGGGCGCTGATCCAGCAGCCCGCGCGCCGGCCCTGGCCGGCTTTGTGCTGATGCTGGCCAACGTGACGCGCGAGTTCGCCCACGAGACCGGGCGCGACCGCCTGCTGCACGAGCTCACCGAAGGCAGCCGTGCCGCGCTGGGCAATCTGCAGGCGGCCGCCGAGATGCTGGAGTACCCCGACCTCGAGCCCGCGCAGCGCGAGCGCTTTCTGGCCGTGGTGCGCGACGAGGCCCAGGCCATGAGCGCGCGCCTGAACGCCGTGGCCGCGCAGGGCGGTGGGGGTGCCGGCACCCGCTGGCCGCTGGAGGACATGCTGGGCGCCGACCTGGTGGCCGCCGCGGTGCAGCGCATCGGTCTGCAGCAGCCGGGCCTGCGCGCCGCGCCGGCCGAGGTGGATGGCGGCCTGTGGCTGCAGGTCGACAGCTTCTGGCTGCTGCAGGCGCTGTGCTACCTGGCCGGCCGCCTGGCCGACGAATACGGCATCCGCCTGGTGCAGCTGCGCCTGGCACCGGCCCCGACACCGGGCCGCGCCCACCTCGACCTGATCTGGACCGGCCAGGCCATGAGCACCGAGACCGTGATGAGCTGGGAGACCGACCCGATGCCGATCGGCGGCCAGGCCAGCCCGCTGGCCGTGCGCGAGGTGCTGCAGCGCCATGGCGGCGAGTTCTGGTTCGAGCGCGAGCGGGTGCGGCACCAGGCCTTCTTCCGCTTTCTGCTGCCGCTGGCCGACGCCGAGGCCCCAGCCGACCCCGGGCGCCCGGGCCAGCGTGCGGCCAGCCTGCCGCAGCACGCCAGCCGGCCCGAGTACTACGACTTCGACCTGTTCCGCCAGGCCGGCCTGAACGGGCTGGACCAGGCGCTGAACGACCGCCGCCTGGCCGAGCTGACCTACACCGTGTTCGACACCGAGACCACCGGCCTGAACCCGGCGCAGGGCGACGAGATCATCCAGATCGGCGCCACCCGGGTGGTCAACGGCAAGCTGCTGCGGCAGGAGAGCTTCGAGCAACTGGTCGATCCGCAGCGGCCGATCCCGCCCGAGGGCGTGCCCATCCACGGCATCACGCCGGCCATGGTGGCCGGCCAGCCGACCATTGCCGCGGTGCTGCCGGCCTTTCACGCCTTTGCCGCCGACACCGTGCTGGTGGCGCACAACGCCGCTTTCGACATGCGCTTTCTTCAGCTCAAGGAAGGGCTCACCGGCCTGCGCTTCGAGCAGCCGGTGCTCGACACGCTGCTGCTCTCGGCCCTGGTGCACCCGCAGCAGGCCTCGCACCGCCTCGAGGCCATTGCCGAGCGTTTCGGCATCCCCGTGCTGGGCCGCCACACCGCGCTGGGCGATGCGCTGGTGACGGCCGAGGTGTTTTTGAAGCTGGTGCCACTGCTGGCCGAGCGCGGCATCCACACCCTGGGCCAGGCCCGCGACGCCGCACAGCAGACCTGGTTGGCGCGGGTGACGTACTAGCCGGCGGCGAGCGCCCGGCCCGGTTGCCGCTCGGGCTGTCAGTCCCGGTCTCGGGCCAGGCACAGGCCCATGCACTGTGTGGGGGGGCCGGGACCAGGGTCCCGCCCGCGCACCCTGGCGCCTGCTTCGGTGGCGCCGGGCGCCGCCCGCTGGGACATCTGACCCTGCCGCGCCGGCGCGGTGGCTTCGACCATGGCCGGGCCGTCACCGAGGCCTTCGGTGACAGCCTCTTCCACTGCCATCAAGGAGATCCCATGGCTGATCACCGTCGCCTGCTGGCGGCCGGCGCCGCGCTGGCGCTGGGCTGGCTGGCCCCATCCGCCCAGGCCGGCCCCGTGCCGTTTGACACCTATGCCCAGTTCAGCCTCAACGGCGTGGGCCAGTTCGCCGCGGGCTGCGCGCCCGCCGACGACCAGGGCAACTTCTGCGTGCCCAGCAGCGGCACGCCCAGCATCGCGCTGGATGCGCCGGGCTGGCGCTTTCAGCTCGGCGCGGGGGGTGGCGTACTGACCATCGTCGATGCCTTCCTGGGCCTCGAGCGTTTCGAGGTCCTGGACGGCGGCCAGCTGCTGGGCATCAGCTCGCCGCTGCAGGTGCTGGTCAACACCACACCCGACTGTGGCGACGATCCGGTGGTCTGCCTGGCCACGCCGGGCATCAGCCGCGCGGTGTTCGAGCTGGCCGAGGGCCTGCACGAGATCACGCTGCGCCAGCTGGAGGGCGAGGCGCTGAGCAGCGGCTACCTGCACATTGCCGAGCGCGGCAACAACGCCATACCCGAACCCGGCAGCCTGGCGCTGCTGCTGCTGGCCGCCGGCGGCGCGGCCCTGGCCGGCCGCCACCCCACGCGCCGGGGAGAGCGCACATGAGCCGCCTCACCTTGCACCGCCTGCGCGGCCAGGCCCGCCTGCCCGGCCTGCTGACGCTGAGCGGCGTGGCCGCCATGGCCTCGGTGCTGCTGCCCACGCTGCCGCACGGCGATGCGCGCAGGGCCGACGCCCAGCGCCATGCCGCCCAGGCCGCACCGGCGCCGCTGGCGCGGTTTGCCGGCCCCACCGCGTCGCAATCGCTGGCGCTCAGCGCCAACGGCGCCTTCCTGGCCGTGGCCAATGCCGACAACCACACGCTGAGCCTGTTCGATCTGCGCCAGGACCGCCACCGCAAGCTGGCCGAGGTGCCGGTGGGGCAGGAGCCCAGCAGCGTGGCCCTGCTGCCCGACGGCAGCAAGGCCTATGTGGCCAACACGGCGAGCGGCACGGTCTCGGTGCTGCGGCTGAACCTGGCCAACGGCGGCATCGGCCGTCCGCGCGAGATCAGCGTGGGCACCGAGCCCGCCGCGGTGGTGCTCACGCCCAACGGCCGCAAGCTGTACGTGGCCAATGCGCGCTCGCACACCATCAGCGTGATCGACACCGCCACCGACACCGTGCTGCGCACCATCAGCGGCGTGGGCTTCGAGCCCCGCGGCCTGGCCGTCAGCAACAACGGCGACGCGTCGGACACCGACGAGCAGCTCTACGTCAGCGAGTTCCTGTCGCGCACGCTGGCGGGCAAGGTGGACGGCGCCGACGATGCCAAGGACGGCCTGGTGACGGTGCTGTCTACCGCCGACGAATCGGTGCTGGCGCGGGTGGCCGTCAAGCCGCTGGCCGACACCGGCTTCAAGGCCAATGGCGACGCGCTGGCGCGCATTGCCCCGGGCGGGGCCTTCGACAAGACCACCGGCGCCTATGTCAACCAGCTGGCCAGCGTGGCGCTGAAGGACGGCTTTGCCTACCTGCCCAACACCGGCGCTTCGCCCAACGGGCCGGTGCGCTTCGATGTCAACACGCAGAGCCTGGTGTCGGTGATCGACCGCCAGCGCCTGGTGGATGCCGGCCAGACGGTGAACCTGCACCGCGCGGTGGCCGATCAGCCGGCTGCGCCGAAGCTGTTCGTCACCCAGCCCTGGGCCATGGCCTTCAAGCATGGCAGCCGCGAGGGCTATGTGGTGAGTGCCGCCAGCAACCATCTGCTGCGCGTGGTGGCCGATGCCGCCAGCGGCCGGCCGCTGGTGCAGCCCGATCCGCTGGACGCCGGCCGCGTGCACCAGATCAAGGTGGGCAGGAACCCGCGCGCCATCGTCATCAACGCCGGCGACACGCGTGCCTATGTGCACAACTTCATCGGCCGCGATGTCTCGGTGATCGACCTCAGCCAGCCCGCCCACCCGGTGCTGGCCACGCTGAAGTCGGCCGCACAGCCGCAGCCCGGCACGCTGGCCGAGCGCGTGCACATCGGCAAGGAGCTCTACAACACCAGCATCGGCGAGTTCGACCCGCCGCCCGGCGGCAGCCTGCCCATCGTGGGCCGCATGAGCAACAACGGCTGGGGCTCCTGCGCCACCTGCCACACGCCGGCCGGCCTGTCGGACAACGTGGTGTGGATCTTCGGCCCCGGCCCGCGGCGCACCATCCCGCAGCACGCCGATTTCGACGCCGCCTCGGTGCAGCGCAGCGTGATGCGCACGCTGAACTGGAGTGCCGAGCGCGACGAGCAGGAAGACTTCGAGCTCAACATCCGCAACGTGAGCGGCGGGCTCGGCCTGATCGTGCAGGCCGACGGCGTGACGCCCGACCCCAACGTGGTCAACCTCACGCCGGTGGCCAGCGGCGGGCGCAACCAGCTCACGGTGCGCGGCGTGGGCGCCTGGGATGCGATCCGCGCGTTCCAGCAGTTCGGCATCCGCGCGCCGATCTCGCCGGTGCCTGCCTCCGCCCCCGATGTGCAGGCCGGCCGCGCGCTGTTTGCCGCCGCCAACTGCCAGAGCTGCCACGGCGGCGCGCAATGGACGAGTGCGCGGCTGAACTTCGTGCCGCCACCCAACCCGGCGCAGGTGGCCATCGTGGCCGGCCAGATCACCGACCAGCTGCGCCAGGTGGGCACCTTCGACGCCGGCTTCTTCAACGAGGTGCGGCAAAACGCCGCGGCGCCGCTGGGTGCGGCTGGCTTTGCGCCGGCCACGCTGCTGTCGCTGCATGCGTTCAACGACGTGTTCCTGCACAACGGCCGCGCCACCTCGCTGGGCGAGGTGCTGGACAACGTGGCCCACCGCAGCGCCGGCACCAGCGGCGTCGACACTCTCAGCAGCGCGGCCGACCGCGACAAGCTGGTGCGCTTTCTGCTGTCGATCGACGCCTCGACCCCGCCGTTCCTGCCTCTGCAGGCCAAGTCGGCCACTGCGGCGCTGCCCTTGAAGCGCTGAGCGGCGCGGGGGGCAGGAGGGGCGAAGGGGGTGTGACTTGAAGCATTGGGTTGCACCGCGCCGGAAGCAACGGATTGCACTTGGAACCTCACTGCTCCCGATTTCGGGGCTTCGATGACGAAGTAGGAAACGGGGAGCGACCGGGGGACCTGATCGACCTCCCAAACTAGAAACTGAATGTCGCCGCGCCTGCTGCTATTCATTGGTGGACACCTATGCATCCCAATTCCGGTCATCGGCTGCGCCACAGTTCCGATATCAAGGCCAAGGTTCTAGCCGCCTGCGCCGAACCGAGCGCGTCGATTTCCGGGGTCGCGCTGGCTGTGGCCTGTAGCAGTGCGTGGCGCTGGGAATCAACAGACTGATTCGCGGTCGAAACCCGGAGGTAGGCAATGTGGGCCATGGTTGCCCGATTGGCTCAGAAGATATGAGTCAATTATGAATCTGGATCACAATTCTGTGGATATATCTCGGAGCCATGTGTGAGCCGTCCTGGCCCGGTGGGTCAGAACGTACAACTCCTGAATCGTGCTATCACGTCGTAGTCAAGAGCGCAGTCACTAGGGCGAGTGCAGCCGAGCATGACAGGCGTCAATCCCAGTGGAGGGATCGACTCTTCGTCTTGTGATGAATTATCGATACTTGCGTTCGGCAAGCATTGGTAACACGCCTGCTGCGCAGAACGATTGGTTGATCCGGTTGATCAGTGAGAATATCTGATCTTCCATCTCCAAGTAGTCAACGCGAGGCGCGAGGTAGACTGTTATGCCGACAGTTAACATATGGTCGCGCATTCGTCGTTGATGCAGGTTATAACTGAATCCGCCAGGTGTTCCAACTACCGACCTGGCGTTGGATTCCTCAATGAGATTATTGAGCGTACGGATGAATTCATGGTACCTGGGCGAGATTGAAGTTTTCCCACCTCTGGATTGATCAAATATGCTTGCGTACAACAGGAGCGTATCGATGTGCTTCGATGCAAGCCGATCCCGCTTCTTGATTTCGGAGTCAAGGTAGTCGCTAAACACCTTGAGATGCCCGATATGATTTGCTAGCGCGGCGTTTCCCGCAGTATTGAAGTAGCTAAGCAACGCAACGAATATTCCGCCTGTAGTCGCGATGCCTACAGCGAAGTCTATTGTAGCTTTGGCAATGATGAAGGCTTGGTCGGTCTTCCCAAGAAAATCTTTAGCGCACTCATTCGTAAGGCAGACCGGCAGCCTGTAAAGGTCGCTCTCAACTATGGTTGATAGGAATACTGCGATAGCGCCTCCAAGGCCGGAGATGAGTACGATGGAAATGGCTAAACCCAATCCAAAAATTCCCCGCGGAGTCTCATTGATTCGCTCGATCACTTTATTCATAGTGCTTGGATGGGCGCATTGGGCGGAGCAATTTGCGCAAATCTTCCGCCTTCTTCGGAAATGAGCGCTTCAGAATTCCTAGTCGCTCGCTTGCGACGTAATACCTTTTATAGAACCAAAGGCTATCCTTGTACTTTGGTTTGGTTTCGAAATCTCGCCTGAGTCGCTCAATCAAACGCTGCGCGCGATCAATGTCCTTATGTGATGGAAGCGGGAGTATTTTTCGCATTCTTTCCAACAGGACAGGATATTGGCTATGGCTGACGCGCTGCAATTTGTTAACACGGCCCATGCACCGGTTAAAGTCCTTTCTATACGCGCGGGATGGCTCGATAGCCAGGGCCCGCCGCAAGAAGTTCCAGATTCTTGACAGAGGCTCGAATTCTTTTGGGCTCGTCCGGCGGTAGCCGTGGTTCGCCAAAATCTACGCGCAGCCCATGAACCATCAGCGGCGCCATGCCAGCATGCTGGATCTTGGTTTTCTGTAGATTTAGTGGCAATCCGGCGTCACTGGTAAGCTGCTCCAGTTGGCGAAGCGCATAATTGAAGTCATACCCTGCGACCCGGCTGGATACTTTGATGTCGTCAACTAGGCGGGTATAAACTAAGCCTTTGTGCTGCAGCTTCTTAACAAGATGGCCTTCGGTTCTGAACAAACAGAGAGTAGCGATATAGCTTGAGGTCAGCGCACCTTGGATAATACTTTCACTCTTGCAGCAGATGTCTGCTAAGACCTCTGATACAGGCAGAGGGTACTTGAGAAAATCGCTGAAGATTGCCGTGACTAAATCTCTATGAATATTGTCAAAAAAGTCTTTGATGTCGACTGAAAGGATGCTTTTGTTACCGCAGTGCTGGCGGGCGCAATTGACGTAGTCTCTAGAGCCTAGCGTGCTGTTTGGGTCGCTGTCATTTGGCACGGAGCCAAAGACATAATCTGGCCACTTTACGACGGATGAGCGTGCGAAGATGCGCGCATTGATTCTGCGCTGAATCCTTCGGATTAGAAAATGTGGGTTGTGAACGGTGCGCGATGACCCGTCACGCTTCGGCACCTCACTGCTGTGGTACCGCTGATCAGCGCTTAGAGCAAGCGCTGTAGCAAAGTCCGACTCTTCGATATCTAGGGCTTTGCAGAGGGCTGGAAAATCGGCGATCGACTCGCTAGATACCTTTTCAGGATGCAGTCTTGCAGCAACCAACGCTAAGCTTCCAGTCAAAGAAAATCAAAGTGGTTCGGCCAGCCCATACAGTAGGGCGCAGAAAGGCGTGTCACCTTCATCGACAAGTCGTTGGTAGCTGCCATGCCTCCCATGGCCGAACCCTGCGACAAACTCTCTTCGGGGCGAAGAGACGGACGGTCTCAGACCCCCCTACCCGAGTGCCGGCTCGTTCTGATGGAACCTGCCGGCGTCTGTTTCCAGACTTACCCAACAACCTTGAAAGTCGACTGCGGCGAGCGGGCGATTCACCCGCGCACCTAGAAGGATACTTGGTTGGGCGCACTCGTCAAGAGCCCAGCAGTGGTGCGATCGCCTGTCCGAGTTGGGGGGCGATTGCCAGCCGTCTTGTAGGCTCGCGAATTGGACCTTCGCGCCGCAGCAATCTGGTTGCGTAATGCGCTCAGGCAACCCCCAGCCAACCATTCGATGGTCGTTGGGTTCTATGATGGGTAAGCGCACAAAATCGACCCGGACCGCGCGATTTTGCAGGAGCGCTGGCGGAGGCTGTGAGATTCGAACTCACGGGCCCTTGCGGGCCGGCAGTTTTCAAGACTGCTGGGTTAAACCACTCCCCCAAGCCTCCGCGGTGTCTGCCGGGGCCCCGTGGCGGGGCCGGAGCCGGGCGGATTGTGCCAGCACTGGCCTGGTGCCCGGGCGCATGCCGGGGCGGCCCGATGGCGTGGCGGAAGTGGGGCGGTCGCGCGGCGTGTGGACGGCAGCAACCCGCCCGCTCAGCCCGCCTGGGTACGGGCCAGCCGGCATGGGGATGGACGCTGTGCGGCCTGCGCCTTAGCGTCGGCCCAGCCGGGGCTGGTCAAGGCTCCGCGGGAGCCCGTCGATGCCCCACTATGCCGATCTGCGCCGCATCACCGATGGGGCGGTGCGCCGCCGCACCGTGCAGGGTCTGCAGCGCCTGCGCGTAGCGCTGGCTGCCGAGGTGCCGCCGCGCAGCGCGCAGCGCCTGCTGATGGCCACCTGGAACCTGCGCGAGTTCGATGCCACGCGCTACGGCCCGCGCAGCGAGGAGTGCTATTTCTACCTGGCCGAGGTGGCCAGCCGCTTCGACCTGATCGCGGTGCAGGAGGTGCGCGACAGCCTCTACGCGCTGCAGCGCCTGGTGCGCCTGCTGGGCGCCGGCTGGGAGTATCTGGTCACCGATGTCACGCTGGGCCGCTCGGGCAATGCCGAGCGCATGGCCTTCGTGTTCGACCGCAGCAAGGTTGCGTTCACCGGGCTGGCGGCCGAGCTGGTGCTGCCCCGCTCCGAGGCCCAGGCCGATGCCGCGCTGGGCGAGCCGCGCCAGCTGGCGCGCTCGCCCTACATCGCCACCTTTCGTGCCGGCTGGGCCTACTTCACGCTGGTCACGGTGCACATCTACTACGGCACCGACACCGCGCTCGATCCCCGGCGGCTGGAAGAGATCATCGCGCTGGCCCGCACGATCGCCCGGCACTCGCCCAAGTTCTCGGGTGCGCCGCTGTACGCGCCCGATGACAAGCCGAAGCGCGACAACCTGCTGCTGCTGGGCGACTTCAACATCTTCGACCGCAGTGATGCCACGATGGCCGCCATCAACCTGGCCGGTTTCAACGTGCCGCCGCCGCTGCAGGCCATCCCGGGCTCCAACGTCACCCGCAACAAGCACTACGACCAGATCGCGGTGTTCAACACGCTGCAGGCCATGCGGCCCACCGGCGCGGCCGGCGTGTTCGATTTTTTCGAGCAGGTGTACCGCGAGGCCGATGCGGCCCTGTACGAGGCCGAGCGGGCCGCCAGGCCGGGGCGCAGCTTTCGCGACTGGCGCACCTACCGCATGAGCGATCACCTGCCGATGTGGATCGAGTTCGACATCGACGATGCCGATGCCTACCTGGCCCAGTTGCTGGCGGCCTGAGGGCCGGGCGCGGGCTGGCGGTGCCGGGGCCGGCCATCCCCGGTGAGCGCCCGCCAAGGCGCCGCGCCGGGGGGCGTCAGCGCCCCGGGCCCAGCGGCTCGAACGCCAGCGCGCTGCCCAGATCGGCCAGGCAGCGGCGCGGGTTGCTGGCCAGGCGGGCCCGCTGGCGGGTGCTGGCATCGGTCTGGGCATTGCCCAGCGTGTGCAGCACCGCGCCGGTGAGGAAGTTGATGCTGGTGTCGCGCGTGTCCAGCGTGCCGCGGTGGGTTTGCAGCTGGTCGTGGCCGATCAGGCGCACGCAGCGGCCGTCGAGCCGGAAGCGGTAGGTCTGCATGGCCGATGAATACGAGCCGGCGCTGCTGGCAAAGCCGAGCGAGAGGCTGAAGCTGCCGGCCTTGCCGGCCAGCAGTTCGCCGTTGATCAGCGGGTCTTCCTGCGTGGCCAGATCCACCTGCGGCACCAGCTGGTCGTTGTGCTGCAGCAGGGCCCAGCCGTCGCGCTGCTGCAGCAGCACCAGCAGCAGCCGCTCGGGCGAGCGGCCGGTGCCTGGCGCGGCGGGCGGCGCATCGGGCTGCAGCAGCAGCACGGCGTCGGCGCGGCCGTCGCGGTTGAGGTCGGGCGCGGCCTGCTGGGCGATCTGCCAGCCGGCGGGCACAAAGCCCGCGGCCGAGCCAGCCTTGGTGGGCAGGATCGGCCGCTCGGCGGCCGCCAGGCGGGCCGGCGTGGCCGCCAGCCAGATGCTGGCCAGCAGCGCAGGCAGCGCAGGCAGCGCAGGCAGCATCGCGGCCAGCGTGGCAGCCAGCCGCGGCGTCGGCCGCGGGCCGCCGGAAACCTCAAGCCGGGGGATGCCGCGCGCTGCTTGCATCAGGCCATCCAGATGTCGAGCGCGCGGGCCGTGGCGGCGCGGCGCTCGGGCAGGGCCAGCTTGGCCGGGCCGTTGACCAGCGCGGTGATGGCCTCGATGTCGCCGGTGTCGGCCAGCGGCGAGCACTTCTTGGTGTCCCAGAAGGCAAAGGCCACCTGGGCCGCGGTGGGGTTCACGCGCACCCAGTCGGGGTTGTTCTCGAGGTCGAGGCTCACCAGCTTGCCCATCTCGCGGTAGTTGTAGCGGCCGGTCAGCTGCTTGTAGCCCGAGCCGCGAAAGCGCCAGCCGTCGCCGCTGGCCTCGTCGCCATTGCCCAGGTCGGCGCGGCCACCGTACACCCGGTTGGCAATGGCCTGCGGGCCCTTGGCGATCAGCGCCTTGGCGTCCTCGACACCCTTGACCTTGGAGAACAGCGCGTCCAGGCGTTCGGGGTTGCGGTAGTTCATGTTTTCTTCCATCAGCGTGAAGCCGCCGGTCTCGACCGAGATCTGGCCGAGAAAGGCGCACAGGCGGCGCACATTGTCCACCGTGCTTTCAAGGCGGGCCTTCTCCAGGGCGGCGGCGTGCGTGGCGGCGTCCTTGATGTTGGGCGCGAACTTCTGCAGCTTCTCGGCGGTGATCATGGTGTGTTCCTCGGGTTAGGGCGTCAACACGTGTCGATGTGTAAACACCGGCTGCGCAGCGTAGGCGCCGCACCTGGGGGGCACAAGGTTTCAATTGGGGATGCCGCCGGGCCGGCGCTGCCACGCGTCCACAGCCGGGGCGGCAGCGTCAGCCCTGGGATTGACAAGCGGCGGGCACTCCGGCGGGGCATGTCACACTGCGCGCCGCCCGGGCGCTGTCTGCCCGCGGCCTTGACTGCGCAACTGCCGTGAACACCACCGAGATCTACCTGATCGCCATGGCGATCATCTTCAGCGTGCCCTACCTGCTGTGGCGCGTGGGCCGCACCGACCACTGGGCACCGCTGGTGGTGGTGCAGATCCTGACCGGCATCGCGCTCGGGCCGGGCGTGCTGGGCGCGGCCTTTCCCGAGTACTACGGGTTCGTCTTCAACCCGGCCGTGATCGGCGCGCTCAACGGCCTGGCCTGGTGGGCGGTGATGCTGTTCGTGTTCATTGCCGGCATCGAGCTCGACCTGCGTGCCGCCTGGCAGCACCGGCGCGAAAGCGGCATCACCGCCAGCCTGGCGCTGGGCGTGCCGCTGGTGTTTGGCAGCGCGGCGGCCTTGCTGCTGCTGCTGTGGCCGGGCTGGATGGGGCCGGCTGCGCAGCCCTGGCAGTTCGTGCTGGGCCTGGGCATGGCCTGCGCGGTGACCGCGCTGCCGATCCTGATCCTGCTGATGGAGAAGCTGGAGATCCTGCGCCTGCCGCTGGGTCAGCGCATCCTGCGCTACGCCAGCCTCGATGACGTGGCCATCTGGGCCGTGCTGGCGCTGATCCTGATGGACTGGACCCGCGTGGGCCGGCAGCTGGCCTTTCTGGCCGCCTTTGCGCTGGCCGCGCTGGCCCTGCGTGCGCTGATGCAGCGCCTGCCGGCGATGGACCGCTGGTATGTGGCCCTGATCTGGCTGGCCGTGTGCGGCCTGGGCGCAGACTGGTCGGGCCTGCACTACATGGTGGGTGCGTTTCTGGCCGGCGCGGTGCTGGACGCGCACTGGTTCGAGCAAAAGCAGATGGACCTGCTGCGCCACCATGTGCTGCTGGTGGCGATGCCGGTGTTCTTTCTGTCGACCGGGCTGCGCACCCAGTGGGGCGTGGGCGGGGCGGCGGTGTTTGCCGCGGCGGCGCTGCTGCTGGCGGTGTCGGTGGCCGGCAAACTGGCCGGCCTGCGCCTGGCCGGCCGTCTGCTGGGCTGGGCGCCCGGCGAGGCCTCGGTGATCGGCTGGCTGCTGCAGACCAAGGCGCTGATCATGATCATCTTTGCCAACATCCTGCTCGACAAGCAGGTCATCACCGCCAACAGCTTCACCGCGCTGCTGTTGATGGCCGTGGGCAGCACCATGCTCACCACGCCGGTGGTCAAGCCGATGCTGGCGCGGATGCCGCAGTTGCTGGGGCGCCGCGCCTAGAGGTCGTCGCAGCGGGCAGCCGGGTGCCCCGTCCAGCGGGCCGAGCGCCGGGCCGCTCCCAAGCCGGCCCGCCAACCCGCCTGGCGGGTGGCGTCGCGTACCCGCGGCGCCGGGTGCCCCGGTTCAACCCGGGGCCTGCGCCTGTTCACAGGCCACCTGGAACACCTCGCGCCGGCCGCCGTCCACGCGCACCGCGGTGAGGGCGCCGCCCCACACGCAGCCGGTGTCCAGCGCCAGCAGGTCGGGCTGGTTGCGCAGGCCCAGGGTGCTCCAGTGGCCAAAAGCCACCGGCTGGCCGGTGGTGCGCCGGCCCGGCACCTCGAACCAGGGCATCAGGCCGGGCGGTGCGGCGTCGGCGTTGTCCTTGGTCTTGAAGTCGAGCGTGCCGTCGGCGGCGCAAAAGCGCATGCGGGTCAGCACATTGATCACGAAGCGCCAGCGCTCGGGCCCGGCCAGGCCGGGATGCCAGCGCGCCGGCTCGTTGCCGTACATCACGCGCAGAAAGCCCGGCAGGTCGGGCCCGGCCAGCAGGGCCTGCACCTCGGCCGCCAGGGCCATGGTTTGGGCCGCATCCCATTGCGGCGCCACCCCGGCGTGCACCAGCAGCCAGCCATGGGCCTGGTCGGCCAGCAGGCAGTGCTGGCGCAGCCAGTCGAGCCAGGCGTCGCGCTGCGGGCTCATCAGCACCTGGCGCAGGGTGTCGCTCTTGTGCAGCGGGCGCACGCCCTCGGCCACCGCCAGCAGGTGCAGATCATGGTTGCCCAGCAGGCAGCGGGCGGCATTGCCCAGCGTGTGCAGGCGCTGCAGCGTGGCCAGCGAGGCCGGGCCGCGGTTGACCAGGTCGCCCAGCACATGCAGCGAATCGCGCGAGGGCGAGAAGTCGATCGCCTCGAGCAGGCGGTCGAACGCGTCGCAGCAGCCTTGCAGGTCGCCGATGAGATAGTGCATCACACGATTCTGCTACGCTCCGCCGCTTGTTTGACTGCCCGTTGCGCCCGTGGCTGGCGCTGCCATGGACGTTGCGCTACTGGTCTTCCTGATCCTGCTGAACGCCTTGTTCGCCATGTCGGAGATGGCCTTGTCGGCCTCGCGCAAGGCGCGGCTGACGGTGATGGTGGAGGCCGGCGAGCGCGGTGCCAGCGCCGCGATGGACCTGCACGACAACCCGACCAAGTACCTGTCCACAGTGCAGATCGGCATCACCTCGATCGGCGTGTTGAACGGCATCGTCGGTGATGCGGCGTTCTCGGGGCCGCTGGCCACGCAGATCCGCGGGTGGCTGCCGCTGATCAGCCCGGGTGCGGCGCAGATCAGCGCCACCGCGCTGGTGGTGGTGGTGATCACCTTCCTGAGCATCATCTTCGGCGAGCTGGTGCCCAAGCGCCTGGGCCAGATGTACCCCGAGCGCGTGGCCGCGCTGGTGGCGCCGCCGATGGAATGGCTGTCGGCCGCCACGCGGCCCTTCGTGGCCCTGCTGTCGGTGTGCACCGAAGGCATGCTGCGCCTGCTGGGCATCCGCGAGACGCCCAGCCGCGCCGTCACCGAAGAAGAGATCGCCGCCAGCCTGGAAGAAGGCCTGGACGCCGGCGTGATCGAGGCGCAGGAGCACCAGATGGTGCGCAACGTGTTCCGGCTCGATGAGCGCCAGGTCGGCTCGATGATGATTCCGCGCGCCGAGATCAGCTGGCTCGAGATCAACGCGCCGCTGCCCGATCTGCTGGCGCGCATGCACGAGCAGGGCCACTCGCGCTACCCGGTGTGCCGCGGCGGCCTGGACGACGTGGTCGGCCTGCTCGAGGCCCAGCACCTGCTGCCCTCGCTGGCGCGCGGCGAGTCGCCCGACCTGGCCGCGCTGATGCAGCCGCCAGTGTTCGTGCCTGAAACCCTGTCGGGCATGGAGCTGCTGGATCACTTTCGCGCCTCGGGCGTCGAGCTGGTGTTCGTGGTCGACGAATACGGCGCGGTGCAGGGTGTGATCACGGTGCGCGACGTGCTGGAGGCCATCACCGGCGAGTTCGGTGCGCCCAGCGACGACGACGCCTGGGCCGTGCGCCGCCCCGACGGCAGCTGGCTGATGGACGGACTGATCCCGGTGCCCGAGCTGAAAGACCGGCTCGAATTGCGTGATCTGCCCGAGGAAGACCGCGGCCGCTACAACACGCTGGCCGGCATGATCATGCTGCTGCTGGGGCGCCTGCCGCGCACGGCCGATGTGGTGCAATGGGACGTTTGGCGCTTCGAGGTGGTGGATCTCGACGGCAAGCGTGTCGACAAGGTGCTGGTGTCACGCACCGAACAATCCGAAACCGAAAGACGAGACTGAGATGATCAACGAGAACCTGCACAAGAAGCCGGTGGCGCTGGACCGTGTCAAGCACAAGGATCTGAAGCTCGACCTGCAGCACCGCGACCTCGGCACGGTGGGCAAGCTCAACGCCTTTTTCGTGGCCGGCACCGAGTTCGGTGATGCCTGCCGCGAGTACCCGGTGGTGTGGGTGCATGCCGGCAACGACGAAGCCGGCAAGCAGCTGGTGGCGCCGATTGCCGTGTTCGGCCTGAAGGCCGAGCAGAACCTGTGCATCGACAACGACAAGTGGCGCGTGCGCTACGTGCCCGCAGCGCTGCGCCTGTACCCCTTTGGCCTGGCCCGCGTGGCGCCCGACCAGATGGTGGTGTGCTTCGACGAGACCTGGGGCGGCTTCGGCACCAGCGGCGAGACGCTGTTCAACGCCGACGGCGGCCCCACCGAGTTCGTGGCCAATGTGCAAAAGCAGCTCGAGAACTTCGAGGTCGAGGTCGAGCGCACCCGGGCGGTGGGCAACCTGCTGGTCGAGAAGGGCCTGCTGCGCGACATGCGCTTCGACGCCACGCTGCCCGACGGCAGCAAGCTGGCGGTGGACGGCTTCCTGACCGTCGACGCCGACAAGCTGGCCGCGCTGTCGGACGCCGACCTGCTGGCCATGAACAAGAACGGCGTGATGGGCCTGATCCACGCGCACCAGATCTCGCTGGGCAACATGACGCGCCTGGTGGAGTGGTACGTCGAGCGCTTCGGCACGGCCGCCCCGGCCACGGCCTGATCTGGCGCTTGAACGCGGCGCTTGAACGCGGCGCACGCGTCGATGAAGCCGGCTGACGCCGCGGCGCCCGCCCCCCCGGACGCCGCGCCGCGCACCCCGCTGGATCTGGAGCTGTATGCCCAGCCCGGCCACCTGATCCGCCGCGCGCAGCAGATCGCCGTGGCGATGTTTGCCGAGGCCATCGGCCGCGATGTGACGCCGGTGCAGTACGCCGTGCTGCGCATGCTGCAGGAGCGCCCGGGCATCGACCAGGTGACGCTGGCGCGCGAGGTGGCGCTCGACAACTCGAGCACCGCCGACATCGCCGCCCGGCTCGAGACCAAGGGCTGGGTCCTGCGCGAGGTGCTGCCGCGCCGACAGCGTGCGCTGTCGCTCACCGCCGAAGGGCAGGCCGTGCTCGACCGCCTGGTGCCGGCGCTGCACGCGATGAACTCGCAGATGCTGGCCGGGCTGGATACGGCCGAGCGCGCCGAGTTCATGCGCCTGCTGGGCAAGTTTGTGCAGCTCAACAACGCGCAGAGCAGGGCGCCGCTGCGCGCATCGCCGGCCGACTGATCCGGCGGCACGGCGCAGCGCGCGGCACGGCCTGGCGCAGCCTGGCCCGGCCGCGGTTCGAAGCCGTGCTCGGGTTTGACCGGGGTCAGGCTCGGCCTATATTCCGTATACTGAATATCATTCAGTATGCTGAATATAGGAGCCTCCGCATGTTCCCCATGAACGCCTGGTACGTGGCCTGCACGCCCGACGAGATCGACGCCAAGCCACTGGGCCGGCGCATCTGCGGCCAGCCCGTCGTGTTCTACCGCGGCGAGCAGGGGCAGGTGGCGGCGCTGGACGACTGGTGCCCGCACCGCGGCGCGCCGCTGTCGCTGGGCCGGGTGGTCGAGGGCCGGCTGGTCTGCGGCTACCACGGGCTGGAGATGGGCTGCAACGGCAAGACCATCGCGATGCCGGGCCAGCGCGTGCGCGGCTTTCCGCCGGTGCGCAGCTACCCGGTGGTGGAGCGCCATGGTTTCGTGTGGGTGTGGCCGGGCGATGCGGCGCTGGCCGATCCGGCCGCCATCCACGACTGTTTCTGGGCCGACAGCCCCGACTGGGCCTATGGCGGCGGCCGGTACCACATCGCCTGTGACTACCGGCTGATGGTCGACAACCTGATGGACCTGACGCACGAGACCTATGTGCACGCCACCAGCATCGGCCAGAAGGAGATCGACGAAACCCCGTGCACCACGCGCACCGAGGGCGAGCATGTGATCACCGAGCGGCGCATGTTCGGCATCGAGCCGCCGCCGTTCTGGAAGATGGCGCTGCGCGGTGCCCACCTGCCCGACGACCAGTTGGTGGACCGCTGGCAGATCTGCCACTTCACGCCGCCCAGCCATGTGCTGATCGAGGTGGGCGTGGCGCTGGCCGGCAAGGGCGGCTACGAGGCCGCACCCGAGCACAAGGTGTCGTCCATCGTGGTCGACTTCATCACGCCCGAGACCGCGACCTCGATCCACTACTTCTGGGGCATGGCGCGCAGCTTCAATGTGCGCGACAAGGCGCTCACCGCCAGCATCCGCGACGGGCAGGGCAGGATCTTCAGCGAGGATCTCGAGATGCTCGAGCGCCAGCAGGCCAACCTGCTGCACTGGCCGGGGCGCGACCTGCTCAAGCTCAACATCGACGCCGGCGGCGTGCAGGCCCGCCGCGTGCTGGAGCGGCTGCTCGCGGCCGAGCAGGTGGCGCCCGCGCGGCAGCAGGCGGCCGCATGAACCCGCCAGGCCACCGCCCGGGCGACGACCGCCAGGCACCGCCTGGAGCGCCCTCAGCGGGCACGCTGCAGCTTCGCATTGCGCGCCGATGGGCCGAGGCCGAGGGCATCTGCGGGCTCGAGCTGGTGGCCGCCGATGCTTGCGCGCTGCCGGCCTTCACGGCCGGCGCGCACATCGATCTGCACCTGCCGGGCGGGCTGATGCGGCCGTATTCGCTGTGCAGCGACCCGGCCGACACCTCGCGCTGGCAGCTGGCCGTGCTGCGCGAGCCGGCCTCGCGCGGCGGTTCGGCCGCCGTGCACGAGCTGCTGGCCGAGGGGCAGCCGATCACCGTGGGCCTGCCGCGCAACCTGTTTGCGCTGCAGCCGGGCGCCCGGCACAGCCTGCTGCTGGCCGGCGGCATCGGCATCACGCCCTTGCTGGCCATGGCCGAGCACCTGCACCGGCAGGGCGGCAGCTTCACGCTGCATGTGGCCGCCCGCAGCCGCGCGCGGCTGGCCTTTGCGGCGCGCCTGGCCGCCGCTCCCTATGCCGCGCAGGTGCGGCTGCACCTGGACGATGGCGCGGCCGCGCAGCGCCTGGACCTGCCCGCACTGCTGGCCGCGCCGCAGCCGGGCGTTCAGGTCTACCTGTGCGGGCCGCGCGGCTTCATCGACGCCGCGCTGGCCGCCGCGCGCGCCGCCGGCTGGCCCGAGGCGCAGCTGCACCTTGAGCGTTTCGGCCCGGCCGCGCCGGCGCCGGATGCCGCCGCAGCGCTGGCGGCCGACGGCAGCTTCTCGCTGCGCCTGACACGCAGCGGCCGCGTGGTGCCGGTGGCCGCGGGCCAGACCGCCGTGCAGGCACTGGCCGCCGCCGGTGTGTCGGTGATGACCTCGTGCGAACAAGGTGTGTGCGGCACCTGCCTGACCCCGGTGGTGGCCGGCGTGCCGGAACATCGCGACCAGTACCTCACGCCCGAGGAGCAGGCCGCCAACGACCAGTTTCTGCCCTGCTGCTCGCGCGCGCTGAGCGCCGAGCTGACGCTCGACCTGTGATGCCGATGGCCATGCCGTGACGCGATAACTGCTAGTTTCGGCCCACGCTTTGCGGTGCGGGCTTGTGCGGGGAACACCCGGGCCCGCGCGTCAGCACAATGCCGCACGACCCGCGCACGCGCCGCGCGCCGCCCCTCGACCTTCTGGAGACGAATGCCATGACCCGACGACAACATCTGCTCACGCTGGCCGCCAGTGCACTGGTGCTGGCCAGTGCTGGCGCCCAGGCGCAAGACACCGTGAAAGTCGGCGTGATCCTGCCGATGACCGGCCCCTCGGCCACCACCGGCAAGCAGATCGACGCCGCCATCAAGCTGTGGCTGGCGCAAAGCGGCGGCAAGGCCGGCGGCAAGAAGGTGGAGGTGATCATCAAGGACGACGCCGGCGTGGCCGACACCACGCGCCGCCTGGCGCAGGAGCTGGTGGTCAACGACAAGGTGGTGGCCCTGGCCGGCTTTGGCCTGACGCCGCTGGCCCTGGCCACCGCGCCGATCGCCACGCAGAGCAAGACGCCGATGGTGGTGATGGCCGCCGCCACCTCCAGCATCACCGAGGCCAGCCCGTACATCGTGCGCTCGAGCTTCACGCTGCCGCAGGCCGCCACCGCCATTGCCGAGTGGGCGGCCAAGAACAAGATCCGCAAGGTGGTCAGCCTGGTGGCCGACTACGGCCCGGGCAACGACGCCGAGAAGTTCTTTGCCAGCCAGTTCCAGCTCAATGGCGGGGTGGTGGTCGAGAAGCTGCGCACGCCGCTGCGCGGCCCCGACTTTGCACCGGTGCTGCAGAAGGTGCGTGATGCGCAACCCGATGCGCTGTTCGTGTTTCTGCCCTCGGGCCAGGGCGCGCAGTTCATGAAGCAGTTCGGCGAGCGCGGGCTCGACAAGGCCGGCATCCGGCTGATCGGCACCGGCGACGTGACCGACGACGACCAGCTCAACGACATGGGCGACGTGGCGCTGGGCGTGGTCAACGCCCACCACTACTCGGCCGCCCACCCGAGCGCGGCGAACAAGAAGTTCGTGGCCGATTTCCAGGCCGCCGCCAAGTTCCGCCCCAACTTCATGGCCGTGGGCGGCTACGACGGCATGCGCGTGATCTTCAAGGCGCTCGAGGCCACCAAGGGCGCCGGCGGCGAGGCCCTGCTCAATGCCATGAAGGGCCAGATCTTCGAGAGCCCGCGCGGCCCGGTGCTGATCGACGCGCAGACCCGCGACATCGTGCAGGACATCTACATCCGCAAGGTCGAGCGCAAGGACGGCCAGCTGTGGAACATCGAGTTCGATGTGCAGAAGCAGGTCAAGGACCCCGGGAAATCAAAGTGATCCCCCCTGGAGCGGCCAACGCCGCTCCCCCCCTTCATGAAGGGGGGGCGACCCCAGCGGCCCGGCAGAGCCGGATCCGCGGCGTCCGCTGGGTTTTGGCTTTCCGCGTGCCGACGTCGTCATGTTGACTTTACTTTTCGACGGCATTGCCTACGGCATGCTGCTGTTCGTGCTGTCGCTCGGCCTGGCCGTGACCATGGGCTTGATGAACTTCATCAACCTGGCCCACGGCGCCTTCGCGATGGCCGGCGGCTACATCCTGGTGCTGCTGATGCAGCGCGCGGGCTGGCCCTTTCTGGCCTGCCTGCCGGCGGCCTTCGTGATCACCGCCGCGGCTGGCGCGCTGCTGGAGCGCACGGTCTACCGGCCGATGTACGGCAAGCCGCACCTCGATCAGGTGCTGTTCTCCATCGGCCTGACCTTCATGGCCGTGGCGGCGGTCGACTTCTTCATGGGCAGCTCGCCGCAGAACGTGCCCAGCGCGCAGTTTCCCGAGTGGCTGCGCCAGCGCTTCGAGTTCGCTGTCGGGTCAGGTTTGGGCGCGCTGACCCTGGGCATGGGCGCCTACCGCCTGTTCATCGTGGCGGTGTGCGTGGCGCTCGCCGTGGGCCTGCAGGCGGTGCTGGCCGGCACGCGCTTCGGCAGCCGGCTGCGCGCCGCGGTGGACGACCCGCGCGTGGCCGCCGGCCTGGGCATTCCGGTCGACCGCGTGTTTCTGCTGACCTTTGCCGTGGGCTCGGGCCTGGCCGGCCTGGGTGGCGCGCTGGGCGCCGACCTGATGGGCCTGGACCCGAGCTTTCCGCTGAAGTACATGGTCTACTTTCTGATCGTCTGCGCGGTGGGCGGCACCAGCTCCATCACCGGGCCGCTGGCCGCCGCGCTGGTGCTGGGCATTGCCGATGTGATGGGCAAGTACTACCTGCCCAAGCTGGGCGCCTTCATCGTCTATGTGCTGATGATCGCTATCCTGTTGTGGCGGCCGCAGGGCCTGTTCTCGCGCGAGGGTCGCAAATGAGCCAGGCTGCCTCGCTGTTGCTCAAGCCCGCGCGCTGGCGCCCCTGGGAAGTGGCGCTGTGGGCCGCGATCTGGGCCACGCCGCTGCTGCTGGGCCAGCATGCCGCGCTGATCAACGAGATCGCCATCCTGGCGCTGTTTGCGCTGAGCCTGGACCTGATCCTGGGCTATGCCGGCATCGTCAGCCTGGGCCATGCCGCGTTCTTCGGCGTGGGGGCCTATGGCGCGGCGCTGTTTGCCAAGCATGTGATGCCCGACCCGCTGCTGGGCCTGCTGGTGGGCACGGCGCTGGGCGGTGCGCTGGGCCTGCTGACCAGCCCGATGATCGTGCGGGGCACCGACCTGACCCGCCTGATGGTGACCATGGGCGTGGCCCTGGTGCTGCTGGAACTGGCCAACAAGTTCGACAGCCTCACCGGTGGCGCCGACGGCCTGCAGGGCGTGGTGATGGGGCCCTTGCTGGGGCATTTCGACTTCGACCTGGGGGCGCGCGTGGCGTCGTTCTACTCGCTGGGTTGCCTGTTCGTGGCCTTCGTGCTGCTGCGGCGCATGGTGCACTCGCCGCTGGGCGTGTCGCTGCAGGCGCTGCGCGACAACCGGCTGCGGGTGATGGCGCTGGGCATGAGCGTCAACGGTCGCCTGGCAGCGGTGTACACGCTGGCCGCGGCGCTGGCCGGCACGGCCGGCGCGCTGCTGGCCCAGACCACCGGCTTTGCCTCGCTGGACGTGCTCGAGTTTCATCGCAGCGCCGATGTCATGCTGGCCCTGGTGATCGGCGGCGCCGGCTGGCTGTGGGGCGGGCTGGTGGGGGCGGTGGCCTTCAAGGTGATGCACGACGTGATCTCGTCGTTCACCGCCCAGTACTGGACCTTCTGGATCGGCCTGTTCCTGGTGGTGCTGATGCTGGTGGGGCGCGACCGGCTGTTCCGGCCGCAGCGCTGGTTCAAATCGAAGAAGAAGGAGGGCGCGCGATGAAGCGGGCCGAGCGCCGGGCCGCTCCCAAGCCGGCCCGCATCCCCTCGGGGGATCGCTTGCGGTACCCCGCGAGCGAGGGGCAGTCATGACGGTCGTATTGCGCACCGACGGCCTGGTCAAGCGCTTTGGCGGCATCACCGCCACCAACAAGGTCTCGCTCAGCATCACGCGCGGCGCGCGCCATGCGCTGATCGGGCCCAACGGGGCAGGCAAGACCACGCTGATCAACCAGCTCACCGGCGTGATGCCGCCCACCGAGGGCCGGGTATGGCTGGGCCAACGCGACATCACCCACCTGGCGCCGCACAAGCGCGTGGGCCTGGGCCTGGTGCGCACCTTTCAGATCAGCCAGCTGTTCGGCGAGCTCACGCCGCTGCAGAGCCTGGCGCTGGCGGTGAGCAGCCGCGAAGGCCAGGCCCACCGCTGGTGGCGGCCGCTGGGCCGCAACGCCGCCGTGGCGGCCGAGTGCGAGGCGCTGCTGGCGCAGTTTCGCCTGGCCGAGCATGCCGGGCGCCTGACCCGCGAGCTGCCGTACGGCAAGCGCCGGCTGCTCGAGATTGCGCTGGCCGTGGCGCAAAAGCCCAGCGTGCTGCTGCTCGACGAGCCCGCCGCCGGCGTGCCTGCTGCCGAGCGGCAGGACATCCTGGACACCGTGGCCGCGCTGCCGGCCGATGTGTCGGTGGTGCTGATCGAACACGACATGGACCTGGTCTTCAGCTTCGCCAGCCGGCTCACGGTGCTGGTCAACGGCACCGTGCTCACCGAGGGCACGCCGGCCGAGATTGCCGCCGATCCGCAGGTGCGCGCGGTGTACCTGGGCGATTCGATGGCGGGGGTGCGTGATGGCCACTGAACACGGCGCGCCGCTGCTGCTGGATGTGCAGGGCCTCACCTGCGGCCATGGCGATGGCGTGGTGCTCACCGATGTGAGCTTCTCGCTGGCCGCCGGCCGCTCACTGGCGCTGCTGGGCCGCAACGGCACCGGCAAGACCACGCTGATCGACACCCTGGTGGGCGTCACCCGCCGCCATGCCGGGCGCATCACGCTGGCCGGCCAGGCCATCCACGGCCTGCCGGTGCACCAGCGCGCCGCGGTGGCCGGTGGCGGCATCGGCTGGGTGCCGCAGGAGCGCAACATCTTCAAGTCGCTCAGCGTCGACGAGAACCTCAGCGCCGTGGCGCGGCCCGGGCCGTGGACGGCCGAGCGCGTGTACCGCCTGTTTCCACGCCTGGCCGAGCGCAAGAAGAACCTGGGCACCCAGCTGTCGGGTGGCGAGCAGCAGATGCTGGCCTTTGGCCGCGCGCTGGTGCTCAACCCGCGGCTGCTGCTGCTGGATGAGCCGCTGGAAGGCCTGGCGCCGATCATCATCGAAGAGCTGCTGCGCGCCATCCGCCGCGTGGCCCGCGAGGAGGGGCTGTCGTCCATCGTTGTCGAGCAGCACCCGCACATGGTGCTGGGCGTCACCGACGACGCCATCGTGCTCGACCGCGGCGGCATCGCCTACCGCGCCGAAAGCGAGGCCCTGCTGGCCGATCCGTCGCCGCTCGACACCTGGCTGGGCGTGGCCGCGCATTGAGCGCCGCCCGCCTCAATCCCCCCATCACCCCGCCCCAGAGGAGCCACTCGATGACCCTGCGCACCACGCCGCCGTTTCGCGCCGACCATGTCGGCAGCTTTCTGCGCCCCCAGTACCTGCTGGAGGCACGCGAGCAGTTCTTCGTCAAGAAGGCCATCACGGCCGAGCAGCTGCGCGCGGTGGAAGACCGCGCCATCACCGAGATCGTGAAGTTCCAGGCCGACGTGGGCCTGCAGAGCATCACCGATGGTGAGTTCCGCCGTACCTACTTCCACATCGACTTCCTCGAGCAGCTGGGCGGCGTCAAGACCGACATCCCGGTGACCGTGAAGCGCGCCGATGGCACCGAAGAGCTGGCGCCCCCGGTGATCCGCGTGATCGACAAGGTGCGCCATGCCAAGAACATCCAGCTGGCCGACTTCGAGTACCTGAAGGCCCAGGTGGCGGCTCTCGGCCTGCAGCCGCAGGGTGCGCTGACGCCCAAGGTGACCATTCCGTCACCCACCATGCTGCACTTTCGCGGTGGCCGCGCCGGCATCAGCCGCGAGGCCTATCCCGAGCTCGACCCGGCCTTCTACGACGACGTGGCCAAGGCCTATGGCGACGAGCTGCAGAGCCTGGCCGACGCCGGCTGCACCTATGTGCAGATGGACGACACCAACCTGGCCTACCTGTGCGACGAGAAGATGCGCGAGGCCGCCCGCCAGCGCGGTGACGACCCCAACGAGCTGCCGCACCGCTACGCGCAGTTCATCAACAAGGTGGTGGCCCACAAGCCGGCCGGCATGACGCTGGCCATGCACCTGTGCCGCGGCAACTTCAAGAGCACGCACGCCGCGGCCGGCAACTACGAGCCGGTGGCCGAGGCCCTGCTGTCGGAGATGAAGCTCGACGCGTTCTTTCTGGAGTACGACGACGACCGCTCGGGCGATTTCCGCCCGCTGCGCTACCTGAGCAAGGGCAAGCTGGTGGTGCTGGGCCTGGTGACCACCAAGTTCGGCGCCATGGAGAGCAAGGACGCGCTCAAGCGCCGCATCGACGAGGCCGCGCAGTACGCGCCCCTCGAGCAGCTGGCCTTGAGCCCGCAGTGCGGCTTCAGCAGCACGGTGCACGGCAACAACATCGCCGTGGAAGACCAGCGCAACAAGCTGCGCCTGGTGGTCGAGACGGCGCGCGAGGTCTGGGCCTAACCGAAGCGCGCCTGCACGTAGAGCTTCTCGGCGCGGGCGCCGGAGCGGCAGAACGCCAGCACCGGGCCGGGCAGCTCGGCCAGCAGCTGCTTGAAGGCCGCGATCTCTTCGGGCGACTGGTAGCCACCGGCCACCGGCAGATGGCGGTACTGCAGGCCGGCGGCTTCGGCCGCGGCCTGCACCGCGGCGCTGGTCGGCTGGTCGGGCCCATGCTCGAAATCGGGCCGGTTGCAGACCACCGACTTGAAGCCCGCGGCGGCCACCTCGGCCATGGCTTCGGGCATGAGCTGCGGGGCCACGGCAAATTGATCGGTCACGGAGCGGATCGGGAGCGTCATGGTGGTTCTGGCCGGGGGCAGGGTGGGGCGATGCGCCGAGCTTACTTCGCCGGCGCCAGTGCCGCCTTGACGGCGGCCGAAACCTGACCCATGTCGGCCTTGCCGGCCAGCTGGGCCTTGGCGGCCGCCATCACCTTGCCCATGTCGCCCGGGCCCAGGCTGGCGGCGCCACCCAGGCCGTCCACGATGGCGGTCACGGCAGCGGTGATCTCCTCGGCGCCCATGCGCGCGGGCAGGTAGGCCTGCAGCACGCTCAGCTCGGCCTGCTCCTTGGCGGCCAGGTCCTCGCGGCCGGCGCCCTGGTAGGCGGCGATCGAATCCTTGCGCTGCTTGATCAGCTTGTCGACCACGGCCACCACCTGGGCGTCGTCGAGCGTGATGCGCTCGTCGACCTCGCGCTGCTTGATCGCGGCCAGCAGCATGCGGATGGCCGACAGGCGCTCGGCATCCTTGGCGCGCATCGCGGCCTTCATGTCCTCGGTGATCTGGTCTTTCAGTGCCATGGCAAGGGTTCCTGGGGTTTGGGTCAGGGGCAGGAGGTGGGGCGCAAGCGCCGCCGGCGCGACGGGCCAAGCGCGCGCAGCGTGCCGCCGGCGGCCTTGGGCTGGCGCCCGGATGAAAGCGGGCGCCCCAATGCAAAACGCCCGCAGCGGCGTCCCGCGCGGGCGTCTGTGAAAGCGGACTCTACGCGTCGGCGATCAGTACAGCTTCTTGGGCAGCTGCATGCTGCGCACGCGCTTGTAGTGGCGCTTGACGGCCGCAGCCTTCTTGCGCTTGCGCTCAGAAGTGGGCTTTTCGTAGAACTCGCGGGCGCGAAGTTCCGTCAGCAGGCCCAGCTTCTCGATCGTGCGCTTGAAGCGGCGCAGGGCGACATCGAAGGGCTCGTTTTCCTTGACGCGAATCGTAGTCATCGAACGGATGAATCCTTGATAAGTGCGCTCGGTGTTCCTGGCTCGGCCTGCCTGCCTGACCCTGCGAATCTGCAGAACTCAGGCTTGGCGCGGCACTTCCGGTCTTGTGCCAGGCCGGGGAATCGACACGCGGTTTGCTAGCAAAACGACGATTCTACTCTGAAATCGAAGTTTTTTCCAAGGCCTGCGCACAGGCCGCGCCACTGGCCCAGGCCCACTGGAAGTTGTAGCCGCCCAGCCAGCCGGTCACGTCGACCACCTCGCCGATGAAGTGCAGGCCCGGCACCGCGCGCGCGGCCAGGTTGCGCGAGTCGAGGTCGCGGGTGTCGACACCGCCGGCCATCACCTCGGCCTTCTTCCAGCCTTCGGTGCCGGTGGGCATGAGCGACCAGCGGGCCAGCGATTCGGCCAGACGTGCCAGGTCGCGGTCGCGCAGCTCGGGCAGCGGCCGGTCGGCGGGCAGGTCCAGCCGCGTCAGCCAGGCCTCGGCCAGGCGCTGGGGCAGCCAGTCGGCCAGGGCATTGCCCAGGTGCCGGCGCGAGCTCAGCTTGGCCTGGCGCAGTTCGGCCTCGATGTCGTGCTGGGGCAGCAGGTTCACCGTGATCGGCTCGCCCGCCTGCCAGTAGCTCGAGATCTGCAGCACGGCCGGGCCGCTGAGGCCGCGATGGGTGATCAGCAGGTCTTCAACAAAGCGCCCGGCGCCCTTGCCGCGACCGGTGCCGATCTCGACCGCCAGCGACAGGCCCGACAGCGCCGAGAACGGCGCCCAGGCTGCGGCGTCGAAGCTCAGCGGCACCAGGGCCGGGCGCGGCTCGACGATGCGCAGACCGAACTGCCTGGCCAGGCGCAGGCCGAAGTCGCTGGCACCGATCTTGGGCACCGGCAGGCCGCCGGTGGCAATCACCAGCTGCGGCGCGCTGACCGGGCCGCGCTCGGTGTCGAGCTCGAAGCCGGCCGCCACCTGGCGCACGGCGGCCACGCGGCAGGGCTGCCAGCGCTCCACCGCGCCGGCGCTGCATTCGGCCAGCAGCATCTGGATGATCTGCTCGGCCGAGTCGTCGCAGAACAGCTGGCCCTTGTGCTTCTCGTGGAAGGCGATGCCGTGGCGTTTGACCAGGTCGATGAAGTCGGCCGGTGTGTAGCGCGCCAGCGCCGAGCGGCAGAAATGCGGGTTGGCCGACAGAAACTGCGCCGGCGTGGCCTCGCGGTTGGTGAAGTTGCAGCGGCCACCACCCGAGATGCGGATCTTCTCGGCCACGCGCTCGGCATGGTCGATCAGCAGCACTTTCAGGCCGCGCTGACCGGCCATGCCGGCACAGAACAGGCCGGCTGCGCCGGCCCCCAGGACGATGGCATCGGCGCGGTGCATGGGGCCGGATTATCGCGGCGCCGCGCCCGGCTGCCGGCGGCACCCAGGGTTCAGGCGCGGCGGGCCTGCGGTGCGCTCAGGCGGTTCAGCGCGGCCATCAGCAGGGCCACCTGCTGCTCCAGCGGCGCCGGCGCGGGCTGGGCACCGGCAACCACGCTCTGCACATAGGTGGCGGTGGCGGCGGCCTCGTTGCTGCGCGGCAGGATCGGCAGCTCGGCCAGCACGCCTTCCTGTGCCGGGCACGAGTACTCGGGCATCGGGCGGCCGCCCAGCCAGGTGTCCATCTTCGGGCAGCGGCGCGGGTCGGCCACCGCCTCGCCCTCGGTGCCGCGCAGCACCATGATGTCGGCCGCCGTGCGCTCGGCCAGCGCCGACATCAGCGCGCCGAACTCGGGATGGGTGTAGCTGGTGACGCGCAGCACCGGCGCGCCGTGCACCGGCTGCAGCAACTTGGCCACGGTGTGGCCCGAGTTGCGCACGCCGACCACGCGGCGCACGTCCAGCAGGCGCTGCAGGGCCGGGTGCAGCACATCGGTGGCCATGTAGGCCGGCTCGTGGCGCGCCCAGCGCTCGTGCACCGCGGCCACGCTGTCGCAGGGCGGCAGCCCCAGGGCCTGGAACACCTCGCAGCTGGTGACGCGTGCCGGGTCGGCGCGCGGGCCGTGCACCAGCACCGCCGCGCCTTCCTGCGCCAGGCGCATGGCCAGCAGCGGCACCAGGTTGGGCAGCTTGCGCGCGCCGTTGATGCTGGGGATCACCACCACCGGGCGCTCAGGGGCCAGGGCCGGGATCGGCAGCGCGCGGGCGTCGAGCGCCTGGCAGAAGCCGACCAGCTCGTCCACCGTCTCGCCCTTCATGCGCATGGCCAGCGCGAAGGCGCCCAGCTCGAGGTCGCTGACCCGGCCATCGAGCACCTGGCCGAACAGATCGCTGGCCTGCGCGGCATCCAGCGGCCGCGAGCCCTCGGGGCCGCGGCCGATTTCCTTGATGTACTGCGCAATGCTCATTGGCTTGTCTCCCGGGTCGTCCCTGCTGTCAGGAACCGCAAGTTTCGGGCCGCAATGCTGCCGTGCTTTGCGCGGCCCGGCCTGCGCAGGGTCAAGCCGTGGCGCTGGCCTGCACCGGTGTGGTCGCCACCAGGCGCTTGAGCTGCGGCACGCACGAGCCGCACTGCGTGCCGCAGCGCAGCGCGCCCTGCAGCTGGGCCAGGCGGGCGGCCGGCGCGCCCTCGCAGCGGCCCAGCACCTGCACGATCTGCGGCTCGCTGATGTTCAGGCAGGTGCACACCTGGGCGCCGCGCGCGGCCATGGCCACCGGCGGCGTGGCGCTGGGGCTGAGCAGCAGGCGGCCATAGGCCTGCACCGGCATCTGCTCGTGCAGCAGGGCCCTGACCCAGGTCTGCGAGCTGAGCTGGCCGGCCAGCACGAAGGCCTGCAGGCGCTGGTCGTCGCCATCGCGGCGCAGGGCCATGGCGCGACGCTGGCCACGCTGGCGGTCCTCGTAGCGCAGGGCGTCGGGGCAGTCGGCGCCCAGGCCGAACAGCGCCTCCAGCTCGGCCAGCTGCTCGGGGGCGGGTGCGGCCTGGGCGGCGGCGCGCAGCTGCACGCCATGGCCGCCGTGGCCAAAGGGCACCACGCTGGCAAAGGCAAAACGCGGCAGCCAGGCGGTGAGCTGCTGGCGCAGCTGCAGCGCGCGGGCCTCGTCCAGCCACGCGGCGGCCAGCAGGCGCCAGGGCAGCTCCTGCCGTTCGATGGCCACGGCGGTGTGCTTCAGCTCGGGCTGCTTGCTGCGCGGGCAGAAGGCGCTGCTGGTCAGGCCGTTGATGCCGGCCATGGCCGCGCCGCCGTCGCTGCTGCCGCCCAGCACCTCGTCGCCCCAGTGCATGGCCACATGGGCCTGGCCGGGGGCCACCGTGTCGCTGGCCTGGGCCGGCAGCAGCAGGCGGCCGCGGCGCGAGCGCAGCGCCACCAGATCGCCCGGCTGCAGCGCCAGCCGCGCCATGTCCTGCGGGTGCAGGTCGACCACCGGCTCGGGCGCATGGCCGAACAGCCGGCCCAGCGTGCCGGTGCGGCTCATGCCGTGCCACTGGTCGCGCAGGCGGCCGGTGGTCAGGCTGATCGGGTATTGCGCATCGGGCGGCTCGGCCAGCGGCACGAAGGGCGTGTCGAAGAAGCGCGCCCGGCCATCGGGCGTGGCGTAGCGGTGGTCTTCGTAGAGCCGTGCGCGGCCCTGCGTGGCGCCTTCGGGCATGGGCCACTGCTGCGGGCCCTGCTGCTCGAGCACGGCGTAACTCAGGCCGGTGATGTCGAGGTCGCGGCCGCGGGTGGATTCGCGGTGCTCGCACCACACGCGCTCGGGCGTGGGGTAGTTGAACAGGCTGGGCTGGCCGGGGCGCAGCCGGGCCTCGAGGGCCAGGGCGATGTCGCGGGCGATCACCCAGTCGTGGCGCGCCTGGCCGGGGGCCGGCACGGCCGGCTGCACGCGGCTGATGCGCCGCTCGCTGTTGGTGACGGTGCCGTCTTTCTCGCCCCAGGTGGTGGCCGGCAGCAGCCAGTCGGCATGGCGGGCGGTGGCGGTGGTGGCAAAGGCCTCCTGCACGATCACCAGCTCGGCGCGGGCCAGTGCGCGGCGCACCAGGTTCAGGTCGGGCATCGACTGCGCCGGGTTGGTGCAGGCGATCCACAGCGCCTTGATCCGGCCGTCGGCGGCAGCCTCGAACATCTCCACCGCCGACTTGCCCGGCGTGGCCGGCACCGCAGGCACGCCCCACAACGCGGCCACCTCGGCGCGGTGCTGCGGGTCGGCCAGGTCGCGGTGGGCCGACAGCAGATTGGCCAGGCCGCCCACCTCGCGCCCGCCCATGGCATTGGGCTGGCCGGTCAGGCTGAACGGGCCGGCGCCGGGCTTGCCGATCTGGCCGCTGGCCAGGTGCAGGTTGATCAGCGCGGCGTTCTTGGCCGTGCCGCTGCTGCTTTGGTTCAGGCCCTGGCAGTACAGGCTGAGCGTGCGCCCGGCACTGGCAAACCAGCGCGCGGCAGTGGCCAGATCGGCCGGGCTCACGCCGGTGAGGCGCGCGGTCTCGTCGGGCGTGAAGCCCTGCACCCGGGCCTGCAGCGCGGCAAAGCCGCTGGTGTGCTCGGCGATGTGGCGGGCGTCGGTCCAGCCCTCGCGCAGCATCAGGTGCAGCAGGCCGTGAAACAGCGCGATGTCGCTGCCCGGCAGGATCTGCAGGTGCAGGTCGGCGGCGGCCGCGGTGTCGGTGCGGCGCGGGTCAACGACGATGAGCTTCTGCTGGGGCCGGGCCTGGCGGGCGTCTTCGAGCCGGCGGAACAGGATTGGGTGCGCCCAGGCCGGGTTGGCGCCGGCGACGAACACCGTGTCGGCCAGCGCCAGGTCGTCGTAGCAGGCCGGTGGCGCATCGGCGCCCAGCGTGGCCTTGTAGCCGGCCACCGCGCTGCTCATGCACAGGCGCGAGTTGGTGTCGATGTTGTTGGTGCCCAGCAGGCCCTTGGCCAGCTTGTTGAAGACGTAGTAGTCCTCGGTGAGCAGCTGGCCCGAGACATAGATGCCGATCGCGTCGGCGCCATGCGTGTCGACGATCTGCGCCAGCTGCTGCGCGATGGCGCCGGTGGCGGTGTCCCAGTCGCTGGGCTGTGGCGCGGCGTCGCGGCTCAGGCGCTGCATCGGCTGCAGCAGGCGCGCCTGCTGCTGCACGGCGGGGCTGGCGGTGAGGTGCAGGGTGCTGCCCTTGCTGCACAGGCGGCCGAAGTTGGCCGGGTGCTCGGGGTCACCGCGCACGCCGGTGATCTGCGCGCCCTGGCGCTCGATGATGACGCCGCAGCCGACGCCGCAATAGGGGCAGGTGCTGCGGGTGCTGTGGTTGCTGCTCATGGCGGGTCTCGCGGCGGGGAAGGGGCGGCTCAGGCGCAGGCCAGGCGCTGGCCCGATGGGTCGGTGGGGGTGCCGCTAGTGGCGGTGGCGGCGGCGCTGCCTTCGGCGCCGGCCGGCAAGGCGTCCGGCGTGGCGTTCTGCATGGCGTCCGGCGTGGCCGACTGGGTGGCGGCCACGACGCCGGCGCTGTGCTCGCCAAAGATCAGCCAGTCGCGCAGTGCGGCGATGTTGCGGCCCTCGCGCAGCAGGCGGAAGTACCAGCTGCCGTCGGCGGTGTCGCCGTACAGGCAGGCCCCCACCAGCTTGTCGTGGCGCAGCACCAGCTTCTTGTAGACCCCGGCCGGCGGATCGTGCAGCACGATCTCCTCGAAGCCCTGCTCGGCGCTGCCGCCCATGAAGTTGCCGGCCGAGAACAGATCGATGCCGGTGACCTTGAGCTTGGTGCTGGTGTGGCTGCCGCCGTAGCGGCCGATGCCCACCTCGGCCAGGTGCGTGGCGCACACCTGGCCCTGCTCGAACAGCGGCGCCACCAGGCCGTAGGCCACGCCGCGGTGCGCGGCGCATTCGCCCACCGCGTAGATGCGCGGGTCGGTCACGGTCTGCAGTGTGTCGTTGACGCTGATGCCGCCGCGGCCGTCCTGGGCGCAGTGCAGGCCGATCGAACGCGCCAGCGCGGTGTTGGGCCGGATGCCCGCGGCCATCACCACCAGGTCGGCTGGCAGCTCGCTGCCGTCCTTGAACCGCACGGCCGCCACGCGGCCGCTGGCGTCGCCCAGCAGGGCCTGGGTGTGGGTGCCGACCCGGAACGCCAGGCCGCGCGCCTCGAGGCTGCGGCGCAGCAGGCCGGCGGCCACCTCGTCGAGCTGGCGGTCCATCAGCCACGGCGCGATGTGCACCACCGTCACCTGCATGCCGCGCAGCGCCAGGCCGTTGGCGGCCTCCAGGCCCAGCAGGCCGCCACCGATCACCACCGCATGCCGGTGGGTGCGGGCGGTGTTGATCATGGTGTGGGTGTCGGCGATGTCGCGGTAGGCGATCACGCCGGCCAGGTCGTGCCCCGGCATCGGGGGCATGAAGGGCGTGCTGCCGGTGGCGATCAGCAGGCGGTCGTAGGGCGCCTGGGTGCCGTCGTCGGCCCACACCACGCGGCGCCGGCGATCGATCTGCGTGACCTTCTTGCCCAGGTGCAGCGTGATGCCGTGCTCGGCATACCAGCTCAGCGGGTTGAGCACGATCTCGTCGAGCGTCTGCTCACCGGCCAGCACCGGCGACAGCAGGATGCGGTTGTAGTTGGGGTGCGGCTCGGCGCCGAACACGGTGATGTCGTACAGGCCGGGCGCGATCTTCAGCAGCTCTTCCAGCGTGCGCACGCCGGCCATGCCATTGCCCACCAGCACCAGCCTCAAGCGGCGGCCCGGCGCCTCGGCCAGGTCCGCCGGCGTGTCCAGCGCCACGGCGGCGGGGCGGTCGGTCTGCGGCGCGCTCATTGCCAGCCCCTGCGCGCGGTGCCGATGGCGCACGACGCGGTGTGCGCGGCGCACGAGCCGTTATGTGCGGCGCGCATGCCGGTGGCAGCGGCGCACCGGGCCGGTGCTAGCGCAGCCGGCCGATGTAGCGCATGGCGGTGGTATCGGTCGGACTCGGTGCGGCCGGCGTGGCCGCTGGCGCCGGGCTGGCCACCGGCGGAGCGTCCAGCGTCACCATCTTCAGTGCGTCCATCAGCTCCAGGCCCAGCATCAGCACCTGCTCGTCGTCGGTGTCCAGCACCTGGGTCAAGGTCTCGCGCGCAAACTGCCGGTCGGTGGCGAAGCGCACCACATCGAATGCCTTGCCGTTGCGCGCTGACAGGGTGCGCAGTCGCGCAATCTTCAGCAGCGTGCCTTGTTCCATGGCCATGTCCTTCTGCAGATCGGTGCAAGCCCCGACCGCCTGACGAGACTAGCGTCGGCATGGGCTGTGCTGGTTTCTGAAAGCCGTGTCGGTTGTGATTCATCGCACGAGCGCACGCGTGCCATGCACGTCAGGTGCGTCACAGGAAGGGTGGGGTGGGATGCCGCGGGCGGCCCGTCTTCAGGCGCTTCGGCCCCGACTTGGCGGGGCCCGGATTGGCGGACATCGGTGGCCAGCTGGGCCTTGCCGCGGTCGACCGGGGATGCCCAGGCGCCTGCGCCAGGCAGTCCGCCGGAGCGGGCGGAAATTCGGGCCAGGCCTCCGGCAGATGCCGGAACGGGTGCGTCGTCACACCGTGGCGTTGCCGAAAGTGCCGCAACATCCGTGCCACCCAGGCCGGTGCGTGGCCGCGGCGCCACTGGGCGTGTCCTATGCTTGCACTTGTTTCCACGGCGATGGGCCCCCCGTCGCGATCGATCACCTCCGATGACGCTGCTGCTCGCTGCCCCTGACCTTGCCACCGCCCAGGCCCTCGAGCCGCTGTTGCGCCCCGCCGGCCTGACGGTGTGCGGCAGCTGTGAATGCCGCAACTTGGTGCGCGAGGTCGTGCGGCTCGCACCGGAAGCGGTCGCCGTGCAGGCCGACACCCTCGACCCCGAGACCCTGGCCGCCCTGCAGCTGCTGGCGCAGACCGCGCCACGCCCGCTGCTGCTGCTGGGTCCGGACCGCCTGCCCGACGATCTGGGCCCCTTGCTGCAGGCGCAGGTGCAGGCCTGGCTGCCCGGCCCGCCGCAGCCCCAGGCCGTGGCCGATGCCCTGCGCTGGGCCAGCCTGCGCTTTGCGCAGGCCCAACGACAGCAGACCGAGCTGCAGGCCGCCGCCACGCGCCTGGACGAGCGCAAGTGGGTCGACCGCGCCAAGGGCGTGCTGATGCAGCACCAGCAGCTCAGCGAGGAGCAGGCGTTCGCGGTGCTGCGCACGGCGTCCATGCATGCCAATCTGCGCCTGGGCGAAGTCTCGCGCGGGCTGATCGAGGCCGCCCAGGCCGCCGAGGCCGTCAACCGCGCCGGCCAGTTGCGCATGCTGTCGCAGCGCCTGGTCAAGGCCCTGGCGCTGCGTGCCATCGATGTGGAGCGCCATCGCGCCGACGAGTGGCTGGCCGACAGCGTGCAGCGCGTGAAGGCGGCGCTGGAGATGCTGGCCGGCCTGGGCCTGCGCGGGCCGGCGGCCGAGCGCCTGCAGGCCGTGCAGGTGGCCTGGCCCGCGCTGGAAGCCCTGGTGGCCGACAGCGCGGTGACCAGCCATCTGGCCCAGGTGGATGCGCTGGCCGAACAGCTGCTCGACGCCGCCGATGCGCTGACCGCCGCGCTCGAACACGCCAGCGCCCGGCCGCATCTGCATGTGGTCAATGTCTGCGGCCGCCAGCGCATGCTGCCGCAGCGCCTGGCCAAGCAGGCCCTGCTGGCCGGGCAGCTGCAGGGTGCGGCGGCCGATGCGCAGGCCGGTGCCGCGGTGCAGGCCATGCACGGCTTCGAGCAGGCTCTGGTGTGGCTGGAACAGGCACCGCTGAGCACGGCCGAGATCCGCGCCGTGCAGGCCCGTGCCCGTGGCCAGTGGCAGCGCATGCTCGACGCGGTGCGCCGCGCCGCGGCGGGCATCGAGCCGCACGAGGCGGCGCGCCAGCTGGCACGCGAAAGCGAGGCCTTGCTGGCCAGCTTCGAGGAGCTCACCGCGCTCTACCAGCACAGCATGCAGGGCCTGCTGGGCTGATGGTGCGGGGCCGGGCCAGAACTGGCCGGTCAAAGGGGGCTGAAGCCCGCTTCGCGGCCCCCTATGTTGCAGCGTGACGCGCTGCTGTTCTTCACACGAAATGCCGGGCAAACGCGCAGTTGTTCCCAGCGCGGCAGGCCCGGTGCAGGGGGCCTCGCTGGGTATGATTGAAGCTAGGGGTGCAGCCACGGCTGCGCTTGTCGAAGGGGCTCCGTGCTGCCCAGAATCGATTGACCCCGCGGTACGCCCAAGCCCATCGCCTGAATCGCTCGCCATGATCGCCGCCCCCTCCGTGTCCGACCGCGCCCTGCCGGTGGTCGATGCCGCCATCACCGCCTCGGTGCTCGGCATGCAGGCCCAGGCCCTGCAGGGCATGGCCCTGCAGCAGGGCTGGCCGCTGGCGGTCAAAGCCGCCGACGACGGCCGTTATCTGATGGCCAACGCCGCCTTCGCCGCGCTGATGGGCCGGCCGGTCGATGAGGTCACCGGCCGCAGCGACGCCGAGCTGTTCGAGCCCGTTGCCGTGCCGGCCCTGCGTGCCGCCGACCAGACCGCCCTGGCCCAGGGCGGGCTGTTCACCAGCGAGCACCGTTTCGAGCATCGCGGCGAACGCCGTGATTTCAACGTGCTGCGTGTGGCCGGCCAGGGTGCCGGCCGTGCGCTGGTGATGAGCCTGTGGCAAGACCAGGCCCCCGCGCGCCAGCGCGAGCAGCAACTGGCCCAGGCGCTCGCGCAACTCGAGCAACTGCAAAACGCCAACGAGCACCTGCGCCGCGAGGCCGGCGAGCAAAGCCTGCGCGATCTGGCCAGCGGCCTCAATACCCGCGCCCATTTCGACGACCAGATGCGCCGCGAGCTCGACCTGTCGGTGCGCGAGCACCGCGAGTTCGCGCTGGTGCACATGTCGCTCGATCCGGCCGGTGCGCGCGTGGCGGCGCTGGGCGAGCGCGCCCATACCTGCATCTGCGAGGCCATGGGCCGACTGCTGCGCGGCAACACCCGTGCAATGGACGCCTCGTGCCGGCTCGACGACCGCCACTTTGCGGTGCTGTTGTCGGGCGTGGGCCTGGCCACCGCCCACTCGCGCATGGAAGGTCTGCGCCGCCAATGCGCCACGCAGATCGTGCTGCTCGATGGCGAGCGACTGGAGTTCTCGGTGTCGATGGGCGTGGCCAGCTTTCCGCACACGGCCCATGGGCCCGATGAGCTGGTGGCCGCCTGCCAGTCGGCGCTGGCCGAGGCCCGTCGCCGCGGCGGCAACACCGTGGCGCTGGCCAGCATCCGCTTCGAGCCCAGCTGAGCCTTGCCGCCGCGGCCGGCGCGCCGGCGGCGCGGGTTGGGTCGGCCGCCCTCGGCTTCAGGCCGAGAAGGCGCGCCAGGCCATGTAGCTGGCCAGGCCATACAGCAGCACCGCGAACACGCGCTTGAGCTGCGCCACGTTCATGGCATGCGCCGTGCGCGCACCCAGCGGCGCCGTGAACACGCTGGCCAGCGCCAGGGTGGCCAGCGCCGGCAGCATCACATAGCCCAGCGTGCCGGGCAGCGGCGAAGGCAGGTTCCAGCCGGCCACGATGTAGCCCGCCGTGTTGGCCAGGGCGATCGGAAAACCCAGCGCCGCGCTGGTGGCTACGGCGTTGTGCATCGGCACGTTGCACCAGGTCATGAAGGGCACCGAAACGAAGGCGCCGCCGGCACCCACCAGGCCCGACACGAAACCGATGCCGGTGCCCACGGCCGCCGTGCCCGCGGCACCGGGCATCTGGCGGCTGGGCTTGGGCTTCTTGTTGCGCAGCATCTGCGTGGCCGAAAAGCCGACGAAGGCCGCGAACACCAGCGCCAGCCAATGGCCCTTGAGCAACGCAAACACGCCGGCGCCCGCCAGCAGGCCGCCGGCCACCAGGCCCGGGGCGAACTGCCGCACCAGTGGCCAGCGCACCGCGCCGCGCTGGTGGTGGGCACGCACGCTGGAGATCGAGGTGAACAGGATGGTGGCCATGGAGGTGGCGATGGCCATCTTCACGGCCATGCCCGCGGGCACGCCACGGCCGCTGAAGATCATGGTCAGAAAGGGCACCATCAGCATGCCGCCGCCAATGCCCAGCAGGCCCGCGAGAAAGCCGGTGACGCTGCCCAGCAGCAGCAGTTCAAGCACCAGGGTGGGATCGAGCAGGGTCAGGAACGACGGCATCAAGCTTCCAGCAAGGCGTTCACGCTGGCCCATTCGGCCGGCGTGACCGGGGTGATCGACAGGCGGCTGCCGCGCTGCAGCACCTGCATCGTGGCCAGTTGCGGCAGGGCGCGCATCTCGGTCAGCGCCAGCAGCCGGGTCTTGCGCAGCAGGCGCACATCCACGCATTGCCAGCGCGGGGCCTCGGGCCTCGACTTGGGGTCGTGGTAGGGGCTGGCGGGGTCGAACTGGCTGTCGTCGGCATGCGGCGCGCTGGCCACCTCGGCCAGGCCGGCAATGCCCGGCACGGGGCAGGACGAGTGGTAGAACAACACGCCATCGCCCACGCGCATCACATCGCGCATGAAGTTGCGGGCCTGGTAGTTGCGCACGCCGATCCAGGGCACACGGTGGCCGGGGGCACGCGCCAGGTCATCGATCGAGCACTCGGCGGGCTCGCTCTTCATCAGCCAGAAGGCGCGCATCGGCAGACAGCGGGGGGGAGGGGGGTGTCCGTTGCGCACCGGGAGCCGCATTCCTGAACCCTTATGGTCAGATTCAGGTGGGCGAGGTCAGCAAGGCTTCGGGTTCATCTGACGCGAGACGATCGCACCAGCTTCGCAATTTCCAAGCCCTAGCTCAACGAGCATCGGTTCAGGGAAATCAAGCCCCCAGCAACACAACGGACGAGTCCATTCTATGCCCCGTCCGGTGGCTTGGGCGAGTGCTTGACGCAGTGCGCGGCAGGGGCAATGGCGTGCAGCAGATCACGCGGCACCGGCTTGTGCCAGGGCGCTGTGGCGCAGGCTTCAGAGCAGGTGGCCGTCGTCGCCGAGGGCAGCGTCGATGCGCCGGATCAGCGGTGCCAGATCGAGGCTGGTGTGCTCGGCCGCCGAGCCCGCTGGGCCGGGCTGCGTGGCCGGGGCCGGCGCGCTGGCGCGCTCGGCCTGCTGGTAGGCCAGGTTCAGTGCGGTGAGCACGGCAATGCGCTCGCGCGCCTTGACCTTGCCGGCATCGCGGATGGCGCTCATCTCGCGGTCGACGATGGCCACGGCGTCGAGCAGCAGGCGCTCGCCGCCGGGCGGGCAGGCCAGCATGTAGCTCTGGCCCAGGATGGTGGCTTCGATCTGCTTCATGCGCGGGTCATTCCTGGCCGCTGGCGGGCAGCGCGTCGTCGAGCGTGGCGTTGCGGGCGGCCGGCGCCACCGGCACGGCCAGCGGTTCGGGCGGCAGGCGGTCGAGCAGGGCGTCGATGCGCGCACGCGCTGCGGCCAGGCGCGAGCGCAGGCTGTCGCGCTCGGTGCTCACGCCGTCGAGCTGCTGCTGCAGCAGCGCATTGGTGCGCTTCAACTCCTCATGCCGCAGCACGAGTCGTTCGATGCGGTCGGCAAGGTCTTCGAGACTGGACATGGACGCTGGGGTCGGCCCCGGGTTCAGGGAGTGTTGCTCGATTGTAGGCGTCGTGACAGCGTCGGCTGTTAGCATTCGGCCCACGTTGGTGCTTCGGGTCGTGCGTCGTCATGGCCCGGTTAAACGGGAAGCAGGAAGGTCTGCCGTCCTCCGGACGAGACCCAACCTGCGCTGCCCCCGCAACGGTAAGCGGACGGGGTTCGTGTCTGGCCAATCGGCTGGATCGGGCCCCCGCTCCTGTGTCGCATGCCACTGGTTCTTTGATGAGCCGGGAAGGCCACAGGGGTTGTCTCCGCCAGCCCGGATACCGGCCAACGAGGGGGTGTGCCGCGCCATGCGCGGCCCACCATGACGTGCTCGGCCGCGGGGAAGCGGCCAGGCACAGGCTGCTGCATTTCCTCGTTTCACATGTCCATCTGCTTGTCGGGCCATCGGGCCCCGTTCGTTCGCCTGCGTGCAACTTCCGTGGCGGCGCTGCTGTGCCTGGCTGCTTCGGCGGCATTGGCCCAGGCCTCACCATCGTCACCTTCTTCGGCGCAATCGGTGGTGGTCACCGCGGCGCGGGCGCCGCAGGCGGCGGCCGATGTGCTGGCCGATGTGTCGGTGCTCGACCGCAACGCCATCGAGCGCAGCGGCGCCATCAACCTGGGCGACCTGCTGGTGCGCCTGCCGGGGATGGAGCTGGCGCGCAACGGCGGCAGCGGCTCGACCACCAGCGTGTTCGTGCGCGGCAGCGAGACGCGGCATGTGGCGGTGTACATCGACGGCCTGCGGGTCGACGGCCAGAGCACCGGCGGCGCGCCGTGGGAGCTGCTGCCGCTGGACCTGGTGGAGCGCGTGGAAGTGTTGCGCGGCCCGGCCGCGGCGATCTACGGCTCTGACGCCATTGCCGGTGTGGTGCAGCTGTTCACCCGCCGCGAGGCTGGAAAAACCAGTGCCAGCGCCGCGCTGACGGCCGGCAGCGAGGGCCTGCTGCGCGGCCGCGCGGCGCTGTCCGGCAAGGCTGGTGCCTTGGACGGCGCGCTGTCGGTGATGGCCGAGCAGGCCGATGGCCTTGACGCCCGCCCGAGCCGCAACCCCGACCGCGATGGCTGGCGCCGGCAGGGCGTGCAGGCCGGTGTGGGGCTGGATCTGGCGCCGGGCCAGCGCCTCGATGCCCAATGGCTGAGCGGCCGGCTGCGTGCGCAGTACGACGGCACGGCCGGTGTCGACGATGTGTCGCGCCACAGCCTGCAAGTGGCCGGTGCCGGATGGAGCGGGCGCTGGGCCGATGGCTCGGTCACCCGGGCCCAGCTGGGCGAAACCCGCAACACCTATGAAACCCAGCCGTCGTACTACCGCACCGAGACCCAGCAGCGCCACTGGCTGCTGCAGCACGATCTGGCGCTGGGCGCCAACCAGCAGCTGGGTGCGCTGCTCGAGCGCCGCGAGGACGAGCTGCTGAACCCGTCCACCCAGTACAGCCCGACGCTGGCCGGCCAGCGCCACCAGGACGCGCTGGCCCTGAGCTGGCGCGCACGCTGGGGCAGCCAGCAATGGCAGGCCCATTGGCGGCATGACCGCGACAGCGAGTTCGGCAAGAAGCCCACCGCCAGCCTGGCCTGGGGCTGGGGCTTTGCGCCGACCTGGCGCGTGGGGCTCAGCGCGGCCAGCGCCTTTCGCGCGCCCACGCTGTTTCAGCGCTTCAGCGACTACGGCAACGCCAGCCTGAAGTCCGAGACCAGCCGCAACGTCGAGGCCAGCCTGCGCTGGCAGGCCGGCGCCAGCGAGGCCAGCCTGGTGGTGTTTCGCAACCGCGTGGGCAACCTGATCGACTGGACCGGCAGCGGCGACTGCAAGTCGCGTCTGGACGACCCCACCTGGGGCGGCTGCTACAACAACGTGGGCCGCGCGCGGCTGCAGGGCGTGACCCTGGCCGGCCTCACGCGCCTGGCCGGTGTGGCGCTGAGCGCCAGCCTCGACTACCACGACCCGCGCAATCTGGACACCGACCGCCTGCTGGCGCGCCGCGCCCGGGTGACCGGCACGCTGGCCGCCGACACCACGCTGGCCGGCTGGGAGCTGGGCCTGGACTGGCGCGCCAGCGGTCAGCGCTACGACATCGACAACAAGACCCTCGCCGGCTACGGCCTGCTGGGCCTGCGCGCCGAGCATGCGCTGATGGCCGGGCTGCGCATCGAGGTGCGCGTCGACAACCTGACCGACCAGCGCTACGAGACGGCGCGCACCTACGCCAGCAGCGGGCGCACGGGGCAGGTCGGCCTGCGCTGGACGCTCTGAGGGCCACCGGGCGATGAAGACCAAGGCCGTGCTGGTGGCTGCCCCGGCCTCGGGCCAGGGCAAGACCACCGTGGCCTGCGCGCTGGCGCGGCGCTTTGCCCGCGCCGGCCAGCGTGTGCGCGCCTTCAAGTGCGGGCCCGACTTTCTCGACCCCACCTGGCTGGCGCTGGCCAGCGCGGCGCCGGTGGATTCGCTGGACCTGTGGATCAATGGCGAGGCCGACTGTGCCCAACGCCTGAACGACGCGGCACAAGCGGCCGACCTGGTGGTGGTCGAAGGCGTGATGGGCCTGTACGACGGCCAGCCCAGCGCCGCCGACCTGGCGCGCCGCTTCGGCCTGCCGGTGCTGGCGGTGGTGGATGCCGGCGCCATGGCGGGCACCTTCGGAGCCATCGTGCATGGCCTGCGGCACTGGCCGGGGCCCGGGCGTGATGCCCAGGCGGCGCCGGCGCCGCTGCCATGGGCCGGTGTGCTGGCCAACCGCGTGGGCAGCGCCCGCCACGCGGCCATGCTGGCCGAGGCACTGGCCCCGGCCGATGCCTGGCGCGGCGCGCTGCCGCGCGATGCGGCGCTGGCCCTGCCCGAGCGCCACCTGGGCCTGGCCGCGGCGGCCGAGCTGCCCGATGCGCTGGCGCGGCTGGATGCCGCGGCCGATGCACTGGCCCGCACGGCACTGGCCACGCTGGAATCCCTGCCCGACTGGCCGGGCCCCGGCAGCGTGGCCGCGCCGGCCGCGCCGCCGCGCCTGCTGGCCGGGCGGCGCATCGCGATCGCGCGCGACGCCGCGTTTGCGTTCATCTACCCGGCCAACCTGCAGGTGCTGCAGGCGCTGGGTGCCGAGCTGAGCTTCTTCTCGCCGCTGGCCGGCCAGGCCCTGCCACCCTGCGATGCGCTGTGGCTGCCAGGCGGCTACCCCGAGCTGCATGCCGCGCGCCTGGCCGCCAACGATGCGCTGCGCGACCAGGTGGCCGCGCACCTGGCGCTGGGCCGGCCGCTGTGGGCCGAGTGCGGCGGCATGATGGCCCTGGCCGAGACCCTGGTCGATGGCCAGGGCGTGGCCCACCGCCTGTGGGATCTGCTGCCCGGCACGGCCACGCTGGGCCGGCGCATTGCCGCGCTGGGGCCGCAGGCGCTGCAGATCGGCGGCCGGCAACTGCGTGGCCACAGTTTTCACTGGTCGAGCTTCGAGTCGCCGTTGCGACCCTGGGCGCATACCGTTCCCGCCCGTGTGGCGGTGGGCCGCGATGCCGGCGGTGGTGGTGGCGGTGGTGGTGGCGGTGGCGAGCCGGTGTACCAGCAGGGCAGCCTGCGTGCCAGCTGGTTCCACCCGTGGTTTGCATCGGCGCCCGAGGCGGCGGCGCAGCTGTTTCTGCCCGGGGTGCTGGCATGACGGTGGCCGGGCTTCACGGTGTGGCGCGGGCCGTGCCGCACGAGCTGATCCTGGGCGGCGCGCGCAGCGGCAAGTCGCGCCGCGCCGAGCTGTGCGCGCGGGCCTGGCTGGCGCAATCGGCACAGCACCAGGCGCTGCTGCTGGCCACCGCCTGGGCGGGTGATGCCGAGATGGCCGCCCGCATTGCGCGCCACCAGGCCGACCGCGCCGAGCGCGTGCCGGCACTGGCCACGCTGGCGGTGCCGCGTGGCCTGCCGCAGGCGCTGGCCGCGCACAGCGCGCCGCAGCGCCTGCTGGTGGTCGACTGCCTGACCCTGTGGCTCAGCCAGTGCCTGATGCCGCCACCGGGCGAGCCGCCGCAGGATCTGGCCGCCGAACACGCCGCCTTGCTGGGCGCGCTGGCCGCGGCGCCCGGGCCGGTGGTGCTGGTGTCCAATGAAATCGGCCAGGGCGTGATGCCGCTGCAGCGCGCGGTGCGCGAGGTGGTGGACGCGCTGGGTGCGCTGCACCAGGCCGTGGCCGCGCTGTGCCCGCGCGTGACGCTGATGGTGGCCGGCCTGCCGCTCACCGTGAAAAACGAGGAGACCGCGCCATGGTGATGTCCAACCGCTGGCTGCGCCGCAGCCTGCTGCTGGCCGCGCTGGCCCTGCCGGGGCTGGGCCCGCTGGCGGCCAGTGCGGCGCCGCTGGAGATCCGCGACGACCGCGGCACGGTGCACCGCCTGGCCACGCCACCGCAGCGCATCGTCACCTTGCTGCCCTCGCTGACCGAGAGCGTGTGGGCCCTGGGCGGCGGCGCGCGCCTGGTGGGCGTGGACCGTTACAGCAACTGGCCCGAGGCCATTGCCAGGCTGCCGCGCCTGGGCGGGCTGGACGATGTGCAGATCGAGGCCATTGCCGCGCTGCGGCCCGATGTGGTGCTGGCCAGCACCTCGGCGCGCTCGCTCGACCGGCTGGAGGCCCTGGGCTTCACGGTCGTGCGGCTCAAGAGCGAGACCCAGGCCGATGTGCGCCGCAGCCTGGGCCTGCTGGCCCGCCTGCTGGGCACGCCGGCCGAGGGCGAGCGGGTGTGGGCCACGATCGATGCACGCATCGTGGCCGCCGCGCAGCGTGTGCCCGCGGCGCAGCGCGGCCAGCGGGTGTATTTCGAGATTGGCGGCGGGCCGTGGGCGGCCGGCACCAGCTCGTTCATGGGCGAGCTGCTGGCGCGGCTGGGCCTGGGCAACATCGTGCCGCCGGCGATGGGGCCGTTTCCCAAGCTCAACCCCGAGTACGTGCTGCGCGAGCGGCCCGACATCGTGATGGGGCCCCGCCGCGAGGCCGACGACATGGCCTCGCGCCCCGGCTGGGCCAGCCTGGCGGCGCTGCAGCAGCGCCAGCGCTGCGCCTTCGAGACGCCGCAGTACGAGCTGCTGATCCGCCCCGGCCCGCGCATGGGCGAGGCCGCCGAGGTGCTGGCCGATTGCCTGCAGGCGCTGCCGCCGCGGCGCGGGGGCGCGCGGCCATGAGCCTGAGCCTGGCCGCCCCGGTGGCGCTGGCGCCGCGCCACGGTGCCGCGGCGCTGCGCCGCCGCCTGGTGCTGGTGCTGGCCGGGCTGGTGGCGCTGGGCCTGCTGGCCGGCCTGGTGACCGGCAGCCAGGGCTTTGCGCCGCTGGCCACCTGGGCCGAGGCGCAGGCCTGGTGGCGGGCCGATGGCTCGCCGCTGGCCGACCAGGCGGCCCTGATCCTGGGCCAGATCCGCGCGCCGCGCACGCTGGGCGCGGCCCTGGTGGGCGCGCTGCTGGGCCTGGCCGGTGCGCTGGCGCAGGGCCTGTTCCGCAACCCGCTGGCCGATCCCTACCTGCTGGGCTCGGCCGCCGGGGCCGGCCTGGCGGTGGTGCTGGTACTGGCCGCGGCCACGCTGGCCGGCAGCGCCATCAGCCTGGCCACCGCGGCCTGGCTCGAGCGCGTGGGCCTGGTGGCCGCGGCCTTCATCGGGGCCTGGCTGGGCATCGGTCTGACGCTGCTGCTGGCGCGCGGCGCCGAACAATCGCTGCGCCTGCTGCTGGCCGGCGTGGTGCTGGGCGTGCTGCTGGGCGCGGTGAGCGACCTGATCACCACCATGGCGCCCGATGCGCTGCGCGGCAAGCAGGCCTTCATGCTGGGCAGCACCAGCTTCGTGGGCTGGCAGGGCTGCACGCTGATGGCGCTGGGCCTGGCCGCGCTGCTGGCCCTGGCCACCGCCCGCGCCCGCGTGCTGGACGCCCTGACCCTGGGCGAGGACAGCGCCCGCAGCCTGGGCCTGGCGCTGGGCCGCGAGCGCCTGTGGCTGGTGCTGGCGCTGGCCGGTGCCACCGGGCTGGCGGTGTCGCAGGTGGGCCTGGTGTCCTTTGTGGGCCTGGTGGCACCGCACCTGGTGCGCCGCCATGCGCCGGGCGCCCATGCCTGGCTGCTGGGCGCCAGCGCCCTGATGGGGGCGGTGCTGCTGCTCACCGCCGATGTGCTGTCGCGCGCACTGATCGCGCCGCAGGAGCTGCCGGTGGGCGTGCTCACCGCGGTGATTGGCGGCGTCTACCTGTTCGTGCTGCTGCGGCGGCGCGCGGCCTTGCCATGAGTTGGTTGCGCTGTTCTCCGGTGCGATTCGTGCGGCGCATGGCGCGCAGGGGTGCGCAGTGAGCCTCGAGCTGCAAACCCAGGGCCTGGGCCTGGTGCTGGGCGGCCGGCCGGTGCTGCAGGACCTGAGCCTGCGCATCGGCCGCGGCTGGACGGCCATCGTCGGCCCCAACGGCGCGGGCAAGAGCTCGCTGCTGCGCGCGCTGGCCGGCCTGTTGGCACCGGCCCAGGGCCAGGTGCTGTGCGATGGCCGGCCGCTGGCCGACTGGCCACCGCGCGAGCGTGCGCGCCGCATCGCCTGGCTGGCGCAGACTGGCCCGGCCGGCGAGGCCGGCGGCGATCTCGATGTGGCCGAGACCGTGGCGCTGGGCCGCATTGCCCGCCGCGGCCTGGCCGGCCCGCGCAGCACGGCCGAACTGGCCGAAGACCAGGCCGCCATCGCCCGCGCGATGGCGCTGACCGAATGCAGCGCCTGGGCCGCGCGGCCGCTGCAGGCGCTGTCGGGCGGCGAGCGCCAGCGTGTGCTGCTGGCGCGCGTGCTGGCCACCGACGCGCCGCTGCTGCTGCTCGACGAACCCACCACCCACCTCGACGCCCCGCACCAGGTGGCGCTGGCGCGGCTGTTTCGCCGCCTGGCGCCCGACCACGGCGTGGTGACCGTGCTGCACGATCTGCCGATCGCGCTGCATGCCGACCGCGTGCTGCTGCTGGCCGGTGGCCGGCTGATGGCCGATGGCCCGCCCACCGATGCGCAGCTGCACCGCAGCCTGGAGCAGGTGTTCGAGCAGGCGGTGTCGGTGCGCCTGGTTGACGGCCGGCCCCAGGTGGCGCTGTCACTCGACACGGCCTGAGGCCACGCGCCCGCGGCCGGCTCACTCCCCCCATTCCAACCCACGCAGGAGAACCCGATGCACATCGAACCCGGACTGGTTGACCCCGGCAAGCTCTGGCTGAGCCTGGCCACCGGCAGCGCCGCGCTGGCCGGCGCGGCCACGCTGATGTGGCAGACCGTGCAGCGCGAGGGCCTGGCCGGCCCGCTGCTGCGCACGTTGCTGGGCACGGCGGCCGTGCTGGCCTTCTTCGAGCTGCTGTGGCACCAGCCGGTGGGCGTGTCGGAGCTGCACCTGATCATGGGCAGCAGCCTGCTGCTGCTGCTGGGCGCGGCGCCGGCCGCGCTGGGCCTGGCGCTGGGCCTGCTGCTCCAGGGCCTGCTGTTTGCGCCGGCCGATCTGCCGCAGTACGGCATGAACGTCACCACGCTGCTGCTGCCGCTGCTGGCCACGGCCGCGCTGGCACGCCGCATCATCCCGGCCGGCACGGCCTATGTGGACATCGGCTATGGCCAGGCGCTGCGCCTGTCGCTGGCCTTCCAGGGCGGCATCGTCGCCTGGGTGGGCTTCTGGGCCTTGTATGGCGGCGGTCTGGGGGCCGAGAACCTGGCGCAGATCGGCCGCTTCGGCGCTGCCTACCTGGGCGTGGCGCTGCTGGAGCCGCTGGTGGATCTGGGCCTGCTGGCCCTGGCGCGCACGGCGCAGCGCCTGCCGCACGCGGGCCTGCTCGAGCCGCGCGTCTACCGCGCATCCTGAGCGTCCAGATCCGCCCGGAGAACCCCGACATGCAGATCGAGACGCCACCGCTGCTGCGCGACACGCCCAAGGCCCAGGGCCAGCGGCGCGGCCTGGTGATCGTGCACACCGGCAACGGCAAGGGCAAGAGCACGGCGGCCTTCGGCCTGGCCTTGCGCGCCCATGGCCGCGGCAAGGCGGTGAAGGTGTACCAGTTCATGAAGGTGCCGTCGGCGCGCTTCGGCGAGCACCGGCTGTTCGAGCAGCTGGGCATCCCGATCGAGGGCCTGGGCGACGGCTTCAGCTGGAAGAGCCGCGATCTCGAGCACAGCGCACAGCTGGCACGCGACGGCTGGCAGCGTGCCGAGGCCAGCATCCGCGGCGGCACGCAGTTCATGGTGGTGCTGGACGAGATCATGTACCCGCTGCGCTATGGCTGGATCGCGCTGGATCAGGTGCTGGCCTGCCTGCGCGAGCGGCCGCCCCAGGTGCACGTGGTGCTCACCGGCCGCCAGGCGCCCGACGAACTGGTGGCGGCCGCCGACACCGTGACCGAGATGCTCCAGCGCAAGCACCATTTCGAGGCCGGCGTGCCGGCGCAGCGCGGCATCGAGGATTGAACGTGCTGCCCGCGCTGTCCATGCCGGCGGCCGCCCGTGCCGCCCGGCCGGCGCGCGCGCTGCCGCTGGGCCTGGCCTGGGGGCTGGTGCAGTGCCTGGCCGCCGGTGCGGTGGCCGCGGCGCCGCCGCAGCGCATCGTCACGCTGGCGCCTTCGCTCACCGAGGCGGTGTGTGCGCTCGAGCGCTGCGCTGCGCTGGTGGGCGTGGATCGCCACAGCGACTGGCCGGCCGAGGCCGCCAGCCTGCCGCGTGTGGGCGGGCTGGAAGAAGCGCACCTCGAGCAGCTGGTGGCGCTGCGGCCCGATCTGGTGCTGCTGGGTCCGCGCAGCCGGGTGGCCGATCGCCTGCAGGCGCTGGGCGTGCCGGTGCTGCTGATCGATGCCCGCACCCACGCCGATCTGCGCCGCAGCCTGCTGCGCCTGGGCGAGGCGCTGGGCCGGCCGGCGCAGGCCCAGGCGCTGGTGCAGCGCATCGACAGCGGCCTGGCCGCGGCCGCGGCGCGGGTGCCGCCGCCCTGGCGCGGCCGGCGCGTCTACCTGGAGGTGGCGCCCGGTGTGGCGGCCGGGGCCGGCAGCTTCATCGGCGAGACGCTGGCGCGCCTGGGCCTGCACAACATTGCCGCGGCCGAGCCGGGGCTGTTTCCGCGCCTGAACCCCGAGCAGGTGCTGCGCGAGCGGCCCGAGCTGCTGATCGGCCAGCGCAGCGCGCTGGCCGAGGCGGCGCAGCGCCCCGGCTGGGCCGGCATGGGTGCGCTGCGCGACGGCCGGCTGTGCCTGCTGGACGAACGCCGCATGGATTTGCTGTCGCGCCCCGGCCCGCGCCTGGCCGAGGCCGCCCACATGCTGGTTGACTGCCTGCTGGCCCTGCCCAACCCGAACTGAAGCCGGCGCCTGCACCGCCCATCCACGCGCCGCGGCGCCAACCTGTCCACGCCACCATGCTGCACAAGATTCCCGCCACCATCGTCACCGGCTTTCTCGGCGCCGGCAAAACCACGCTGCTGCGCCATCTGCTCACGCACGCCGAGGGTCGGCGCATCGCGGTCATCGTCAACGAGTTCGGTGCGCTGGGCATCGACGGTGAACTGCTGCGCGGCTGCGGCATCGGCTGCGACGAACAAGGCCAGCCCGACGGGCGCCTGATCGAGCTGGCCAACGGCTGCCTGTGCTGCACCGTGCAGGAGGAGTTCGCGCCGGTGATGGCGCAACTGGCCGAGCGCCGCGGCGAGATTGATCACCTGGTGATCGAGACCAGCGGCCTGGCCCTGCCCAAGCCGCTGGTGCAGGCCTTTCAATGGCCGGCGCTGCGCCACGCCTTCACGGTGGACGCGGTGATCACCGTGGTGGACGCCCCCGCCGTGGCCGAAGGCCGCTTTGCCGACGACCCGCAGGCCGTGGCCGCCCAGCGCCTGGCCGACGAGCAGCTCGACCATGAGTCGCCGCTGGCCGAACTGTTTGCCGACCAGCTGGCCGCCGCCGACCTGGTGGTGCTGAACAAGACCGATGCGCTGCCGGCCGGGGCCTTGCTGACCGTGCAGGCCCTGGTGCAGGCCGAGGCGCCGGCCGGCGTCAAGCTGCTGCAGGCCCAGCATGGGCGCCTGTCACCCAGCCTGCTGCTGGGCCTGGGCCATGCCACCGAAGACCTGATCGACCGCCGCCGTACCCACCACGACGACGAGGACGACCATGACCACGACGACTTTGACTCGGTGGTGCTGCGGCCCGAGGTCAGCGCACGCGAGCCGCTGCTGGCCGCCTTGCAGGCGCTGGTGGCGCGCCACGACATCTACCGCGTGAAGGGCTTCGTGGCCTTGCCCGGTGCGGCCATGCGCTGGGTGGTGCAGGGTGCCGGCCGGCGTTTTGACGCGCAGTTCGACCGCCCCTGGCGCGCCGACGAGCCGCGCCTCAGCCAGCTGGTGCTGATCGGCGCCGGGCTGGATGCCACGCGGCTGGCAACCGAGCTGGCGGCCGAACTGGCGGCTGCCGATGCGGCCGGCGATGCGGCCGGCGGTGCGGCCGGTGATGCCGCGGCGCACCCGGGCTCCCCCGCGGGCCAGGCGGCCAGGCCCCGGGCCTGACCGCCAGCCAGCGACCGCCGCCCGTACCCGCCACACCCGCCACACCCCGCCATGCACCTGCTCAACGCCCGGCCGGCCGGCTACGTCGACGACGACGGGCGCGGCGTGCTGCGCGTGGCGCAAACGCCGGCCGAGGTGGTGGTGCTGAGTGCCGCCGACACCACGCTGGCCCTGCTGGCCGCGGCGGTGGAGCGCCTGCCGGCCGATTACCCCAGCGTGTGCCTGGCCAACCTGATGTGGCTGCGCCAGAACGCCTCGGTCGACCTGTACCTGGACGATGTGCTGCGCCATGCCCGCGTGGTGGTGATCGACCACCTGGGCAGCCCGGCCGACTGGGCCTACCTGGTGGCCCAGGCCAGCGCGCTGGCGCGCCGCCGGGGCCAGTGGCTGGCCTTGTTCTCGGGTGACTTTGGCGAGGATGCGCAGCTGCTGCTGCGCGGCACCGCCGCCGCCGACGATGCGCGCTGGCTGTGGCGCTGCCTGCGCGATGGCGGCACAGCGCATGCCGAGGCCTTCTTTGCGCTCATCGGCCAGGCCGCCTTCGGCCGTGGGCCGCGACCCGAGCTGCCGCCGCCGCTGCCGCCGGCGCTGCGCTACTGGCCGGCAGGGCAGGCGCAGGCCGTGCCGGCAGCCGGGCCACCGGGTGCGCCGGTGGCCTTGCTGGTGTTCTACCGCGCGCACCTGCAGGCCGGCAACACCGCCGCGTTCGATGTGCTGCTGCAGGCCTTGCAGGCCGCCGGGCTGGCCGTGCTGGCACTGGCCGTGGACAGCCTGAAGAACCCCGCCAGCCTGGCCACGCTGCGTGCGCTGGCCGCCACGCAGCGCGTGGACATCGTGCTCAATGCCACCGCCTTTGCGCTGGCCACGCCGGGTGGCGCGGCGGCCGAGGCGCTGGCCGGTGACGCGCCGGTGCTGCAGCTGGTGGTGGCCGGCTGCGAGCTGGCGCAGTGGCAGGACGATGCGCACGGCCTGCAGCCGCGCGACCTGGCCATGCAGATGGTGCTGCCCGAGGTGGACGGGCGCATCGCCACGCGGGCCATCAGCTTCAAGGCCGCGGTGGCGCACTGCGCGCGTGCGCAGATCGATCTGGTGCGCTACGAGCCGCAGCCCGAGCGCATTGCGTGGGTGGCCGAGCTGGCGCGGCGCTGGTGCGTGCTGCGCCGCCGCCCGCCGGCGCAGCGGCGCCTGGCCCTGGTGCTGGCCAACTACCCCAACGACGACGCGCGCCTGGCCAACGGCGTGGGCCTGGACACGCCGGCGGCCACGCTGGCCATCCTGCAGGCGCTGCAGCAGGCCGGTTATGCCACCGGCGCCTTGCCGGCCGACAGCCAGGCGCTGATGCAGCAGCTGTGCCAGGGCATCACCAACGACCTGCATGCCAACGATGCGCGCCCGGCCTGGCAAAGCCTGGCCCTGGCCGACTACCAGGCGGCCTTTGCCCGCCTGCCCGAGGCCAGCCGCGAGGCGGTCAACCGGCTGTGGGGCCCGCCCGAGGCCGACCCGATGCTGCGCCAGGGCCGCTTCATGATCGCGGGGCTGCGTCTGGGCCAGGTGTTCGTGGGCATCCAGCCGGCGCGCGGGCGCGACATCGACCAGCTGGTGCGCTACCACGACGCCGATCTGGTGCCGCCGCATGCCTACCTGGCCTTCTACCTGTGGCTGCGCCAGGGCTTCGCGGTGGATGCGCTGGTGCATGTGGGCAAACACGGCAACCTCGAATGGCTGCCGGGCAAGAGCGTGGCGCTGGGCCCGGCCTGCTGGCCCGACATCGTGCTGGGGCCCTTGCCGCACCTGTACCCGTTCATCGTCAACGATCCGGGCGAGGGCTGCCAGGCCAAGCGCCGCAGCCAGGCGGTGATCATCGACCACCTGATGCCGGCGCTGACCCGCGCCGAGAGCTATGGCCCGCTGCTGCAGCTCGAGCGCAGCATGGACGAGTATTGCGAGGCCTTGTCGCTCGACCCCCGCCGCGCGCAGCGCCTGCGCGGCCAGCTGCTGGACCAGGTGCTGCACAACGGCCTGCACCGCGAGCTGGGCTTCGAGGCGCCGGCCGACGAGGCCGCGCGCGCGGCGCTGCTCAGCCGCCTGGACGCCTACCTGTGCGAGATCAAGGAGAACCAGATCCGCGACGGCCTGCACATCTTCGGCCAGTCGCCGCAGGGCCGCCAGCGCCTGGACACGCTGCGCGCCCTGGCACGCTTTGACCGCGGCAGCGGGCCGGGCGCACGCAGCCTGCTGCGCGCGCTGGCCGACGATCTGGGCGTGCTCGGCGTGCAGGGCTTCGATCCGCTGGCGCCCGACTGGGCCACGCCCTGGCAGGGTCCGCGGCCGGCCGCCTTGCTGGCGCTGGACGACGCGCCCTGGCGCCACTGCGGCCACCTGCGCGAGCGGCTCGAGCTGCTGGCCGCGCAGCTCATCGAGCGCCATGTCGGCACGCCGGGCGGTGGGCCGGCCACGGCACCCGATGCCGCGGCCTGGCCGGCCAGCGCAGCGGTGCTGCAGGCCTTGCACGACACGCTGGCGCCCACGCTCGACGCCTGCGGCGCACAAGAGCTGACGCAACTGCTGGCCGGGCTGGACGGCCGCTTCGTGCCGCCCGGGCCCAGCGGGGCGCCGTCGCGCGGGCGGCCCGACGTGCTGCCCACGGGCCGCAACTTCTACGCCGTGGACACGCGCGCCGTGCCCACGCCCACCGCCTGGGCCATGGGCCTGGCCGCGGCGCAGCGCCTGATCGAGGGCCATCTGCAGGACCACGGCCGTCCGCCCGCCTGCGTGGGCCTGTCGGTGTGGGGCACCAGCACCATGCGCACCGGCGGCGAAGACCTGGCCCAGGCCCTGGCCCTGCTGGGCGTGCGCCCGCGCTGGGCCGAGGGCAGCGGCCGCGTGGTGGATGTCGAGCTGCTGCCGGTGGCCGTGCTGGGCCGGGCGCGGGTGGATGTCACGCTGCGCATCTCGGGCTTCTTCCGCGATGCCTTTCCCAATCTGGTGGATCTGTTCGATGCCGCGGTGCGTGCGGTGGTGGCGGTGAGCGAGGCCGACGAGGGCGACCACGACAACCCGGTGCGCGCGCGGGTGCGGGCCGAGGCCGCCGCCGGGCAGGCGGCCGGCATGGACGCCGACCAGGCGCTGCGCCAGGCGCAGTGGCGCGTGTTCGGGCCGCGCCTGGGCGGCTATGGCGCCGGCCTGCAGGAGCTGATCGCCAGCCGGCGCTGGCAAGGCCAGGGCGATCTGGCGCAGGCCTGGCTGCGCGCCGGCGCCTACGCCTACGGGCTGGACGGCCACGGCCTGGGCGCCGCGCCGGCGCTGGCCCAGCGCATGGCCGGCCTGGACACCGTGCTGCACAACCAGGACAACCGCGAGCACGACATCCTCGACTCGGACGACTACTACCAGTTCCAGGGCGGCATGGCCGCTGCGGTGGCGCAGCTCTCGGGCCGTGCGCCCGCGCTTTATCACGGCGACATGAGCACCCCCGGTGCGCCGCGCGTGCGCCCGCTGCGCGAGGAGATCGCCCGCGTGCTGCGCGCCCGCGCCGTCAACCCCAAGTGGCTGGCGGGTGTGCGCCGCCATGGCTACAAGGGCGCTTTCGAGATCGCGGCCACGGTCGACTACCTGTTCGCCTTCTCGGCCACCACCGGCCTGGTGGACGACCACCAGTACGCGCTGCTGGCCGAGGCCTATGTGTACGAGGACGAGACGCGCCAATTCCTCACACGCCACAACCCGCTGGCCCTGCGCAGCGTGGGCGAGCGCCTGCTCGAGGCCATGCAGCGCGGCCTGTGGCGCGAACCTGGCACGCACCGTGAGCGGCTGCGCGCGCATCTGCAGGCGCTGGAGAACACCCTGGAGGCTTCTTGAACCACGACACCGCCCCGGCCGCGGGCTATCCGTTCACCGCCCTGGTGGGCCAGGCCGCGCTGCAGCAGGCGCTGCTGCTGGCGGCGGTGGATCCGGCCATTGGCGGCGTGCTGATCAGCGGGCCGCGCGGCACCGCCAAGAGCACCGCCGCGCGCGCGCTGGCGCCGCTGCTGCCCGGGCCCGCGCCGGGGCGGGCGGCGCCCTTTGTCGAGCTGCCGCTGGCCGCCACGCTGGAGCAGCTGGTGGGCACGCTGGATGTCGACGAGGCCCTGCGCGAGAACCGGCTGCGCTTTCGCCCCGGTCTGCTGGCGCGTGCCGATGGCGGCGTGCTGTACGTCGACGAGGTCAACCTGCTGCCCGATGCGCTGGTGGACGCGCTGCTCGACGCCGCCGCCAGCGGCGTGCACACGGTCGAGCGCGACGGGCTGTCGCAGCGCCATGCCTCGCGCCTGGTGCTGGTGGGCACGATGAACCCCGAGGAAGGCGCGTTGCGCCCGCAACTGCTCGACCGGTTTGGCCTGGCGGTGCACCTGGCCAACCCGGCGGACGCGGCGGCGCGCCTGGCCATCGTGCAGGCCCGCCTGAGCTACGAGGCCGACCCGGCGGCTGCCCAGGCGCAGCACGCCGCCGCCCAGCACCAGCTGGCCAGCGCCGTGGCAGCGGCACGCCAGCGCCTGCCCACGCTGGCCTGGCCGGCCGAGGTGCTGCAGCACGCCACCCGGCTGGCCCATGCGGCGCAGGTGGATGGTCTGCGCGCCGATCTGGTGATGCTGCGTGCCGCCCGCGCACGGGCCGCGTTGCAGCAGTGCGCCAGCGTGAGCGTGCAGGACGTGGACGCCGTGGCCGCCCTGGCCCTGGCGCACCGGCGTGGCGAGGGCGCGGCGCCGCTGCCCGCCAGCGCGCCACCGGCAGCCGGCGCGCACCCGCCAGGCGCTGCGGGCTCGCCAGGCCCCGCGTCGGCGGCGACATCAGGTGCAGCGCCATCGCCGGCACCCGGTGCAGCGGCGGGCTCAGCGGCGGCATCAGCAGCGGCTGGATCTGCGGCTGGATCAGCCGCCGCATCGGCACCGGCATCCGCCGCCGCGTCGGGCGCGGTCCAGGGCAGGCCGCCGCAAGCGTGGCCCGGCGCGGCGGGCGTGGCCTCCAGCGACGCCCATTGGGGCGCCATGCCGCCGCGCGCCACCGGCCTGGCCGATCCGGGCCCGCTGGGCCGTCTGCTGGCCGCGGGCACCGCCGGCCCAAAAGCATGAGCCACCGCCGTGCCGATCCGGGCCAGGGGTCCGGGCCGTTGGCGCGGCGGTGGCCGGCCCCCCTGGCCTTGCCCGGCCCCGGCGCGCCGCCGCCTGCCCGGTGGCCAAGCGGCAGCGGGCAGGGCGCCCTGGCGGGCATCGATTGGCCGGCCACGCTGTATGCCAAGGGCCAGGCCCGGCTGCAGCCCGCGCACTGGCGCTGGCGCCGCACGCCACCGAGGCCGCCCCGGCTGCAGCTGATCTTGCTGGACTGCTCGGGCTCGATGCACCGCCAAGGCCGTCTGGCCCTGGCCAAGGGCTGGGTGTTGCGGCTGATGGCCCAGGCCACGCGCCGTGGCGATCGGCTGGCGCTGATCCGTTTTGGCGGGCAGGGCGCCGAGTGCCTGCTGGCCCCCCAGGCGGCGCGCCGCGCCATGGCGGTGGCCGTGCGCCCGCTGGGTGGTGGCGGTGGCACACCGCTGGCCCAGGCGCTGCAGCTGGCTGCCACGCTGTGTGCCGGCCCGGCGCAGGTTCCCAGCCACACCTGGCTGCTGAGCGACGGCGGCGCCGATGGCCCGGCGCTGCCGCCGCGGCCCCCCGGCCGCCTGCTCAGCGTGGTGGATTTCGACGACCCCTGGGCGCCGACCGGCCAGGCCGCCGCCTGGGTGGCCCACTGGGGCGCCAGCTGGCTGCACGCCGGCGCGGCGACCGGCACTACCGGTTCCGGCGCGGCGGCGTCCGGCGCCACCGGTTCCGGCCCTGTTCCCGCTCCATTCCCTGTTGCCGCGCCATGACCTTGCCCGACACCCCGACCCCCGCCCCCACCGAACTGCTGGTCTGCACCACCTGCCGCCCGGCCGACTGGCCGCGCGAGGGCGACGCCGCCGGCCAGCTGCTGCACGAGGCCGTGCAGGTGGCGCTGATGGATCAAGCCCAGCCGGCGCTGCGCCTGCGCGGCATCGCCTGCCTGGCGGCCTGCGGGCGCGGCTGCACGGCGGCGCTGCAGGCGCGCGGCAAGCTCACCTACCTGTTCGGTGATCTGCCGCCCGATGACCAGAGCGCATCGCAGCTGCTGGCCGTGGCCGCCCAGCACCAGGCCGCGGCCGATGGCCTGCTGCCCTGGGGCCAGCGCCCCGAGCGCCTGAAGCGCGGCCTGCTGGCGCGTCTGGTGCCGCTGGACGAATGATGAGCCTGCCTGCCTCGGGATGGGCCCTGGCGGCCGCGGTGGCGCTGGCCGCGGCGCTGGACTGGCGTTTTGGCGAGCCGCGCAATGCCTGGCATCCGGTGGCCTGGCTGGGCACGGCGGCGGGCTGGCTGGGCCGGCGCCTGCCGGCGGCACCGGCGGGCCGGGCCATCGCCGCCGGCGGCCTGGCCTGGGCGCTGGTGGTGGCGGTGGCCGCGGCGCTGGCCGCGGCGCTGCAATGGGCGCTGTGGCAACTGCCGCCGTGGGCCGCCGTGCCGCTGCTGGCGCTGGCGCTCAAGCCGGCCTTTGCCTGGCGCATGCTGCACGACGAGGTGGCTGCGGTGGAGGCCGCCTTTGCGCATGGTGGCCTGACTGCCGCGCGTGCGCGGCTGGCCCGGCTGTGCAGCCGCGAGGTGCAGGCCCTCGACGCCGAGGGGGTGCGCGAGACCGCCATCGAGACGCTGGCCGAGAACCTCAACGATTCGCTGGTGGCGCCGCTGTTCTGGCTGGCCGTGGCCGGCCTGCCCGGGGCCTGGGCCTGGCGCGCGGTGAACACGCTGGACGCCATGTGGGGCTACCGCAGCCCGCGCTGGCAATGGGCCGGCCGCTGCGCGGCGCGCGCCGACGATCTGCTGGGCTGGCTGCCGGCGCGCCTGAGCGCCGCGCTGCTGTGGCTGGCCGGCGGCGCGCGCGGCATCGCGCCCGCGGCCCTGCGGCGCGAAGCCGCGCGCACGCCGTCGCCCAATGGCGGCTGGCCGATGGGCGCCATGGCGCTGCGCCTGGATGTGCGCCTGGGCAAGCCGGGTGTCTACACCCTGCACGCCGCCGGCCGCGCGCCGCAGGCCACCGACACCCGGCAGGCCCTGGCCCTGGGCCGGCGGGCCGCCGTGCTGGCCTTTGTGCTGGCCGGCCTGGTGCTGGCCGGCAGCGGCGTGCTGCTGGGCCATGGCTGGCCTGTGGGCTTGGGGCTGGCGGCCGGCAGCGGGTGGCTGCGATGAGTGCCGCAGGCCACGCGCTGGCGCCGCAGCACCGCGTTCACGGCGGCCCCGATGGCGGCCCGCCGCTGCGGGTGGATGCGTCCACCAATGTCAATCCGCTGGGCCCGGCGCCGGGGGCGCTGGCGGCCGTGCGCGCCGCGCCGCGCCAGCGTTACCCCGATCCGGCCTACGCCGCCTTGCGCGAGCGCCTGGCCGCGCACCAGGGCGTGGCGCCGGCGCGCATCGCGGTCAGCGCCGGCGGCAGCGAGGGCATCTTTCGGCTCACGCTGGCGGCGCGCCTGGCCGGCGTGCAGCAGGTGGCCGCACCGCAACCGGGTTATGCCGATTACGCCGCCGCGGCCCAGGCCGCCGGCCTGCCGCTGCGCCACTGGCACGACCGCGCCAGCCTGCTGGCCCTGGCCGGTGCCGAGGCCGGCACGCTGCTGTGGGTCAATGATCCGGCCAACCCGGGCGGCGCGGTCTTCGAGGCCGAGGCCTGGCAGACCCTGCAGCAGGCGCTGCGCCCCGGGCACTGGCTGGCCCTCGACCTGGCCTATGCCGCGCTGCGCCTGGGCCCGCCCGCCGAGCCCGTGGCACTGCCCGCCGCCCTGGCCGCGCAGGCCTGGCAGGTGCACACGCCCAACAAGGCCCTGGGACTGCCCGGCGTGCGCGCCGGCTGGCTGCAGGCGCCGGCCGAGGCCCTGCCGGGTGGCGGCCTGGCCGGCGCCTGGGCCCAGGTGCAGGCGCTGGCGCCCAGCTGGGTGCTGTCGGCCGAGGGCGAGGCGCTGCTGGGCGCCTGGTGCGAGCCGGCCACCCAGGCCTGGCTGGCCGGCTGCCGGCCCACGCTGGCCGCCTGGCGCGCCGCGCTGGTGGCGGCACTGCAGGCTCGCGGCTGGGCACTGGCGCCCGGCACGGCGCCCTTTGTGCTGGGCCGCCCGCCCGGCACGGCCGAGGCCGTGATGGCCGGCCTGCGCCAGCTGCGCCAGCGCGGCCTGGCGCTGCGCTGCTGCCAGTCGTTCGGACTGCCCGGCTGGGTGCGCGTGGGCCTGCGCCCGCCCGCCGAGCAGGCGCTGTGGCTGGCGGCCTGGGATGCCGAGGCGGCCGCTGCCGCCGCGCCGCCCGGCCTGGGCGCTGACGGCCGCGCCCAGCCCGGCGCCGCGGCGCCGGCATGCACGCCGGCCGGGGCCATGCCATGAGCCGCGCCAAGGCCGTGGCCGTGCTTGGCTGCACCAGCGGCGCGGGCAAGAGCTGGATCACCACCGCGCTGTGCCGCTGGTATGCGCGGCGGGGCCTCGACGTGCGGCCGTTCAAGGCGCAGAACATGAGCAACCACGCCCGCGTGGTGGTGGCCGCCGATGGCCGCCAGGCCGAGATCGGCAGCGCCCAGTACTTCCAGGCCCTGGCCGCCGGCACCGCGCCCGAGCCGCGCCACAACCCGGTGCTGCTCAAGCCCGAGGCCGACACCCGCAGCCAGGTGGTGCTGATGGGCCAGCTGCGGCCCGATCTGGCGGCCATGCCCTGGCGCGAGCGCAGTGCGCTGCTGTGGCCCACCGCCCAGGCGGCGCTGCAATCGCTGCAGGCCGAGGCCGAGCTGCTGGTGATCGAAGGCGCCGGCTCGCCGGCCGAGATCAACCTGGCCGCGCACGACTATGTGAACACCTTCACCACCGTGCAGGCCGATGCCGCCGCGCTGCTGGTGGCCGACATCGACCGCGGCGGCGCCTTTGCCCACCTGCTGGGCACCACCGAGCTGGCGGACGCCGGCGTGCGCCAGCGCCTGCGCGGCTACCTGCTGAACAAGTTTCGTGGCGACGCGGCCTTGCTGGCGCCCGCACCCGAGTTGCTGCGCCAGCGCACCGGCCTGCCGGTGCTGGGCGTGCTGCCCCTGCTGCGCCAGCACGGCCTGCCCGAGGAGGATGCGGTGCCGCTGGGCTCACCCGCCAGCACCGGCCCGCGCGTGGTGCTGCTGTCCACGCCGCATGCCAGCAACCTGGACGAGTTCGAGCCCGTGGCCCGCGCCGGCCTGCCGCTGGTGGTGGTGCGTGATGGGCCCACGCTGCGTGCCGCGCTGGCCGCGCCCGGCGCCGTGCTGGTGCTGCCCGGCAGCAAGCACACGCGGGCCGATCTGGCCTGGGTGCGGCAGCAGGGCCTGGACGCGCCGATTGCGCAACACGTGGCCGCCGGCCAGCCGCTGCTGGCCGTGTGCGGCGCACTGCAATGGCTGGGCCGGGTGGTCGATGACCCGCTGGGCCAGGAAGGCGGCACGCCGGGGCAGGACGCCGGCCTGGGCCTGCTGCCGCTGCACACCCGCTTTGCCGCGCACAAGACGCTGCGCCAGGCGCGGCACCGCCTGGGCGCGCTGCAGGGCCCGTGGGCGGCGCTGAGCGGCCTGGCGGTGCTGGGCTACGAGATCCACCTGGGCCACAGCCAGGTCGATCGCCAGGGCGCCTTGCTCGATACCCTGCTGGATGCCGCCCCCGCTTCGCCCGGCCTGGGCTGGCAGCGGGGCCCCATCCTGGCCGTCTACCTGCACGGCCTGTTCGAGAACCCGGCCGTGCTGCAGGCCTTGTTCGGCCGCGCGCCCGAGCCGCTGGCCACGGTGTTTGACCGGCTGGCCGACACGCTGGACGAGCATGTGGGCGCCGCCACGCTGATGGGCCTGCTCGAGGCCCGTTGAACGCCCGCCGAGCATCCACTGAATGTCCACCGAATGTCCACTGACCCTGCGCTGAGCTTTCGCCGAACATCCGCCGAGCCGCTTGCCTCTCAAATGCCCGCCATGCACCCGACCCCGCCCACCGACGACCTGCCCGCCGACCTGTCCGCCGACCTGTCCACCCTGTGCGCGCGCATCCAGCCGCGCGATGCCGCGGCCCAGCCCGCATTGGCCGCGCGCCTGCGCCACCGCATCGACCACCTCACCAAGCCGCTGGGCGCACTCGGCCGGCTCGAGGCGCTGATGCTGCAGATCGGCCTGCTGCAGGGCAGCGCGCAACCCGCGCTGCACGCGCCGCAGCTGCTGGTGTTTGCGGCCGACCACGGCATCGCCGCCCAAGGCGTCTCGGCCTATCCGCAGGCGGTGACGGGCCAGATGGTGGCCAATATGCGTGGCGGCGGTGCGGCCATCAATGTGCTCGCGCGCCAGCATGGCCTGGCCTGGACCCTGGTGGATGCCGGCATCGCCAGCGCGCCGCCGGCCGGGCCCGATCTGGTGGCAGCCCGCCTGGGCGCCGGCACCGATGACGCGGCCAGCGGCCCGGCACTCGGCCGAGAGCGCGCGCTGGAGGGCCTGCGCCGCGGCGCCGCGCTGGTGGCCGCGCGCCCCGGCAATGCCGTGGTGCTGGGCGAGATGGGCATTGCCAACACCTCGGCCGCCGCGCTGCTGCTGGTGGCGCTGGCCGGCACGCCGCTCGATCAGGCCGTGGGCCGCGGCACGGGCCTGGACGACGCCGGCCTGGCGCACAAGCGCGCCGTGCTGCAGCGCGCGCTGGACCGCGTGGGCATCGCGCCCGGCCGGTTCAGCCCCATCCAGGCCCTGGCCGAGTTCGGCGGCTTCGAGATCGCGATGATGGCCGGCGCCATGCTGCAGGCCGCGGCCGAGCGCCGCCTGGTGCTGGTGGATGGCTTCATCGCCGGCGCCGCGGCGCTGGTGGCGCGCGGCCTGGCGCCATCGCTCACCGACGCCTGCGTGTTCGGCCACCGCGGTGCCGAGGCCGGCCATGCCGCCATGCTGCAGGCGCTGGACGCCCAGCCGCTGCTGGATCTGGGCCTGCGCCTGGGTGAAGGCTCGGGCGCGGCGCTGGCCTGGCCGCTGGTGGCCTCGGCTGTCGAGTTGCTGGCCGGCATGGCCAGTTTCGACTCGGCGGGCGTCAGCGGCCCTGCCGAGGCCTGATCGCCGCATGTTGCAGGCCCTGGTTCACGAACTGCGGCTGATCGCCGTGGCGCTGCAGTTCCTCACCCGCGTGCCGGTGCGGCTGGCCCGCTTCGACCCCGCCTGGCTGGCGCAGTGCACACGCCACTTTCCGCTGGTGGGCGCGGGCGTGGGGGCGTTTGGTGCGGCGGCGCTGGCGCTGGCCACGGCCCTGGGCGGCAGCCCGTGGGTGGCGGCCGTGGCGGCCACGGCGGCCACGGTGTGGCTGACCGGCGGTTTTCATGAAGACGGCCTGGCCGACACCTGCGACGGCCTGGGCGGCGCCGTGAGCCGCGAGCGCGCGCTGGTGATCATGAAGGACTCGCGCCTGGGCAGTTATGGCGCGCTGGGCCTGGTGCTGGTGCTGGCCGCCAAGCTGGCGCTGCTGGCGCAGCTGACCGGCCAGCACAGCGCCATGGCCGCGGCCGCTGCCCTGGTGCTGGCGCAGGCGGCCAGCCGCGCCGGCGCCGCCACGCTGCTGGCCACGCTGACCTATGCCGGCGACCCCGAGCACGCCAAGGCCAAGCCCCTGGCCCAGCGCATCGGCGCGGCCGGCCTGGCCACGGCCTGGGGCTGGACGCTGCTGGTGGCCGTGGCGCTGGGCGGTGGCCTGGCCGCAGGCGGCGTGCCGCTGGCCTTGCCAGCGCCCATGCCCTGGCGCGCCACGCTGGCGCTGCTGGCCGTGCTGCTGGTGGCCTGGCGCATGCGCGCCTGGCTGCTGCGCCGCCTGGGCGGCTTCACCGGCGACACGCTGGGTGCCACCCAGCAGTTCGCCGAACTGGCGGTGCTGGTCGTGGCCGCGGCCCAGCCGGTGTGGATGGCATGACGGCGCCGGGCGTGGCAGGCGAGGGCGCGCCAGCCCAGGCCGCGCCAACCCAGGCCGCGCCCTCGAGCCTGTGGCTGTGGCGCCATCCCCGCCCCGAGGGCGCGGCCGGCCGCTGCATCGGCCAGACCGATCTGCCGGTGCACCCCCGCCGCGCCAAGCGCCTGGCGCACCGCATCCGCACCGCGGCGCGCCGCCACGGCCTGCCGCGCGCGGTGTGGACCTCACCGCTGCGCCGCTGCGCCGACGTGGGCCGCTGGCTGGCGCGCTGGGGCTGGCGCCACCACATCGATGCGCGCTTGATGGAACTGCACTTCGGCGCCTGGGACGGCCAGCCCTGGCGCGACATCGCCTGGAGCGAGGTGCAGGCCTGGGAGGCCGATTTCACCGGCCATGCGCCGGGCGGCGGCGAGGCGCTGGCGGCCATGGCGTTGCGCGTGGCGGCCTGGGTGCAGGCGCCAGCGCCAGGCCGACCCCCTGAAGCGCCTGGCGCCCATGGGGGCGGTGCCCTGGCCGCCACCGAACCCCGCCTCGTGGTGGCCCATGCGGGCGTGATGCAGCTGCTGCAGCGGGCTGAGCGGCCCACCGATCCTGCCGTGCGGCTGGCCACACGCCTGTGCGCTGGACTGGACGCCGCCCACTGGCCGCGCCCGCCGCGCTACGGCGAGTGCCGCCAGGCGCGATTCGGGCCGGCCTGATCGGCGCATGGCCGCCCGCGCCGACCGCTGCCCGGCCTGTCAGGGCAGCAGATCAGCCACCTGGTTCCAGGCCTCGGCCGGGATGCGGCCTTCAAACTGCGCGGCCACCGCGCCCTGGCGATCAATGATCACGGTGTGCGGCAGGCGATCCGGGCTTCGCCATGGCCCCGGCATCTGCGCCTGCCCTTGCCAGAAGCTGAACACCGAGGCCTCGCCGGGGGCCAGGATCCGGCGCGCCCGGTCATAACGTTCCGCATCGGCGGGGCTGGCATCCAGGTTGACCAGCACCAGATCGAAGGGTGCGTCCTTCCAGCCGCGGGCGTTGATCCGCAGTTCGGGCAGCTTGTCGATGCAGACCGGGCAGGTGCTGCGCCACAGCACCACCATCACCACACGGCCGCGCCGCGCCGCCAGGTCGAAGCGCCGGCCGTCCAGCGTGGCCCCGCTGAAGGGCAGGGGGCTTGCCGGTGGCGGTGCAGCACCCAGGCTGGCGCTGGCCAGCAGCAGCGTGAACAGGAGCAGAAGCGGCTTCATGCGCAATGGGTCGCGGCGGGCGCCGATTCCTTACAAGTCGCCCGCCGCGGCTTCAAGCCGGCAGCTTGCGCCCCATGTCGCACCACGCTCGCACCTGACAGACCCCGCACTTGGGCGAGCGCGCCGTGCACACATAGCGCCCGTGCAATATCAGCCAGTGGTGCGCATCGCGCCGATACGGCGCCGGCACGCGCTTGTCGAGCTGCAGCTCCACCGCCAGCGGCGTCTTGCCCGGGGCTAGCCCGGTGCGGTTGCCGACGCGGAAGATGTGTGTGTCGACCGCCATCGTGGGCTCGCCGAAGGCCACGTTGAGCACCACGTTGGCGGTCTTGCGGCCCACGCCTGGCAGGGCTTCCAGCGCCACGCGGCTGCGCGGCACCTGGCCGCCGTGCTGCTCGATCAGGATGCGGCAGGTCTGGATCAGGTGCCGGGCCTTGCTGCGGTAGAGGCCGATGGTCTTGATGTGATCGGCCAGGCGCTCCTCGCCCAGCGCCAGCAGGGCCTGCGGCGTGCTGGCCATGGGAAACAGCCGGCGCGTGGCCTTGTTGACGCTCACGTCGGTGGCCTGGGCCGACAGCAGCACGGCGGCCAGCAGCTCGAACACGCTGGTGTACTCCAGCTCGCTGGCCGGCTGCGGGTTGGCCGCGGCCAGTGTGGCGAAGAAGGGCGTGATGTCGGCAGATTTCATGAACCAGCTCAGGAGGTGGAGGTCAGTCGGGCGCGCAGCAGCGGCAGGATCTGCACGCCCACGATGCTGGCCAGGATCAGGCCGCAGCCGAGCAGGCCCACGGCGCTGAGCCGGTCGCCCAGGAACCACGCGCCAAACAAGGCGGCAAACACGGTTTCCGAGCTGAGCACGATGGCCGCGTCGGCCGGCGGCGCGTGGCGCTGGCCCACCACCTGGATGGTGAAGCCCACGCCCACCGACAGCACGCCGGTGTAGGCAATGGCGCCGGCCGCGCTGGCCAGGCCTTGCAGCGTGATCGGCTCGAGCGCCAGGCCGGCAGCGCTGGCGGCCAGGCCGCACACCAAAAATTGCCCGCAGGCCAGGCCGTAGGCGCCGCGCAGCTTGTTGGCCACCTGGCCCACCAGCAGCACATGCACGGCCCAGGGCAGGGCGCTGGCCAGCACCCACAGGTCGCCCGGGCTGAAGGCACCCAGCGAGCCCCCGGTCAGTAGCCAGGTGCCGCCCAGGCAGCCGGCGGCTGCCGGCCACACGCTCCAGTGCGGCGCCTGGCGTTGAAAAAACCAGGCCAGCAGCGGCACCAGGGGCACGTACAGCGCGGTCAGAAAGCCGGCGTTGGTGACCGTGGTGCTCATCAGGCCGATCTGCTGCATCACCACGCCGGTGCACAGCAGCGCGCCCAGCAGGGCGATCCAGCGCAGCTCGGGCACGCCCAGCGCATGGCCCTGGGCCTGCAGCGCGCGGCGCTCGCGCCAGGCCAGCGGCGCCACCACCAGCGCGCCCAGCAGAAAGCGCACGCCGGTAAAGCCGAGCGGGCCCACGCCCGCCATGCCCAGCACCTGGCCCACGAAGGCCGAGCCCCAGATCACCGCGGCCAGCAGCAGCAGCGCGTTGGCTTGAAGGCGCGACATGTCAGGCTCGCCCGGCCGCCCGGCGGGCCTGATGCGCCGCCTTGGCGGGCGGTGAATGCCATGCGTGTGGCGGCCGGTTCATCTCAGCCCTGGTCTGCCGCGCGGCGCGCGCGGGCGCGCGCCAGTGCCGCCTCGATCACCGCGCGCTTGCGGTCGATCACCACCGGGTCGGTGTGTTGGGTGTGGGCCGGCAGATCGGCCAGCTTGGCGGCGGCCTTGGCTTCCAGGCGCGCGTCGTGCTCGTGCTTGTGGCGGGCGCGGCGGGCGTTGCGCTGGGTGTAGGCGGCCTGGGCGGTGGCGGCCTCGGCCGCGCTCCAGGCCTGCCAGCCGGTGCGCTCGCCGCTGACCGGCACCAGGCGGATGCAGTCCACCGGGCAGGCCGGCACGCACAGCTCGCAGCCGGTGCAGTCGGCGTCGATCACCGTGTGCATGCGCTTGTGGGTGCCGCTGATGCAGTCGACCGGGCAGGCCTTGATGCACAGCGTGCAGCCGATGCACCAGGCCTCGTCGATCACGGCCAGCAGGCGCGGGCCTTCGGCGCCGCATTCCGCGTCCAGCGGCTGCACCGCCTGGCCGGTCAGCGCGGCCAGCCGCGCCACGCCTTCGGCACCACCGGGCGGGCAGCGGTTGATGGCCTCGCGGCCGCCGGCAATCGCCTGGGCATAGCTGCGGCAATCGGGGTAGCCGCAGCGGGTGCACTGGGTCTGCGGCAGCAGCGCGTCGATCTGCTCGGCCAATGAAGAACCCCGCTCGGTGGCGGGGTTCGGCGCGATGGCTCGCGGGGGGATGGGGGCGGTGGACTGCACCGCCCGGATTATCCGCGCGGCTTGCGCGTGGCGCGGGCCGTGGGGCGGTTGGCGGCCGGGGCCGGCGCGGTTGCCGCCGCGCGCGGGCTGCGCGTGCGGGCCGGCGCGGCAGCGGCCACCGGGGCCTCGGCGGCCACCGGGGCGGTGGGCTTGGAGGCGGTCTTGGCCGTCTTGACCGGCGTGGCCTTGCGCACCGTGATCTTGCGCGCCGGTGCCTCGGCGGCCACGGCTGCGGGGGCATCCACGGCGATGCGGTCGATCTCGTAGTCGCCGCTCAGCTCGTCGGGGGTGGGCGTGTGGTCGAGCCGGCCCTCGGGGCTGTTGAAGGTCAGGATGAAGGCCTTGATCTCCGGGTACACCTTCTCGCGCCAGCGGCGGCCCGAGAAGATGCCGTAGTGGCCGGCGCCGGCCACGTCGTAGTGGAACTGGCGGCTCTTGGGCACGCCGCTGCACAGGTCGTGCGCGGCGCGGGTCTGGCCGGCGCCCGAGATGTCGTCGAGCTCGCCTTCCACGGTGAGCAGGGCGCTGGTGGTGATGTCCTGCGGGCGCACGTAGGTGCCGTCGTCGGCCTGCCAGGTGCCGTTGACCAGGGCGAAATCCTGGAACACGGTCTTGATCGTCTCGAGGTAGTACTCGGCCGGCATGTCGAGCACGGCGTTGTACTCGTCGTAGAACTGGCGATGCGCGTCGGTCGAATCGTCATCGCCGCGGATCAGGTCCTGGAAGTAGTCGTAGTGCGCGCTCAGGTGGCGGTCGGGGTTCATCGCCACGAAGCCGGTGTGCTGCAGAAAGCCCGGGTAGACGCGCCGGCCGGCGCCAGCAAAGTTCGGCGGCACGCGGTAGATCACGTTGTTCTCGAACCACTCGAAGCTCTTGTTCATCGCCAGGTTGTTCACCGCGGTGGGCGAACGGCGGGCGTCGATCGGGCCGCCCATCATCGTCAGCGTGCGCGGCGTGAACTCGCCCTTGGTGGCCAGCAGCGACACGGCGGCCAGCACCGGCACGGTGGGCTGGCACACCGAGATCACATTGACCTCGGGGCCCAGGTGGCGGATGAAGTCCTGCACGTAGCTGACGTAGTCGTTGAGGTGGAACGGTCCCGCCTCGGCCGGCACCTGGCGCGCATCGACCCAGTCGGTGATGTACACCTTGTGGTCGCGCAGCAGCTGGCGCACGGTGTCGCGCAGCAGGGTGCTGTGGTGGCCCGACAGCGGCGCCACCACCAGCACCACCGGCTGGCTCTTCATCTTCTCAAGCACCACCGGATCGTCCGAATAGCGCTTGAAGCGGATCAGGCGGCAGAACGGCAGCACGATCGGGTACTGCTCCTGCACGGCCACGTCCACGCCGTCCACCGGCACGGTGCGGATGCCGAACTCGGGCTTCTCGTAATCCTTGGCCAGACGGTGGATCAGGTCGAAACCGGCGGCCACGCGCTGCGCCATCGGCGTGTGCGTGAAGGGCGAGAGCGGATGGTTGTAGAGCTTGGCCGAGGCGCTGGCGAACTCGGAAAACGGCGCCATCAGTGCACGCTGGGTCTCGTAGATCTGATAAAGCATGGCGGGATGGACTCCAGTCAGACGGCGGTGCGTCGGGGGCTCGGGCGAGCGCTGTCATCTTGTGCTGCAGCCCCTGAACCCGACCTGACGGCGGGTGCAAAGTTTTGTGCACTGCAGCATTGTGAATGTTACTCCGAGCATCGTGCGGCTGCATAGGCCGAGCCGGCTACGGAAAAACACGTAACTTCGCACCGCAGTTCGGCTTTCCTGTCGCCTGGGCGACAAGCCTGTGCCCAAACGACACAGCCCGGCGGGGCCGGGCTGTGCAGGGTGGCTGGCGCCGGATGTGGCGCTGCAGCAAAAAAAGGGCGTCAGTGTGGGGCAGCGGCCCCTCAGAGCACCGCGGCGATGGCGGCCACCACCTTGTCGATGTTCTGGGTGTTGAGTGCGGCCACGCAGATGCGGCCCGAATCGACGCCGTACACGCCGAACTCGCTGCGCAGGCGCTCCATCTGCGGCTTGCTCAGGCCCGAGTAGCTGAACATGCCGCGCTGGCGCACGATGAAGCCGAAATCCTGCTTTACACCGGCGGCCACCAGCTTCTCGGCCAGCAGCGTGCGCATCTGCTTGATGCGCTGGCGCATGGCGGCCAGCTCCTGCTCCCACTGCGCGCGCAGCGCAGGCGTGTCGAGCACCGTGGCCACCACCTGGGCGCCATGGGTGGGCGGGTTGCTGTAGTTGGTGCGGATGGCGATCTTGAGCTGCGACAGCACGCGGGCGGTCTCGTCCTTGCTGGCGCACACCACGCTGAGCGCACCCACGCGCTCGCCGTACAGGCTGAAGCTCTTGGAGAACGAGGTGGCGACGAAGAAGTTCTCGACGCCGCTGTCCAGGAACTGCTGGATCACCGCGCCGTCTTCGGCGATGCCGTCGCCAAAGCCCTGGTAGGCCATGTCGAGAAAGGCCACCAGGCTGCGTGCCTTGACGGTGGCGATCACCTGCGCCCACTGCGCCGGGGTGATGTCGTAGCCGGTCGGGTTGTGGCAGCAGGCATGCAGCACCACCACGGTGCCGGCGGCGGCAGCGTTCAGGTCGGCCAGCATGGCGTCGAACTTCACGCCCCGGTTGGCGGCGTCGTAGTAGCTGTAGGTGCCCACCTCGAAGCCGGCGTTGGTGAACAGCGCGCGGTGGTTCTCCCAGCTCGGGTCGCTGATCAGCACCTGGGCGGCGGGGTTCAGCTTCTTCAGGAAATCGGCGCCCACCTTCAGGCCGCCGGTGCCGCCGAGCGCCTGGATGGTGGCCACGCGGCCGTCGGCCAGCACGGCCGAATCGGCGCCGAACACCAGGCGCTGCACGGCCTTGTCATAGGCGGCGATGCCGTCGATGGGCAGGTAGCCGCGCGGCTTGGCCGCTTCGGTGAGCTGGGTTTCGGCGGCCTTCACGCAGGCCAGCAGCGGCAGCTTGCCGGCGTCGTCGAAGTACACGCCGACGCCGAGGTTGACCTTGTCGGCGCGGGTGTCGGCGGCAAATTGTTCGTTCAGACCCAGGATCGGGTCACGCGGGGCCATCTCGACGGCGGCGAAGAAGCTCATGGAGGTGTGGTTCCTGTCAGGACGGTGGCAGCAGGGAAGGGCGGTTCACGGCGGCTTGCGGCAGCGGCACCCACGTGGAATGCCGCACTGCGGTACGCTGTTGGATTGGCCGGCGCGCGCCACCCAGCGCCGCAGCCAGCCCGCGATTTTAGAGCCAGTGACCCATTTGCCCCAGGGAAACCCCGATGTCCGATCTTGCCGACCTGTCTGCCGCGGAAGATGCCTCGCCCATGCCATCGGGCGAAGGCCAGTTCGTCACGTTCCCGGGCTCGCCGTTCCAGCTGTTCCAGCCCTATCCGCCGGCCGGTGACCAGCCCGCCGCCATCGACCAGCTGTGCGAGGGCATAGCCGACGGCCTGGCCTACCAGACCCTGCTGGGCGTGACCGGCTCGGGCAAGACCTTCACGATGGCCAATGTGATCGCCCGCATGGGCCGGCCGGCCATCGTGTTTGCGCCCAACAAGACGCTGGCCGCCCAGCTGTACAGCGAGTTCCGCGAGTTCTTTCCCAAGAACGCGGTGGAGTACTTCGTCTCGTACTACGACTACTACCAGCCCGAGGCCTATGTGCCGCAGCGCGACCTGTTCATCGAGAAGGACAGCTCGATCAACGAGCACATCGAGCAGATGCGGCTGTCGGCCACCAAGAGCGTGCTGGAGCGGCGCGACACCATCATCGTGGCCTCGGTCAGCGCCATCTACGGCATCGGCAAGCCCGAGGACTACACGCAGATGCGCTTCATCGTGCGCGTGGGCGACAAGATCGGCCAGCGCGATGCCATCGCGCAGCTGATCCGCATGCAGTACAGCCGCAACGACGTCGACTTCAGCCGCGGCAGCTTCCGCGTGCGCGGTGACACCATCGACGTGTTTCCGGCCGAGCACAGCGAGCTGGCCATCCGCATCGAGCTGTTCGACGACGAGATCGAATCGCTGAGCCTGCTCGACCCGCTGACCGGCCGCATCCGCCAGAAGATTCCGCGCTTCGTCATCTACCCCAGCAGCCACTACGTGACGCCGCGCGAGCGCGTGCTGAGCGCCATCGACACCATCAAGCTCGAGCTGCGCGAGCGGCTGGATGAGCTGGTCAAGGGCGGCAAGCTGGTCGAGGCCCAGCGGCTCGAGCAGCGCACCCGCTTCGACCTCGAGATGCTGCAGGAGGTGGGCCACTGCAAGGGCATCGAGAACTACACCCGGCACCTGAGCGGCGCCAAGCCCGGTGACCCGCCACCCACCATGGTCGACTACATGCCGCGCGACGCGCTGATGTTCCTGGACGAGAGCCATGTGCTGATCGGCCAGCTGGGCGGCATGTTCAACGGCGACCGGGCGCGCAAGACGGTGCTGGTGGAGTACGGCTTTCGCCTGCCCAGCGCGCTCGACAACCGGCCGCTGAAGTTCGACGAGTTCGAGACCAAGATGCGCCAGTGCGTGTTCGTCTCGGCCACGCCGGCCGACTATGAAAAGACCCATGCCGGCGCGGTGGTGGAGCAGGTGGTGCGGCCCACCGGCCTGGTCGACCCCATCGTCGACGTGCGGCCGGCCGCGCAGCAGGTGGACGACGTGCTGCAGGAGATCCGCAACACGGTCTTGAAGGGCGAGCGGGTGCTGATCACCACGCTGACCAAGCGCATGGCCGAGCAGCTCACCGACTACCTCACCGACAACGGCGTCAAGGTGCGCTACCTGCACAGCGACATCGACACGGTCGAGCGCGTGGAGATCCTGCGCGACCTGCGCCTGGGCACCTTCGATGTGCTGGTGGGCATCAACCTGCTGCGCGAAGGCATCGACATCCCCGAGGTCAGCCTGGTGGCCATCCTCGATGCCGACAAGGAAGGCTTTCTGCGTGCCGAGCGCAGCCTGATCCAGACCATCGGCCGCGCCGCGCGCAATGCCAACGGCCGCGCCATCCTCTACGCCGACAAGATCACCGAGTCGATGCGCCGCGCGATGGACGAAACCGCCCGCCGCCGCGCCAAGCAGACCGAGTTCAATGCCGAGCACGGCATCACGCCGCGCACGGTGATGAAGCAGGTCAAGGAGCTGATCGACGGCGTGGTCTCACAGGCCGACGACAAGACCAAGGTGCAGGGCCTGATGGACGCGGTGGAGACCGAAGGCCTGAGCGAGAAAGACCTGGCCAAGCGCATCAAGGCGCTGGAAAAGCAGATGATCGAGCACGCCAAGAACCTCGAGTTCGAGAAGGCCGCCCGTGTGCGCGACCAGCTGGCGCTGCTGCGCGAGCAGGTGTTCGGTGCCGGCGGCGCACACGACGTCAACGTGGTGCCGCTGGCCAAGGCCTGAGGCGCGCGCGTTCAGCCCTTTTTGCGCTGCAGCGCATCGGGCCCGATCTGCTCGATCGGCGGCATGCCCTGCGGATAGCTGCGGTAATGCTTGTCGGCCAGCAGCGTGGGGTAGCGCTCGATGCTGAGCACGCGCTTGACGGCGCGGCGCAGCTTCAGCACGCCGCGCAGCACGGCGTTCAGGGCGGGTGAGGGCTCGGCCAACATCGCCGCGCGGCGCAACTGCGGCCGCACCAGGCAGGCCGCCGCCGGCTTGACCAGGCCACGCAGCGGCGCCGGCAGCCAGGCCGCCATGATGGCCACGGTGGCATCGGCCACGCGGCGGCAGGCCTCGTCTGGCTGGAACTCGCGCGCCTCGTAGGCCGCCACAAAGGCGTCGAAGGCCGGCTTGCTGGCCGGGATGTCGACCAGGCCCATGCGCTGGCCGATGCCGTGCCAGTAGTGGAACCAGGCCTCGCATTCGTGCGGCGTGAACGCGCGCCAGCCGAACTGCGCCATCCAGTCGATCGGAAAGTCGATGAAGGTCCACAGCACGAACAGGAAGTCTTCGTTCGGGATGCGGTAGTGGCTGTGGATGTGGTTCATGCGCGCGATGGCGCGGGCGCCGGGGTCGCCATCCCAGCCGGCTTCCATGAAGTTGGCGATCAGCAGGTTGGTGTCGTCGTAGCGTTTCTGGCCCTGGCGCGCGAACTGCGCCGTGCGGTCCAGCAGGCGCGCCACCGAGCGGCTGCCATAGGTGTGGAACAGCGCGATCTCGAGCGCCCGCGTCATGTCGAACGGAAACTCGTAGGCCGACAGCAGAAAGACGATGCGCTGGCAGTCGCGCCGGGCATCCAGCCGGGCGATCTCGCCACGCACGCCGGGGTGGTGCAGCACACCGAGCGGGCGGCGGTAGCGCGGGCCGATGTCGGCCCCCGGCACGGCGCCGGCCATCGCGCCGGCGGCATGAAAGGGGCAGCCCGGCGCGGCACCCGGGGCGGTGGTGTGCGCAGCGGCGCCGGCGGCGCTGCCGGGCTCGAGCGATGGCGAACGGGACGGACTCACCGGGGCACCTCCAGACTGCAGCGCAGCCCGATGGAGCCGGCCTGCGGGCCGCACTGTAGGCGCGCGCCAGCGGCAGCGGAATCGTCCGATCCGACGAACGCGCGCCCGGCTGTGGGCCGGGCGCGCAGCGGCGGTCAGGCCGCGTGCATCAGGTGCATCAGGTGCATCAGGTGCGGAAGATGCGCACCGCCTGCGCCACCACCTCGGCCTGGCCGTTCAGTGACGAGGCCGCGGCGGCCAGCTCTTCCACCATCGCCGCGTTCTGCTGGGTCAGGTTGTCGAGCTCCGACACCGCGCTGTTGACCTGGCTCACGCCCTTGCTCTGCTCGCTGCCGGCCTGGCTGATCTCGGCAATCAGCGCATGCACGCGCTGCACGGCGTCGGCCGTGCGGCGGGTGGATTCGCCGGTGTTGGCGGCCAGCTTGGTGCCCAGCTCGACCTTGGTGACCGCGTCCTCGACCAGCACCTTGATCTCGCGGGCGGCGGTGCTGGTGCGCTGCGCCAGCGCGCGCACCTCCGAGGCCACCACCGCAAAGCCGCGGCCGGCCTCGCCGGCGCGTGCGGCCTCGACCGCCGCGTTCAGCGCCAGGATGTTGGTCTGGAACGAGATGCCGTCGATGGTGCCGATGATCTCGCCGATGCGCTGCGAGCTGCTGCGGATCTCGTCCATGCGGCCGGCCATGTCGCGTGCGGCGTCGCCGCTGTCGGTGGCGGCGGTGGTGGCCTCCTGGGCCAGTTCGGTGGCGGCGCGTGCGGTGTCGGCGGTCTGGCGGATGGTGCCGGTGATCTCTTCCAGCGACGCGGCGGTCTGCTGCAGGTTGCTGGCCTGTGACTCGGTGCGCTGGCCCAGGTCGGCGTTGCCGCGCGAGATCTCGCCCGAGGCCAGACTGATGCCCTCGACCTCGCGCCGCACGTCACCCACGATGGCCTGCAGGTTGACGTTCAGCTGGGTCAGCCCGCGGGCCAGCTGGCCGACCTCGTCGTTGTGCTGCGAGGCCAGTTTCTGCGACAAGTCACCCGCCGACATGCGCCGGGCCACGGTGATGGCATTGCGCAGCGGCGCCAGCGCCATGTTGCGCAGCTGCCAGGCCACGGCACTGCCCAGCACCAGGGCGCCGGTCATCGAGGCCGCAACGCCCCACTGCGACAGCAGCTCGGCCAGCGTGGCCGTGCCCAGCGTGCCGGCCAGCGCGGTGAGGCTCAGCTTCATGCCCAGGCTGGGCTGGGTGATGCGGCGCACCATGCCCGGCCAGCCCGAGACGGCCAGATCGCCCTTGTGCAGCTTCAGGCCGCCACCGCCGTTGCCGCGCATGCGCTCGTACAGGCGCTCGGCGGCCTGCACCTCGGCACGCGAGGGCACGGTGCGCACCGACATGTAGCTGGTGACCGCGCCGTTCTCCAGCACCGGCGTCACATTGGCGCGCACCCAGTAGTGGTCGCCGTTCTTGCGGCGGTTCTTCACCAGCGCCGTCCAGGGCTCGCCGGCCTTCAGCGTGGCCCACATGTCGCGAAAGGCCTCGGGCGGCATGTCGGGGTGGCGGATCAGGTTGTGCGGCTGGCCCAGCAGTTCCTCACTGCTGTAGCCGCTGACCTCGATGAAGGCCGGGTTGCAGTAGCGGATGTGGCTCTGCAGATCGGTGCAGGACACCAGCGTGCTGCCTTCCGGCAGCAGGTACTCGCGTTGGGAGACGAAACCGTTGTCGCGCATGGGGGAGCCTGGGGTTGGATGGGTGACACGACCGCGGGGTTCATGCGCAGTCCGTGTTACGTTTTCGTCGATACCCCCCTGCGCTTGAAGTGGGATCTGTAGGGGAACCTTGATGCTCGCCGCGGGGAGGCCTTGGGGAAGACCCGCAGCCGCCTGGGCTATCCTCGGCCCATGTTGAAGCGCCTCTTCAAGCGTGGGCCCGAGCCGCAGTGCGCGGTCTTGATGGTCTGCATGGGTAACATCTGCCGTTCGCCGATGGCCGAGGCCGTGCTGCGCGGCAAGCTCGAGCAGGCCGGCCTGGCCGGCCGGGTGCGGGTGGATTCGGCCGGCACCCTGGGCCATCACCGCGGTGCGGCACCCGACCGGCGCGCGGTGGCCCAGGCCGCGCGGCGCGGCTGGCAGCTCGAAGGCCAGAAGGCGCGGCCGGTGGCCGATGCCGACTTTGAACGCTTCGACCTGCTGCTGGCCATGGACGCCGGCAACCTGGCCGATCTGCAAAAGCGCTGTCCACCGGCGCTCGCCGAACGCCTGGGCCTGCTGCTCGACCACGCGCCCTGGCTGGGCGAGCGTGAGGTGCCCGATCCGTATTACGGCGCCGTGGCAGGGTTCGACCACGCGCTCGACCTGATCGAGCCGGCCTGCGACGGCCTGCTGGCGGTGCTGCGCCGCCGCCTCGGCACCACGGGCTGACGGCCGCTTGCGGCCGCGCCGCAGGGCGCTGGCGCCCGCTCAATGCCGACAAGATTAGTCGGATACTGATATACTCGACCCCAGCAGTCGGGATACCGATCGCAGCTTCCGGTCACCCCGTCGGTTATACCGGTTGCGCCGCACGCGGGCAGAACCGGTGTCGTGCCGCGCCGCCCGTCCGGCTTTCAGGAGAACTCCATGCGTCTGACCACCAAGGGCCGTTTCGCCGTCACGGCGATGATCGATCTGGCACTGCGCTCGAACAACGGGCCGGTGGCTCTGGCCGCCATCAGCCAACGCCAGCAGATCTCGCTGTCGTACCTCGAGCAGCTGTTCGGCAAGCTGCGTCGCCACGAGCTGGTGGAAAGCACGCGCGGCCCGGGCGGTGGCTATTCGCTGGGCCGCAAGGCCGACGAGATCACCGTGGCCGACATCATCGTGGCGGTCGATGAACCCATCGACGCCACCGGCTGCGCCGGCAAGGAAAACTGCATGGGCGACGAGGCCGGCCGCTGCATGACCCACGACCTGTGGGCCAGCCTGAACCAGAAAATGATCGAGTACCTCGATTCGATCTCGCTGCGCAAGCTGGTCGACGACCAGCTGGCCAAGGGCGTGTCGGTGGAAGAGGTGCCGATCAAGCGCGCGATCTCCAGCGTGCCGGTGGTCAAGCCGATCAAGGTGACCGCGCCGAACTCGGTGTTCGCGCTCGGCTCGGCCTTGTCCAAGTGAGCCTGCTGGCGTCCTGATCTTTCCGTTACCCGCATTCTTCGTGGCCATGACCCCGCATCTCCCGATCTACCTCGATTACGGCGCCACCACGCCCTGCGATCCCCGTGTCGTCGACGCCATGATTCCCTGGCTGCGCGAGCATTTCGGCAACCCGGCCAGCCGCAGCCACGCCTGGGGCTGGGAGGCCGAAGAGGCCGTCGAGCGCGCCCGCGTGCAGGTGGCCGAGCTGGTGGGCGCCGATCCGCGCGAAATCGTCTGGACCTCCGGCGCCACCGAGAGCATCAACCTCGCCCTGAAGGGCGCGGCGCAGTTCTACAAGGGCCGCGGCAAGCACATCATCACGGTCAAGACCGAGCACAAGGCCGTGCTCGACTCGGTGCGCGAGCTCGAGCGCCAGGGCTTCGATGCCACCTACCTGGATGTCGAGCCCGACGGTCTGCTCGACCTGGCCAAGCTCGAGGCGGCGATCCGCCCCGACACCATCCTGATTTCGGTGATGTTCGTCAACAACGAGATCGGCGTGGTGCAGGACGTCACCGCCATCGGCAATCTCTGCCGCAGCAAGGGCATCGTGTTCCATGTGGACGCGGCCCAGGCCACCGGCAAGCTGCCGATCGATCTGGCCACGCTGCCGATCGATCTGATGAGCCTGGCCTCGCACAAGACCTACGGCCCCAAGGGCATCGGCGCGCTGTACGTGCGACGCAAGCCGCGGGTGCGCCTGGAGGCGCAGATGCATGGCGGAGGCCATGAGCGCGGCATGCGCTCGGGCACGCTGCCCACGCACCAGATCGTGGGCATGGGTGAGGCCTTCCGCATCGCGCGTGCCGAGATGGGCACCGAGATCGAGCGCATCCGCATGCTGCACAACAAGCTGGTGGCCGGGCTGACCCAGATGGAGCAGGTGTTCATCAACGGCGACATGGCCCGCCGCGTGCCGCACAACCTGAACATCAGCTTCAACTTCGTCGAGGGCGAGTCGCTCATCATGGGCGTCAAGGGCATCGCGGTCAGCTCGGGTTCGGCCTGCACCTCGGCCAGCCTCGAGCCCAGCTATGTGCTGCGCGCACTCGGCCGCAGCGATGAGCTGGCGCATTCGTCGCTGCGCATCACCATCGGCCGCTTCACCACCGAAGACGACATCGACCAGGCCGTGGCCATGCTGCAGGACCGCGTGGCGCGGCTGCGCGAGCTGTCGCCGCTGTGGGAGATGTACCGCGACGGCGTGGATCTCAATTCGATCCAGTGGTCGGCCCACTGATTCAGGAGCATTGGACATGGCATACAGCGAAAAGGTCGTCGACCACTACGAGAACCCGCGCAACGTCGGCAGCTTCGACAAGGGCGACGACGATGTCGGCACCGGCATGGTCGGCGCGCCGGCCTGCGGCGACGTGATGAAGCTGCAGATCAAGGTCAACCCCGACACCGGGCTGATCGAGGACGCGCGCTTCAAGACCTATGGCTGCGGCTCGGCCATTGCCAGCAGCTCGCTGGTGACCGAGTGGGTCAAGGGCAAGAGCCTGGACCAGGCGCTTTCTATCAAGAACACCCACATCGCCGAAGAGCTGGCGCTGCCGCCGGTCAAGATCCACTGCAGCATCCTGGCCGAAGACGCGATCAAGGCCGCGGTGGACGACTACCGCGCCCGCCACGCCGAACCGGCTGCCGCCGACCTGTCGGCCGACGCCGCCGCAGCAGCAGCCCAGCCGGTGGCCGAGAAGGCGATCTGAGCGCCATGGCCGTCACCCTCACCGAAGCCGCGGCGCGGCATGTCACGCGCTACATCAGCCGGCGCGGCAAGGGCGTGGGCGTGCGTCTGGGCGTCAAGACCACCGGCTGCTCGGGCCTGGCCTACAAGCTGGAGTACGCCGACGACGTGGCCCCCGAAGACCATGTCTTCGAGGACCACGGCGTGAAGGTGCTGATCGATCCCAAGAGCCTGCCCTACCTGGATGGCACCGAGCTCGACTTCGTGCGCGAAGGCTTGAACGAAGGTTTCAAGTTCCACAATCCGCGCGAGAAAGACCGCTGCGGCTGCGGCGAGTCGTTCCGCGTGTGAGTGGACACCCCGGGGCGCCGATGGCGCCCCGTGGCCTGCCTGCTGCCACCGCGTGGCGCCGCCGAGGGCCCGCGCCAGCCGCCGCCGTGGTGGCTGCGCAGATGTTTGCCACCCTGTGCCGAATGTGCCGAATGTGATCAATGCCGACGTCGTGATCCGGCCCGAGCGAGCCGACCAGCCGGACGTGATGGCCTTGCTGGACGCGCTGGACACCTACCTGAACAGCCTGTACGACCCGGCGGACAACCACATCCTCGGCGTGCAGGCGCTGTTGGCACCGGATGTGCTTTTCCTGGTGGCGCGCCACCGTGGACAGGCCGTGGCGTGCGGGGCGGCGCGGCGCATGCCGGGCGAGGCACACACCGACGGCCAGGCCTATGGCGAGATCAAGCGCATGTATGTCGATCCGGCGGCGCGCGGGCAGGGCCTGGCGTTGGCCTTGATCGAGGCCCTCGAAGCGCATCTGCGCCAGCAAGGCATTGCGCAGGCCTTGCTGGAGACCGGTGCCGCGCAGCAGGAGGCCGTGCGCCTTTACCAGCGCTGCGGCTACCGCCCGCGGGCGGCCTTTGGCGGCTACCCGGACAACGGCCTGTCCGTGTTCTACGGCAAGAGGCTGTGACCGCCATGCGCATCGAAGACGACGATTTCATCCTGTTCGGCCTGCCGCGCCGCCATGCGCTGGTGCGGGCCGATCTCGACAGCCGCTGGCGCGCGCTGCAGGCCGAGGTGCATCCCGACCGCTTTGCCGCCCAGGGCGCGGCGGCGCAGCGTGTGGCCATGCAGTGGGCCGTGCGCGTGAACGAGGCCTACCAGCGCCTGAAAGACCCGCTGGCGCGCGGCGCCTACCTGTGCGAGCTGGCCGGTGCGCCGGTGGATGCCGAGAACAACACGGCCATGCCGCCGGCCTTTCTGATGCAGCAGATGGAATGGCGTGAGGCCCTCGACGAGGCCCGCGGCGCCGCGGCCGTTGAACGCATCGACGAGCAGGTGGCCGCGCAGGAAGGCACGCTGCTGGCCCAGCTGGCACGCCAGCTCGACGAGGCCGGCGACGCGCCCGCCGCCGCCCAGACTGTGCGGGCGCTGATGTTCGTGAAGCGCTTTCGCGACGACATCGGCCGCCGCCTGGAGGCGCTCGACGCCTGAACCCGCGCCCGGCCGCCGGCCCGAGCGACACCCCGACAACAACGACAAGACCCGACCCCGCCCATGGCCCTGCTGCAGATCTCCGAACCCGGTCAGGCACCCGACCCGCACCAGCGCCGCATTGCCGTGGGCATCGACCTGGGCACCACGCATTCGCTGGTGGCCGCGGTGCGCCATGGCGTGGCCGAATGCCTGCCCGATGCGCAGGGCCGCGTGATCCTGCCGTCGGCCGTGCGCTACACCGATGCGCCGGGCGGGCAGGGCCGGCAGATCGGTGCCGAGGCCCTGGCCATGCAGGCCGAAGACCCCGAGAACACCATCGTCTCGGCCAAGCGCTTCATGGGCCGGCGGCTGGCCGATGTGGCCGATGCCGCGCAGCTGCCCTACCAGTTTGTCGACCGCCCCGGCATGCTGGGCCTGGCCACGCGCCAGGGCGTGAAGACGCCGGTGGAGGTGTCGGCCGAGATCCTGGCCACGCTGCGCTTTCGCGCCGAGGACAGCTTCGACGACGAGCTGTTCGGCGCCGTGATCACCGTGCCGGCCTATTTTGACGACGCCCAGCGCCAGGCCACCAAGGACGCCGCCCAGCTGGCCGGCCTGAACGTGCTGCGCCTGATCAACGAGCCCACCGCCGCGGCCGTGGCCTACGGGCTCGACAACGGCAGCGAAGGCCTCTACGCGGTCTACGACCTGGGCGGCGGCACCTTCGACATCAGCCTGCTGCGCCTGCACCGCGGCGTGTTCGAGGTGGTGGCCACCGGTGGCGACGCCGCGCTGGGTGGCGACGACTTCGACCGCGCCGTGGCCGACTGGGCCCTGGCCCAGGCCGGCGTGGTGGCAGCCAGCGCGCATGACAAGCGCGCCGTGCTGGTGGCCGCCCGTGCCGCGAAAGAGGCGCTGACCGACGCGCCCGAGACCACGCTGCGCTGCCCGCTGGCCGGCGGCGAGATCGCCGTGGCGCTGAGCCGCGAGCGCTTCGACGCGCTGACCCGCCCGCTGGTCGAGCGCACGCTGGCCGGCGTGCGCAAGGTGCTGCGCGACGCCCGGCTGAAGAAGGACGAGGTGCAGGGCGTGGTGATGGTCGGCGGCTCGACCCGCATGCCGGCGGTGCGCGCCGCGGTGGCCGAGCTGTTCGGCCGGCCGCCGCTGGTCAACCTCAACCCCGACGAGGTGGTGGCCGTGGGCGCGGCGATCCAGGCCCATGCCCTGGCCGGCCACGCCTCGGGCCAGACCGATGGCCTGCTGCTGCTGGATGTGATTCCGCTGTCACTGGGCCTCGAGACCATGGGGGGGCTGGCCGAGCGCATCATCGAGCGCAACACCACCATCCCGGTGGCCAAGGCGCAGGACTTCACCACCTTCAAGGACGGCCAGACCGCGATGGCCATCCACGTGGTGCAGGGCGAGCGCGAGCTGGTGGCCGATTGCCGCAGCCTTGCGCGCTTCGAGCTGCGCGGCATTCCGCCCATGGTGGCCGGGGCCGCGCGCATCCGGGTCACGTTCCAGGTGGATGCCGATGGCCTGCTCAGCGTGGCGGCGCGCGAGCTGACCTCGGGCGTCGAGGCGGCGGTGGTGGTCAAGCCCAGCTATGGCCTGGCCGACGACGAGATCGCCAACATGCTGCGCGACGGTTTTGCCAGTGCCGAGGCCGACATGGCCGCCCGCGCCTTGAACGAAAGCCGGGTGGAGGCCGAACGCATGACCCTGGCCACGCGCAGCGCGCTGGCCGCCGATGGCGAGCTGCTCAGCGCCGCCGAGCAGGCCGAGATCGAGGCCTTGCTGGCCGCCCTGGCGCACACCGCCCAGGGCAGCGACCATGCGGCCATCGACAGCGCGGTCGAGGCCCTGGCCCAGGGCACCGAGGGTTTTGCCGCCGCGCGCATGAACCGCGGTATCCAGGCCGCGTTGACCGGCCGCAGCATCGATCAGCTCTGATCCCCGACCACCCCCCAGCCTTTGCGAGCCGCGTACCGATGCCCGTCATCAAGATTCTTCCCCATGTCGCGCTGTGCCCGCAGGGCACCCAGATCACCGCGCCGCGCGGCACCTCGATCTGCGAGGCCCTGCTCGACCACGGCATCGCGCTGGAGCATGCCTGCGACATGAGCTGCGCCTGCACCACCTGCCATGTGATCGTGCGCGAGGGCTTTCGCAGCCTGAATGCGATGGACGAGGCCGAGGAAGACCTGCTCGACCGCGCCTGGGGCCTGGAGGCCGACTCGCGCCTGGCCTGTCAGGCCATCGTGGCCGATGCCGATCTGACCGTGGAAATTCCCAAGTACACGATCAATCACGCCCGCGAGAACCACTGAGCCTGCGCCGGCGGCGCGTGCCGGGCCTCGGGTCAAGGGCCGGCGGCAGCGCGCGGCCGGCGTGCCTGGGCTAGACGCCGGCGCCCAGGCCGATGAAGCCGGCCTCGGCCCCGGTGGCCAGCTGGCGCAGCGTGCAGCGCGCCTGCTGGCCGCGGGCCAGTGGCTGCGGCTGCACGGCATAGCCGGCGGGCAGGCCGCCCAGCAGCAGGGCGCCCAGGTCGGTGCAGTTGCCCTGCGGCGCGCATTTGTCGGGCTGCGGCTGGTGGCCGGTGATCTGGCAGGCGGCCTGGTTCAGCGCCATGGCCGAGCTGGCGGCGCTGGCCATGGCGTCCAGCGTGGCGGCCTGGGCGTCGGCATGCAGCTGTACAAAGTGTGGCGCCGCGGCCGCCGATGCCAGCCCCAGCAGCGTGATCGCAGCTACCTGCTCGACCAGCGCAAAGCCGCGCGCGGCGCGGCGGGAACCATGAAATCGGCAAAAACGAAACATGGCCCGAAGTGTGCGCCAGCGGCCTGCAACGCGGGTGGGCGCACCCCGTGCTCACGGGTCCCCCGGTTGTGGGGGATGGGCCGCGAAACTATTCCTGCCGCGGAAACACCAGGATCATCGTGGCCGGGATGCGGCCGTCGGTGTCGCGCGGCAGCACCGGCGTGCGGTCGATGGCGCGCAGCACGGTGTCGTCCCAGGCGGTGTTGCCGCTGCTCTTGACGATGCGCCGGCCCAGCACCGAGCCATCGGGCGCGCAGCGCACCTCGACCTCGGCCACCGGATTGCCGCGCACCTCGGTGGTGAGCACGATGTTGGGCTTGATGCGCGCCTTGATGCGGCCGGCATAGGCCGCCGACGGCGCCGAATCCACCGCGGCCGTGCCGCTGCCGCTGCCTGAGCCGGTGGCGCCGGCGTCGCTGAGCATGCGTTTGAGGTTGGCCTCGCGCTGCTTGGCCACGCGCTCGGCTTCGGCCTGCGCTTCGCGCTGCTCAGCGGCGTCCTTGTCCTTGCGCGCCTTGTCGTCGCGCTGCTTGTCGTCGCGCGCCTTTTTCTCGGCAGCTTCTTTTTTCTCGGCGGCTTCCTTCTTGTCGGCCGCAGCCTTCTTCTCGTCGGCCTTCTTGTCCGCGGCCTTTTTCTCGGCGGCCTTCTTCTCCGCAGCCAGTTTCTCGGCGGCCTCGCGCTCGGCCGCCTGGCGCTGCAGGTTCTCGCGCTTGCGCGCGGCTTCGGCCTCGGCCTGCTCGCGGGCCTTCTCGCGCTGCCTGGCGAGGGCGATGTCGGCATCGCGCTGGGCCTGCAGCTCGGCCGCGGTGGGCGCGGGTGGGGCTGGCGTCGGGGGCGGTGCGGGCGAGGGCTCCGGTGCAGGTGCGGTGCCGCGGGTGGGGGTGGGGCCACCGGCGGCGTGGCCTCGGGCGGTGGCGCGGGCGTTGCGGCCTGCGGCACGGCCGACCACAGCTCGGCCGACACCACCGGCGGCGTCGGTGGCAGCTTCCAGTGGAGGGCCAGCGCCAGTGCCGCCACCAGGCCGCCATGGGCCAGCAGCGCCAGCGCGGCACCCAGGCCCATGCCACCGGGCTGGCGCGGCAGCAGCGGGTCGTTGGCCGTGAGGCCCATCGCCGCCATGTCAGCCGCCCTGGCGCACCGCCAGGCCAACGCGGGCGATGCCGTTGCGCTGCAGCGTGTCCATGGCACGCACCACGGCGTCGTACTTGACGTTCTTGTCGGCCGAGATCACCACCGGCACCTGGGCATCACCGGCCTGCAGCTTCTTCACCTCGGCGGCCAGGCGGCTGATGGCCACCGGCTGCGGCTCGCCGCCATCCAGGCGCAGGCGCAGCTTCTCGTCGCTGCCCACCACCACCTCCACCACGTGCGGCGGCTGGGTCTTGGCCTTGCCCACGCTGGGCAGGTCGACCAGGCCGGTGGTGATCAGCGGCGCGCTGACCATGAAGATGATCAGCAGCACCAGCATCACGTCGATGAAGGGCACCATGTTCATCTCGGCCATCGCGCGGCGTCGCGCGCGGCCGCCTCGGGGGGCTACGGCTGCCATGGCGGGCGCCCCGCTCAGCGGCCTGCCGGTGCGCCCGGGGCTGGCGCCGGGGCACCTGCATTGCGCTGCAGGATGTTGGAGAACTCGTCGGTAAAGCTCTCGAGCTGGATCGCGATGCGGTCGATGTCGCGCGCGAAGCGGTTGTAGGCGATGACCGCCGGAATGGCCGCGAACAGGCCGATGGCGGTGGCCACCAGGGCCTCGGCGATGCCGGGCGCCACGGTGGCCAGCGTGACCTGCTGCACGTTGGACAGGCCCACGAACGCATGCATGATGCCCCACACCGTGCCGAACAGGCCCACGTACGGGCTCACCGAGGCCACCGAGGCCAGGAAGCCGACATTGCCCTCGATCACGTCGAGCTCGCGTTGCAGGCTGGCGCGCATGGCGCGGCGGGCGCCGTCGAGCTGGGCCTGGCCATCGAGCCGGCGCTCGCGCAGCTTCAGAAACTCGCGCATGCCGCTGGCAAACAGCCGCTCCATCGGCGACGAGTTGAGCTTGTTGGCCACCGCGTTGTACAGGTCCGAGAGGTTCTTGCCGGCCCAGAACTCGCGCTCGAACTCCTCGTTGCCCTGGCGCACCGCGCGCAGGCCGATCAGCTTGCCGAAGATCACGGTCCAGCTGGCCAGCGAGGTGAGCAGCAGCCCGGCCATCACGAGCTGCACCACCAGGCTGGCGTGCAGCACGAGGGTGATGATGGAGAAATCCTGGTTCATGGCGTCGACAGCGGCGCAAGCCGTTCGGTGATCTGGGTGGGAAAGCGGCGGGGGCGGAAGCTGACGGCGTCGATGCAGCCGATGCGGATCGTGCCCTCGCACAGCAGCAGGTCGCCGCGCCAGGCCTGTTGGGCCAGGACCATCGAGGCGCGGCCGATCTCGGTGGGTGCCACGGTGATCTCGAGCAGGTCATCCAGCCGCGCCGGCGCGCGGTAGCGCAGGGCGGTGTCGCTGACGATGAAGATCGCGCCGGTGGCCTCGCGCAGCAACTGCTGGCCCAGGCCGAGCGCGCGCAGCCATTCGGTGCGTGCGCGCTCGAAAAACTTCAGGTAGTTGGCGTAGAACACCACGCCGCCGGCGTCGGTGTCTTCCCAGTACACGCGCACGGCGTGGCGGTGCACCACCGCGGGGGATGCGGCTGCAGCGTCGGACATCAGCGGGCCAGCACGCGCTGCAGCCGGTGCAGGGCCTCGTCGAGCAGCGGCGTGGCGGTGGCGAACGACAGCCGCAGCCAGCGCTGCGGATCGTGGCGGCCGAAGTCGCGGCCCGGCGTCAGCGCCACATGGGCCCGGTGCATCAGCTCGAACGCGAAATCCCAGCTGTCGGCATGGTGGGCGCTGCAGTCGGCCCAGGCGTAGAAGGCGCCATCGGGCGTCACCGGCACGGCCAGGCCCAGGGCCTGCAGCGCCGGCACCACGCGGTCGCGACGCTCGCGAAACACCTGGCGGCGGCGCTCGTATTCGGCAATCGATTCGGGGTGGAAGCAGGCCAGCGCCGCCTGCTGGGCCAGCGTGGACGCGCAGATGAACAGGTTTTGCGCCAGCCGCTCCACCGGTGCCACCAGGGCTTCAGGCAGCACCATCCAGCCCAGGCGCCAGCCGGTCATGTTGAAGTACTTGGAGAAGCTGTTGACGCTGACCAGGTGCTCGCCGAACTCGGCATCCAGCGCCAGCGCGCTGCGGCCGAACTGCGCGTCGTAGCTCAGGCCGAGGTAGATCTCGTCGACGATGGCCACGCCGTCGCGCGCCTTCACCACCTGGGCGATGCGGCGCATCTCGTCGGGGTGGATCGAGGTGCCGGTGGGGTTGGACGGCGAGGCCAGCAGCACGCCGCGCGTGGCCGGGCCCCAGGCCTGCGCCACCGCGTCGGCGTCGAGCTGGAAGCGGTGCTCGGCCGACGCCGGCAGCAGCCGTGCCACGGCATCGGCCGCGGCCACGAAATGCCGGTTGCAGGGGTAGCTGGGGTCGGGCATCAGCACCTCGTCGCCGGCCTCGAACAGGGCCAGGCAGGCCAGCTGCAGGGCGGCCGAGGCGCCGGCGGTGATGACGATGCGCCGTGCCGGCACCTGCAGCCCGAAGCGGCTGGCATACCAGCCCGAGATGGCCTCGCGCAGCTCGGGCAGGCCCAGCGCCTGGGTGTACTGGCTGCGGCCGTCGCGGATGGCGCGGGCGGCCGCCTCCTGCACCAGCGGCGGGGCGGTGAAGTCGGGCTCGCCGATGTTCAGGAAGATCATGCGCTCGCCGCCGCGGGCGGGGTCGCACTCGGGGCTGGCGGCGATCTGCTGTGCGGCCTTGGCGCACTCCATCACGTAGAAGGGTTCGATCCGATCAAGGCGCTGGGCCAGCTTCACGCAGTGTCGTCCTGGGCAGGGTGGGGGGAGGGATGGGGCCGCCAGCGGGTGCGGCGAGCCCGGTGCCTGGGCAGGCCGTGCCATTCTAGGAGCCCGCACGCCGCGGGCCGTGGCGCGGCGCGGTGGCTCAAGTCGGGCCCGAAGTGGCCGAAAGCCCGGATGCGGGTTGCGGCGCAGGCGCTATCGTTGCGCCTGTTGCCGACGGCCACCCAAGAAAGACGAGCAGCATGCATCAGCCGATGAACCGACGGATGTGGATGGGCACCCTGCTGGCCGGGGGCGCGGGCCCGGTGCTGGCCCAGACCGGGCTGACGCCGGTGTGGTCGCTCGCCGTGGTGCCGCAGTTTCCGCCCGCCAAGCTGCAGCGCGACTGGTCGCCGCTGCTCGACCGCATCGAGCGCGACAGCGGCATCCGCCTGGCGCTGCGCCTGCAGCCCAGCATTCCGCGCTTCGAGGCCGAAGTGCTGGCCGGCCAGGTCGACCTGGCCTACATGAACCCCTATCACCAGCTGATGGCGCGGCGCGCCCAGGGCTTTGTGCCGCTGGTGCGCGACCGCCAGGCGCTCAGCGGCATCCTGGTGGTGCGCCAGGACAGTCCGGTCACCAGCGTGCGCGCGCTCGACGGCCAGCCGCTGGCCTTTCCGGCGCCCAATGCCTTTGGCGCCTCGCTGTGGATTCGTGCGCTGCTGGCCGAGCGCGAAAAGATCCAGATCCGGCCCACCTACGTGCAGTCGCACAGCAACGTCTACCGCCAGGTGGCCAGCGGGCGCTTCGCCGCGGGTGGCGGCATTGCCCACACGCTGGCGCAAGAGCGCGACGAGGTGCGGCAGGCCCTGCGTGTGCTGCTGGAGACGCCCGGCGCGCCCTCGCACCCGGTCAGCGCGCATCCGCGTGTGCCGGCCGAGGTGCGCAAGGCCGTCACCGAGGCCTTGCTGCGGCTCACCGCCGACGCCGAGGGCCGCGAGCTGCTCAAGGCCGTGCAGCTGCCCGAACCGGTGGCCGCCGACCATGCCCGCGACTACGCGCCGCTGGCGCAGTACCGGCTCGAGAGCTATGTGGTGAGCGGCGAAGCGGCGCCGTCATGAACGGGCCGCTGGGAGGCCTGCGCGGCCAGCTGGTGGCGCTGATGGCCGGCTCGATGCTGGTCACGCTGGCGGCGCTGGCCTGGTACATGGTTCACCAGCAGACCGGGCTGGCCCGCGACGCGCTGGTGGGCCAGGTCAGCGCGGCGGCGCGCAGCATTGCCAATGGCAGCGAGAACGACCTGGTCACCGGCCGCCTGGACATGATCGAAGAACTGCTGCTGCGCACGGCCGACCTGCCCGATGTGCGCGGCGCGATGCTGCTGGAGCCCTCGGGCCGCGTGCTCGCCCAGGTGGGGCGCGGCGGCCCCAGAGACCGGCTGCGGCCGGTGTACCCGGCGCCGGGCACGCAGCTGGCGGTGCCGGCGCGGCCGGCCGAGACGCTGGAGGAAGGCCCGGGCGAGCGGCTCAGCGCCTGGCAGCCCATCGTGGTGGGTGGCCTGATCGCCTGGGTGCGGGTGGATGTGGGCACCGAGAGCCTGGCCTCGATCCGCCGTGGCATCTGGGCCGGCACGCTGGCCGCCTGCGGCCTGGCGCTGGCCGGCAGCCTGGTACTGCTGCTGGTGCTGCTGCACCGGCCGATGCAGGCGGTGCAGCGCGCCAGCGCCTTTGCCGCCGACCTGAGCCAGGCCAACGGCCGCCAGATGGACGACGAGGCCGGCGCGCGCGAGCTGCGCGATCTGCTGGGCGCGCTGAACCGTGCCTCCACCCAGCTGAGCGAACAGCGGCTGGCCATCCGCTCGCAGCTGCACCAGCTGCGCGAGCACGAACATGCGCTGGACGAGCGCAACCAGCGCCTGGCAATGCTGATCACGATGTGCCCCGACGGCATCGTGACCTTCAGCGCCGACGGCCTGATCGATCTGGTCAACCCGGCCTTTGCCCGCCTGCTGGAACGCCAGCCCGAGCACCTGGTGGGCCGCAGCCTGAGCTGGCTGGACGACACCATGCGCTCGGTGAGCGTGCAGCCCCAGGCCTGGACGCCGCTGGCCAGCCTGTTTGATGCCACCGGCAGCCACGACAAGGGCACACGCGCCACCGCCAGCCTGACGCGGCCCTGCGCGCTCGATCTCAGCCTGCACGGCGTGCGCAGCGAGGCGCCGTCGGCGGTGCGCCTGCTGTATGTGCGCGACGTGACTCACGAGGCCGAGGTCGACCGCATGAAGAGCGAGTTTCTGTCGATCGCCGCGCACGAGCTGCGCACGCCGATGGTCAGCATCTACGGCTTCAGCGAGCTGCTGATGCGGCGCGACTTCAGCGCCGAGCGACGCCAGGAGCTGGTGAGCACCATCCACCGCCAATCCGGGGCCATGATCGACATCCTGAACGAGCTGCTCGACCTGGCGCGCATCGAGGCCCGCGGCGGGCTGGACTTCGAGATGGTCGACGCCGACCTGGCTGCCGTGGTGCATGCCGCCATCGACGACTTTGCGCTGCCCACCGGCCGCCAGGCACCGCGCGTGCAGGCCGGGGCCGACACGCTGCCGGTCAGCGCCGACCTGGGCAAGCTGGCCCAGGTGTTGCGCAACTTGCTGTCCAACGCCTACAAGTACTCGCCGCAGGGTGGCGAGGTGCGGCTGGCCTGGCGGGCCGAAGACGGCAATGCGCTGGTGGAGGTGATCGACCAGGGCATCGGCATGACCGAAGCGCAGCTGGCGCGGGTGTGCGAGCGCTTCTACCGCGCCGATGCCAGCGGCGCCATTCCGGGCACCGGCCTGGGCATGAGCATCGTGCGCGAGATCGTCGAGATCCACGGCGGCAGGCTGGCGCTGCGCAGCGCGCCCGGGCAGGGCACGCAGGTCATCGTGAGCCTGCCGCTGCGCAGTGCGGCGGCGCCAGCGCCGCTGGCCCTGGCCGCACCCGCGGCCGTGCAGGCCGAGGCGCCGGAGCAGTCGCAGGCGGCCTGACGCAGCCTGGCCGGCCTCGAGCCGGTACGCCATCCAGCCCGCGGGTCGGGGCCTGGTTCAGTCGCGGGTCAGGCCGGTGATCAGGCGCTGGCGCGCCGCGCCGCCACCTCGGCCGGGCGCAGATCACCGGCGGCCTTGTCGAGCACGCCGTTGACGTACTTGTGGCCGTCGGTGCCGCCAAAGGCCTTGGCCAGCTCGATGGCCTCGTTGACCGCCACGCGGTAGGGGATGTCGATGCAGTGGGTCAGCTCGTACACGCCGATCATCAGCACGCCATGCTCCACCGGCGACAGGTCGCGCGTGGCGCGGTCGGTGTGGCGGGCCAGCACCGCGTCGATGGCCACCGCCTCGGCAATGCAGCCGTGCAGCAGCGCGTCGTAGTGCACCCGGTCGGCCTTGTCGTAGCCGTCCTGCTCGCGCAGGTGGGCGTCGATCTCGCCACCGTCGGCACCGCCCACCAGCCACTGGTAGAGGCCTTGCAGCGCCAGCTCGCGCGCACGGCGGCGGCCCGACTTGGCCTGCGGCTTGCGCGGCGCGGTCTTGCCGCCCTTGGCCGCGGGCTTGTGGCCTGCCGCGGGGCTGGCGGGGGCACTGGCCGGGGCGCCGGCAGCGTCGGCCGCCGGGTTGCCAGGAAGCTCGCTGGGGTGGTCGCTCGGGTGGTCGATCACGTCAGTGCATCCAGCAGATTGGCCATCTCCACCGCCACGCGGGCGGCGTCGCGGCCTTTTTCCTCGACACGGGCCCAGGCCTGGGCCTCGTTCTCGACGGTGAGGATGGCGTTGGCCACCGGCAGCGTGCAGTCGAGCGCCACGCGCGTGACGGCGGCGCCGCTTTCGTTGGCCACCAGCTCGAAGTGGTAGGTTTCGCCGCGGATGATGCAGCCGAGCGCGATCAGCGCATCGAACTCGTCGCTTTCGGCCATGGCCTGCAGCGCCACCGCCACTTCCAGCGCACCGGGCACGGTGACATGGCGCACATGGGCGTCGTGCACGCCCAGCGCGGCCAGTTCGGCCAGGCAGTGTTCGGCCAGCTTGCCGGTGATGTCGGCATTGAAGCGGGCCTGCACGATGCCGATGTGCAGGCGGTGACCGTCGAGTTGGGGCGCTTCGCCCTGGTTGGCATGTCGCATCGTGTGCTCCGATCAGGCTTGCGCCGGCTGGAAGCCGGTGACTTCAAGGCCGTAGCCCACCATGCTGGGCATGCGCCGCGGGCTGCCCAGCAGCTTCATGCGCGAAACGCCCAGATCGCGCAGGATCTGCGCGCCCACGCCATAGGTGCGCAGCGCCTGCTGCGTGGTGCGCACCGGCACCGTGTCGGCGCCCAGCAGCTGCGGCACCAGCACGTCGGCGTCGTGGCCGCAGTTCAGCAGCACGGCCACGCCGGCCGGCGCCGCCTGCAGCGCCGCCAGCGCGGCCGGCAGCGGCCACGAGTGCAGCGTGCGGCCGGTGTCGAGCAGGTCGAGCGCGGTGAAGGGCTCGTGCACGCGCACCAGCACCTCCTGGCCCGGCAGCCACTGGCCATGCCGCAGCGCCAGGTGCACGCCACCCGAGCGGTCGCGGAAGGTGACGCACTCGAAGTCGCCCTGCGCGGTGGTGAGGGTGCGGGCGCCGACGCGCTCGATCAGGGTCTCGTTGTGGCTGCGGTGGGCGATCAGGTCGGCGATGGTGCCGATCTTCAGGCCGTGCTCGCGGGCAAACACCTCGAGATCGGGCAGACGGGCCATGGTGCCGTCGTCGTTCATGATCTCGCAGATCACCGCGGCGGGCGTCAGCCCGGCCATGGCCGCCATGTCGCAGCCGGCCTCGGTGTGGCCGGCGCGCATCAGCACGCCGCCGTCCTGGGCCTGCAGCGGAAAGATGTGACCGGGTTGCACCAGGTCTTGCGGGCGCGCGTCGCGGGCCACGGCGGCCTGCACGGTGCGCGAGCGGTCGGCGGCGCTGATGCCGGTGGTGACGCCCTCGGCCGCCTCGATCGACACGGTGAAGGCGGTGCTGTGCGGCGTGCCGTTCTTCAGCGCCATCGGCGGCAGCGCGAGGTGCTCGCAGCGCTCGCGGGTGAGGGTCAGGCAGATCAGGCCACGGCCGAACTTGGCCATGAAGTTGATGGCCTCGGGCGTGACGTGATCGGCGGCGAGCACGAGGTCACCCTCGTTTTCGCGGTCTTCCTCGTCGACCAGGATGACCATGCGGCCGGCGGCCAGTTCGGCGACCAGCTCGGGAACGGGGGAAATAGGCATGCACCGATTGTAGGCGGGGCCTGCCCGCCAGAGCGTCACCGGGGCGATGCGCCGGCCGGTGCCTCGTGCCAGCCCTCGGGGCCCAGCAATTCGTGCGGGCGGAACTGGGCCTTGTAGAACATCTTGTCGCTCTCGGCGATCCAGTAGCCCAGGTACAGGTGCGGCAGCTTGAGCTGGCGCACCTGCTCGATCTGCCACAGGATGCCGAAGGTGCCCAGGCCGCCCAGGTGGTCGGGGTCGTAGAAGGTGTAGACGGCCGAGATGCCGTCGTTGAGCACATCGACGATGGCCACCATGCGCAGCGTGCCCAGCGCGCCGGTGTCGCGCGCGTCGCCGCCGGGCTCGGTGCCGGCATCAGCGCGGGCGTGGCCGCCGCCGGGTGCAGCGGCTTCGCCCGGCGCCGGCCCGGCGTGCCCCGCCGGCACCGCGTCGCGAAACTCCACCAGCCGCGTATTGACCCGGCTTTGCAGCAGGAACTGGGTGTACTGGTCGACGCTGTCGTGGTCCATGCCGCCGCCGGCGTGGCGGGTGCTCTGGTAGCGCAGGTAGAGCTGGTAGTGCTCGGGCACGAAGCACAGGCGCAGCACCCGTGTCGTGAGCCCCTGGTGCGCGGCCCAGGCGCGGCGCTGGCTGCGCGAGGGCGCAAAACGTGCCACCGGTATGCGCAGCGGCACGCAGGCGCGGCAGCTGTCGCAGTAGGGCCGGTAGGTGAACATGCCGCTGCGCCGGAAGCCGTTGGCCACCAGGCCCGAGTAGGCGTCGGCGTGGATCAGGTGGCTGGGCGTGGCCACCTGCGAGCGCGCCAGGCGATCGGGCAGGTAGCTGCAGGGGTAGGGCGCCGTGGCATAGAACTGCAACGACGACAGCGGAATTTCCTGGGGCTTGGTCACGCGCGCTGGGCTGGGGCCGACGCGGCCGGCACCGGCAACTCGATGCCGGCGTCCAGCTGCGCCCACAGGGCCGGATCATAAAACCATCGCGTCGGGGCGGCGGCCGGCACCACCTGGGCGAGGTGGGCCTCGAACAGCGCACGCGGCAACTCGCGCGCGCCAAACGAGGCCAGGTGCCGGGTGTGCTGCTGGCAATCGATCAGCGCGATGCCATGGCCGCGGCAAAAGGCCACCAGCGCGGCCAGCGCCACCTTGGAGGCGTCGGTGCGCAGCGCGAACATCGATTCGCCGAACACCATGCGGCCCAGGTTCACCAGGTACAGGCCGCCGGCCAGCTCGCCGTCGATCCAGGTTTCGACGCTGTGCGGGCGGCCGGCGGCGGCCTGCGCATCGTCGGCCGCGTGCCAGGCGACATAGGCGTCGATGATCTCGGGCACGATCCAGGTGCCGGACTGGCCCTCGCGAGGCGTGGCGGCGCAGTGCTGCATCACGCGGCGAAAGTCATGGTCGATGCGGATCTCGCAGCCCGGCGTGCGCGCAAAGCGCCGCAGCGTCTTGCGCATCGACGCGCTGAGCTGAAATTCGGCCACCGGCAGCAGCATGCGCGGATCGGGCGTCCACCACAGCGGCGGCTGGCCGGGGCTGAACCACGGAAAGACGCCGCGGCCATAGGCCTCGCGCAGCCGCGCCACGGTGACGGCACAACCGGCGGCCAGCAGGCCCGGCGCGTCGGTGTCATGGCCCAGCGCCAGGCGGCTGGGCGGCAGGGGGGTGTGGTCGTCAATCCAGATCAGGCCCATGCCGCCGATTGTGGCGGCCTTGGGCCGGGGGGCTCAGATCGTCACGCCGCCGTCGATCACCAGCGTCTGGCCGGTCATGTAGCGGCTGGCCGGGGCGGCCAGGTAGACCGCGGCGCCGGCGATCTCGTCGGGCTCGCCGATGCGGCGCAGCGGCGTGCTGCGCTCGCGCTCGGCCAGGCGTTCGGGGTCTTCCCACAGGGCGCGGGCGAAGTCGGTCTTGATCAGGCCGGGGGCGATGCAGTTCACGCGCAGGTTGTGCCGGCCGTACTCGTGCGCCAGGTTGCGCGCCAGCTGCATGTCGGCGGCCTTGCTGATGCAGTAGGCGCCGATGATGTCCGAGCCGCGCAGCCCGCCGATCGACGAGACGATGACGATCGAGCCCTCGCGCCGGGCCTGCATCTGCGGCGCCACCATGCCGATCAGCCAGTGGTTGGCGACGATGTTGTTGTCGAGGATCTTGCGGAACTGGTCGTCGCTGATGCCGGCCTGCGGGCCGTAGTAGGGGTTGCTGGCGGCATTGCACACCAGGGTGTCGATGCGGCCAAAGGCGGCCAGCGTGGCATCGACCAGCGCCTGCAGCGCGTCTTTCGACGAGATGTTGGCGGCCACCGCCAGTGCGGTGCCGGCGCCGTGGCGGGCATTGATGGCGGCGGCCACTTCGTCGCAGGCCGGCTGCTTGCGTGAGCTGATCACCACCTTGGCGCCATGCTCGGCGCAGCGCTCGGCAATGGCGCGGCCGATGCCGCGCGACGAGCCGGTGATCAGCACCACCTGGCCGCTCAGGTCGAACAGGGTGGGTGAGGGCATGAGGGTCTCCAGGGCTGTTGTGCGCGCAGCGTAGCGGCCCTGCGCCCGCGCGCTTGCCGCCCAGGTGACGGGGGCCGCCGCGGCGTTCCGGTATAACCCGCGGCCCAACGGCCCCGCCACTTTCAAGCGCACCCACCATGAACCTCGATTTTTCCGGCCGCGTGGCCATCGTCACCGGCGCCGGCGGCGGCCTGGGCCGCTGCCATGCGCTGGCCCTGGCGGCGCGCGGCGCGCGCGTGCTGGTCAACGACCTGGGCGGCGCCGCCGGTGGTGCCGCGCAGCAGGTGGTGGACGAGATCCTGGCCGCCGGCGGCCAGGCGATGGCCAACACCGCCTCGGTGACCGATGTGGCGGGCGTGGCGGCGATGGTCGACCAGGCCATGACGGCCTGGGGCCGCGTCGACATCCTGGTCAACAACGCCGGCATCCTGCGCGACAAGAGCTTTGCCAAGATGTCGCTGGACGACTTTCGCCTGGTGATCGAGGTGCACCTGATGGGCGCCGTGCACTGCACGCAGGCGGTGTGGCCGATCATGACGGCGCAGAAGTACGGCCGCATCGCGATGACCACCTCGTCGTCGGGCCTGTACGGCAATTTCGGCCAAAGCAACTACGGCGCCGCCAAGATGGCCCTGGTGGGCCTGATGCAGACGCTGGCCCTCGAAGGGGCCAAGAGCGACATCCGCGTGAACTGCCTGGCGCCCACCGCCGCCACCCGCATGACCGAGGGCCTGATGCCGCCTGAGGTGCTGGCCGCGCTGACGCCCGAGGCGGTGGTGCCCGCGCTGCTGTGGCTGGTGAGCGAGCAGGCGCCGACCCGCGCCATCGCCTGCGCCGGCGCCGGCACCTATGCGGCCGCGCACATCACGCTGACGCCGGGCCAGCACCTGGGCGTGAGCGCCGACACGCCCGAGCGCCTGGCCGCGGCCTGGGCGCAGATCAATGACCAGGCCGGCGAGAGCGTGCCCGGCAGCGGTGCCGAGCAGGGCCGCAACGAGGTGACGCAGGCGCTGTCCGCGCGGCGCTGAGCGCGCGCCGCCGCCGGCCTCGGGCAGCCCGTCAGATCAGCGTGGTCTGCTGGGCCAGCCAGGCCTCGTCGAGGCGCTGCGTGGCGGCGTCGGGCCAGGCCCACTGGCCAGTCGCGGCGGTCGCGGCGGTGGCGGCCGATGGGTCGCTGCCGGCCTGGGGGCTGTACAGGGTGCCGGCGTCGGCGCTGTCCAGGCCGGTGGCCCCGGCCGTCAGCGGATCGGCCAGGGCCGCGTCGGTCGCGCCGGGCAGCAGCTCGGCCGGCGCGGTGAGCAGTTCGCTCACGTCGGGCGTCAGCGTGCCGTCGGCCTTGGCAAACCACACGTCGGCCATCTCGCGGCGGGTGCCGTCGTCGGTGGTGTAGCCCGAGACCAGGCCGATCCAGTTGCCCTGGTCGGTGCGGGTCGAGGCGCTGGCCTGCAGGTCGAGGGCGCTGATGCCCAGATCGACCAGGCCACGCAGCTCGCCCAGGTCGGTGAGGCCGTCGCCGTCGCCGTCCACCCACACCTGCAGGTCGGCGTAGCGGGCGTCCCGGGCGTCGAGCTGGCCGTCGGCGTTGTCGTCCAGCTCGGCCAGGGCCTGGTAGCCGTTGGCCGCGCGCTGGCCGCTGGCCAGGCGGGTGCCGCCGCCGAACAGTTCGCTGCCGTCGTTGATCAGGCCGTCGCCGTTGCGGTCGAGCGCCAGCAGGCCGGTGCCGGCGTCGGTCCAGCCGTGCTGGGCGCTGCTGCCGGTGGCGTTGATGTCGAAGCCGTTGCCGGCGGCGGCGTCCACGGTGTGGATGCCGCTGCCGTCGAGGTCCAGCACGATGGGCGTGGCCAGCACCAGCGCGTCGATCTGCGCGTCGCTGAGGGCGGCCAGGTCGTCGCTGTCCAGCGCCGCGATCTGCGCCGAGGTGAAGGCGGCCAGCGAGGCCGTGCTCAGCGCACTGACCTGAATCGGCGACAAGGCCGCCACCTGCTCGGCGGTGAGGCTGCGCACCTGGGCGGTGCTGAAGGCGGCGAACACCGGTGCGTCGATGGCCGCCACCTGGGTGGTGGACAGCGCCGCCAGCTGCGCCGGCGTGAGGCCGCTGACCACCATCTCGTAGGCGGTGAGGGTGCCCAGCGCGCGGGTCGACAGGCCCTGCAGCTGCTGGCTGTCGAGCAGGCCGAAGGCATCGGCACCCAGCGCCACCAGCTGCGAGGCCGACATCGCGCCCAGCTGCGCCGAGCTGAGCGCCAGCACCTCGCCATAGCTCAGCGCCGACAGCGCCGCGGTGCCCAGCCCGGCCACCGCCGCCGTGCCCAGCGCGGCAAAGGCCTCGGGCTCCAGCGCGGCGATCTGCGGGCCGCTCATCTGCGCCACCTGCAGGCGGTTGAGCACCGCCACCTGCTCGGCGCTGAAACCGTGCACGGCCTCCTGGTCCAGCGCGGCCATCTGCGCCGGCGTGAGGGCCGCCACCTGGGCGCTGGACAGCGCGCGGATGTCTTCATGGCCGAAGCCGGCCAGCGCCTCGGGGTCGAGGCCGCGGATGGCGCTGGTGCCCAGCGCGGCGATGGCCTGGGTGCTCAGCGCGTCGAGCTGAGCGGCGCTGAAGCCCATGGCCTGGTAGTAGCTCAGCGCGGCGATGTCGGCCGGCTCGAGCACGCTGACCGCGGTGGTGCCCAGCGCCGCCACCTGCAGCGGCGACAAGGCCGCCAGCTGCGCCGTGCCCAGCGCCGACACCGCCTCGTGCCCCAGCGCCGCCACCGCCTGGGTGGTCAGGCCCGACAGCGCCGCGGTGCCGAGCGCGGCCACCTGGGCTGGGCTCAGCGCGGCCACCTGGCTGGCCGTCAGGCCGGCGGCCTGCAGGCGGGTCAGGCCCTGCAGCGTGCCAGTGTCCAGGCCGGCGATGGTTTCAGTGCCCAGCGCGCCGATCTGGCTGGCGGCAAAGGCGCCGCGCTGCTCGTCGCTCAGGCCGTCGATCTGCCCATCCACCAGGCTGGCCATCTGGGTGCGGCTGAGCCGGGCCAGCTGCGCGGTGGAGAACTCGGCCAGCTCGGCCGGCGCCAGGCCGTGCAGCGCACTGGTGGACAGGCCGCTCACGGCCGACAGGCCCAGGCTGCGGGTCTGGGCCAGGCTCAGTGCGGCCAGGTCGTCGGCGGCCAGAGCGGCCAGCTGGGTGGCGCCCAGCGCGGCCAGCGCGCTGCTGCCCAGGGCCTGCACCTGGCGGCTGTCCAGCCCGGCCAGCTGGGTGGTGGTGAGGCCGGCGGCGCCGCTGCTCGACAGCGCGGCCAGCTGGGCATGGCTCCAGCCGTCCAGCACGCTGGCCTGCACGGCATTGATCTGGCTGCTGCTGAGCGCGCCGATCTGGCCCACCGACAGCGCCGCCGATTGCGCGCTGCCCAGCGCCGCCAGGGCGGCGGCCGACAGCGCGGCCATGTCGTCGGTGCCCAGGGCCGCCAGCTGCGCCGGGCCCAGGCAGGCCAGCTGGCTGCTGCCCAGCGCGGCGATCTGCGCGGTGGTCCAGGCACCCAGCTGGGCCGGGGTGAGCTGGGCCAGCACGCCGGTGGCCAGCGCGGCAATCGCCGTGGTGCCCAGCGCGGCCCACTGGGCCGAGCCCAGCGCGCCGAGCTGGCTGCTGCCCAGCGCGGCCACCTGGCCGGCCGTGAGCGCGGCGATGTCGGCCGTCTCCCAGCCCGCCAGCTGCAAGGTGCCCAGGCCGCGCAGGGCCTGGGTGGCGATGGCGGCCACCTGCAGGGCGTCCAGCGCATCCAGCTGGGCGCTGCCCAGCCGCGCCAGCTGGGCCGAGCCCAGTGCCGCCATCTGCGCCGTGCCCAGCGCGGCCACGGCGCTCAGCGACAGCGCCTGCCACTGCGCGCTGCCCAGGCCGTTGAGGCTTTGCGGTGCCAGGGCCGCCACGGCCTCGACATCCAGCGCCGCCAGCTGGGCGGTGCCCAGCGCGGCCAGGTGCTGCGAGCCCAGCGCATTGAGCTGGGCCGTGCCCAGCGCATCGAGCGTGGTGGCGCTCAGGCCGGCCATCTGGGCGGTGGCCAGCGCGGCCACCTGGGCCGGGGTGAACCAGCCCAGGTCATCGGCGACCATGCCGTTGAGCTGGGTGGAGGTGAGCCCGGCCATGCCGCGGGCACTGAGCGCCGCCAGGTTGGCCGAGCCCAGGCTGTGCAGGCTGTCCTGGCTCATCGCGGCCACCTGGGCCGAGGTCAGGGCGGCCACCTGGGCGGTGCCCAGCACGCCGGCCTCGTGGGCCACGATGGCCATCATCTGCCGCGTGCTCAGCGCCGACAGCGCGGTGGGCGACAGCGCCATCAGCGTGGACGACTGCAGGTCGAGGATCTGGCTGGTGGACAGCGCCGCCAGCTGTGCCGAGCTCAGGCCGGCGGCCTGCACGCTGGTCAGCGCCTGCAGCGTGGCCTCGCCCAGGCCGGCCACCTGGCCGGTGCCCAGCGCGGCGATCTGCGCGCTGCCCAGCGCCTGCACCTGCTCGGTGCTCAGCTGGGCCAGCTGGGCCGTGCTGAGGCCGCGCAGCGCGCTGCCGGCCAGGGCCTGCACCGTTTCAGCGTCGAGGGCGGTCAGCGCGTCGCTGCCCAGCGCGCGCAGCTGGGCCGAGCCCAGGGCCTGCAGCTGGGCGCTGGCCATGGCGTCGAGCACATCGCCCGACAGGGCGGCCACCTGGGCCGTGGTGAGGGCGCGCACGGCGGCGGTGTTGAGCGCGGCCAGCGCGTCGCTGCCGAGTGCGGCCAGCACGGCCGGCGGCAGCGCGGCCACCTGGGCCGAGCCCAGCGCCTGGAACTGGGTGGTGGTGAAGCTGCCCAGCAGCTCGGCCGGCAGGCGCGCCAGCTGGCTGCTGGCCAGCGCCGCCACCTGGCCGGCGGTGAACGACTGCAGCTGTTCTTCAGTGAGTGCGGCGAGCTGGCGGGTGTCGAGCGAGCGCACCGCGCCGGTGCCCAGCGCGGCCAGGGCCTCAGGCGTGATGGCCGCCAGCTGCGCGGTGCTCAGCGCGGCCAGCTGCACGCTGCCCATGGCGGCCAGCTGCTGGCTGCCAAGGGCGGCCAGCGCGGCAGTGTCCAGGCTGGCCAGCTGGGCCGGCGACAACGCGGCGAACTGGCGCAGGCCGAGCGCGGCCAGGTCGTCGTGGCTCAGCGCGGCCAGCTGGGCGCTGGACAGCGCGCGCACCGCGGCGGTGGCCAGGGCGGCCACGGCATCGGGGGTCAGCGCGGCCAGCTGGGTGGTGTTGAGCACGGCGATCTGGGTGGCGCCCAGCGCCGCCAGCTGGCTGCTGCTGAGCGCGGCCAGCGTCTCGGGGCTCAGTGCCACCAGCTGGCTGGAGCTCAGCGCCGCCACCTGGGCCGTGCCCAGCGGGCTGCCGTCGTCCACGATCAAGGTCTGCAGCTGCGCGGCGCTGAGCGCACGCACGGCGCCGGTGGCGATGGCGGCCAGGCTGGTGTCGCGCATGGCGCTCAGCTGTTCGGCGCTGAGGGCGGCCACCTGGGCACTGGTGAGGGCGGCGGCCTGGCGGCTGCCCAGCGCGGCCAGCTCGTCGTCGGTCAGCGCGGCCAGCTGGGCCGTGCCCAGGGCCTTGATGGCGGCGGTGCTGAAGGCGGCAATGGCCTCGGTGCGCAGCGCCACCAGCTGGGCGGTGCCCAGCGCGGCCACCTGGGCACTGCCCAGGGCGCTGGCCTGGCTGGCGCCGAGGGCGGCCACGGCTTCGGGCGGCAGCGCGGCCAGCTGTGCGGGGGTGAGGGCGGCCACCTGGCGCGTGCCCATCGCGGCCAGGTCGTCGGCGCCCAGGGCCTGCAGCTGGCTGGCCGACAGCGCCCGCACCGCGGCGGTGGCCATCACCGCAAAGGGCATGGTGTCGAGGGCGCCCAGCTGCTCGGCCGACAGCGCCGCGATCTGGGTGCTGCCCAGCACCGACCATTGCAGCGAGCTCAGGCGCTGCAGCGCCTCGTCCGACAGGCCGGCCATCTGCGCCGGGGTCAAGGCATTGAGCTGCACGCTGGTCAGCGCCGAGAGCGCGCTGGCCGAACCTTCGGCCAGGCCGTTGAGGGCCTCGGCGGCCAGCGCGCGCAGCGCGGCGGTGGACAGCGCCGCTGCCGCCGCCGTGCCCAGCGCACCCAGCTGGTCGGCCGACAGCACCGCCACCTGGGCGCTGCTGAGCGCGGCCACCTCGCGCACCGTGAGTGCGCCGATGTCGTCCACGCTGAAGCTGGCCAGCTGGGCCGTGCCCAGCGCGCGCAGGGCCGCGGTGCTGAGCGCGGCCACGGCCTGAGGGCCCAGCGCCTCGGCCTGGGCCACGCTGAACGCGGCCAGCTGGGCCGACTGCAGCGCCGCCACCTGGGCCGTGCCCAGCAGGGCCACGGCTTCGGGCGACAGCGCACTGATCTGCGCGGTGCTCAGTGCCGCCACCTGGCGCACGCTCAGCTGGGCCAGCGTGTCTTGCGGCAGCGCGGCCAGCTGGGCGGTGGCCAGGCCGGCCAGCGCGGCGGTGCTGAGCGCCGCCGCGGCGTGGTCGAGCAGGGCATCGGTGCGCACGGTGTCGAGCGCGGCCAGCTGGGCGCTGCTGAGCGCGGCCACCTGCGCGGTGTTGAGGCTCTCGAGCGCCGCGGTGGACAGCGCCGCCACCTGTGCGGTGGCCAGCTGCGACACCTGGCGTGCGCTGAGCGGCGAGCTGCCGTCGGCGGCCAGGGCTTCGAGCGCCTCGCCGTCGAGCGCGCGCACGGCGGTGGCGCTGAGGCCGCCCACTGCGCTGCTGCTCAGCGCCAGCAGCTGGCCGGTGCTGAGCGCGGCCGCCTGGGTGGCGTCCAGCGCCGCGGCCTGGCGGCTGTTCAGGCCGCTCAGGCTGTCGCTGGCCAGGGCGGCCACCTGTTCGGTCTGCAGCACGCGCACGGCGGCGGTCGACAAGGCGCCGACCTGCACTGCCGACAGCGATGCCAGCTGTTCTTCAGACAGCACCCGCGCCTGCTGGCTGCCGAGCGCAGCCACCTGGGCATTGCCCAGCGTGTCGATCTGCGCCACCGACAGGGCCGCCACCGCGGCCGTGCCCAGGCCGCCCACCGCCGCCGCGCTGAGCGACTGCACCTGCGCCGGTGCCAGGGCCTCGAGCTGCGCCGAGCCCAGGCCGGCGGTCTGCTTGGCGGTCCAGGCGCCGAGCTGGGTGTTCTGCAGGGCTTCGAGCTGGTCGGCGTCGAGCACCGCCACCTGGCTGCTGGCCATGGCGGCAAGCTGGCGGTTGGACAAGGCCGACACCTGGGCCGTGGCCAGGCCGGCAATCTGCGCCGTGCCCAGCGTGGCAAACAGCGTGGGCGTGAGCCCGGCCGACAGGGCCGCGGGGTCGAGGGCGGCGAAGCGCTCGCCCGAGATGGCCGCCAGCTGGCGGGCACCGAGCGCGGCCAGCTGCCCGGCCGACAGCGCCGCGAGCTGCTCGTTGTTCAGCGCCGCGATGCTGGCGGTATCCAGGGCCTGCAGCTGGGTGGCAGTGAGGGCGGCAACCTGCTGGGGCGACAGCGCGGAGACATCGAGGGAGCTCATGACAGACTGGACTGCAGACGGCAATCGCCGGGCAGGCCAGTCTAGAAAGCGGCTCGGCAGCCGAAGTCGGCAACTGACGGCAAGTCTGTAGCCATTTCACGCGAGCTTTACGTGGCGGCTGTGATCTGGGGCCGCCAACCCGCCAGGGTGCCCGCTCAGGGGCCGCCGCGCGCCAACATCGCGGCGCCGGCGCGCCGGGCCCGGCCGGCCCGGGCTGCAAGCCGGGTGCGCAGCGCCGGCCGCCGACGCTGCGCCGAGGGTCAGCGCGGGCCGCCGCGCTCGCTGCGGGCCTGGGCCAGCAGGGGCTCGAGATCGGCGGGCTTCAGGCCCTTGAGCACGCAGAAGTTGGCCGCCGACAGCGGGCTGCGCTCGAACTCGCGCAGCAGCGTGGCGCGCGCCCGGCGGGCCTCGAAGGCCGCGCGTTCGGCCGGATCGGTGGGCAGCGGGCTGTTGTCCACCGGCTCGGCGGCTTCGCGCTGGCGCTGCGCATCGGGGCGGTGGTCGCGGGCGTCGTGCCGCGGGCCCGGGCGGCCATCCTGGCGCGGGCCGTCGCGGCCGGGTTCGCGCCGGCCGTCGCGGCGGGCGTCACCGCCACGCTCGGCCTGCGGCGAGCGCTGGGGCTGGTCGCCGCGCGGCGGGCGCGGGCCGCGTTCGCCACGCGGGCCTTCGCCCGCACCGGCACCCGGGCGCGGGCCGCGGCGCTCGCCCGCATCGGCGCGCGGCGGGCGATCACCGGCCGGGCGCTCGCCCGCGGGCCTGTCGCCTGCGGGCCGGTCACCGGCTGGGCGATCACCGGCCGGGCGATCGGTGCGGGGGCCGCGGTCGGGGCGCGCAGCGCCGCCGTCGCGGCGCGGGCCGCGTTCGCCGCGTTCGCCACGGGCTGCGCCATCCGGGCGCGGGGCGCGCGGCGGGCGTGCACCGGCAGTGCCGGCAGCCGCCTCGGCCGTGCCCGCGGCGCCGGCAGCGGCGTCCTGGGCGGTGGCCGTGCCATCGGCGGCGGGGGCACCCGGGGCGGGGCGCGGGCCACGGCCATCGGCACGCGGCGGGCGACGGCGGTCGCCGGCCGGGCGTTCGCCCTGGTTCTGGCGCATCTGCTGCTCGCGCTCGCGGCGCAGGGCGCGGCGGCGCTGCACTTCCTCGGCGGCCAGGTTGCGGTGTTCTTCGCTCAACTCGCCGGCCGGCTGGCCGTCGAGGTCGAAGCGCTCGCTGCCTTGCGACAGCGCGATCAGGTAGCTGGTGCTGCCGGTGTAGCGGTGGAAGAACACGCCCAGCGCACGCTTGGTGAACACGCCCGGCGCACGCGCCTGGATGTCGGACTGGATGCGCAGCTTCAGCGGCTTGTGGGCCGCGCCGAACAGTGCCGGAAAGTGCTGCTTGAGCGCCGCGGCCACGGCGTCGAGGTCGACATCCTGGCGGCGGCCACCGCCCTGGCCCTCAGCCGCGGGGGCGTCACCCGGCTCGGCCGCGGCGGCTTCGGGGCTGTCGCTGCCTTCGGCGGCGGCCGTGGCCAGATCGGCCTCGGCCAGCTCGGACGGCGCAGCGTCGGGCTGGGCCGCGGGGCTGGCAGCGGCGGCGGCAGGGGCCGCAGCGCCTTCAGCGGCCACAGCGGCCACAGCGGCTTCAGCGGCCACGTCAGCCACAACTTCAGCAGCAGCAGCAGCAGCAGCAGCAGCAGCAGCAGCAGCAGCAGCGTCAGCGTCAGCGTCAGCGGCCGCAGCCACCTCGGCCGCGGCCACGCCGGTGTCGGCCTGCACCGGCACAGGTGCAGGTGCAGCCGGCGGGCAAGCCTGGGCCGTATCAGGCAGGGTGCCCGCGGCGGTGGAGGGGGCAGCAGGCGCCTGGTCAGGGCCGGGCGTCAGGGGCAGATCGGACATGTCGGGGGCCGCTTCGGTCGGCGGCGCGCTGAAAAAGCAGCGCGCATTGTCGGTGCTTTCAGCCTCGCCGCGCGGCCCGCTTGATCCCCAGGATCACGCCGGCCGTTTGGCCACCAGGGTGAGGATGTCGTAGCTGGCCACCAGTTCACCCAGTTGGTTGCTCACTTCCACGTCCCAGGCCACCACGCCCTGGCCCTGGCCCTTGGCGTCGACCTTGAGCCGGTCGATCTTGCGCTTGGCGGTCAGGCGCGCCTGGATGGTGTCGCCAATGCCCACCGGCTTGACGAAGCGCAGGCTGTCGAGCCCGTAGTTGGCCAGCACCGGCCCCGGCGCCGGGCTGACAAACAGGCCGGCGGCCGCTGACAACACGAAATAGCCATGCGCGATGCGCTTGCCGAAGGGGCTGTCCTTGGCCGCGATCTCGTCGAAGTGCATGTAGAAAAAATCGCCCGACAGGCCGCCAAAGGCCACGATGTCGGCCTCGCTCACGGTGCGGCGGTGGGTGAGCAGGCTTTCACCGATCTGCAGATCCTCGAAGTGCCGGCGGAACGGGTGCACCTCGGTCTCGATGCGGGCGGCACCGCGCAGGTACTCGCCGGTGATGGCGCTGAGCATGCTGGGCGAGCCCTGCACCGCCGCGCGCTGCAGGTAGTGCTTGACGGCGCGCAGGCCGCCCAGCTCTTCACCGCCCCCGGCGCGGCCCGGGCCGCCGTGCTTCAAGCCCGGCAGCGGCGAGCCGTGGCCGGTGGATTCGGGGGCGGCTTCAGGATCGAGCACCAGCACGCGGCCGTGCCAGGCGGCCAGCTGTGGCACCAGCTGCGCCGCCACGGCCGGGCTGCGCGTGACCAGCGAGCCCACCAGGCTGCCTCGGCCGCGCGCGGCAATGGCCACGGCCTGGTCCAGGTCGTCATAGGGCATCAGGGTGGACACCGGGCCGAAGGCCTCGACATCGTGCACCACGTCGGTGGCCAGCGGGTGGTGGCAGGCCAGCAGCACCGGCGCATAAAACGCGCCCTCGGCCGTGCCTTCGCCCACGGGCTTGAGCGTCGGGTTGCCGTCGTACACCACCTCGGCGCCCTGGCGCAGCAGGGCCACGCGCTCGGCCACATCGGCGGCCTGGGCATGCGAGGCCAGGGCGCCCATCTTCACGCCCTCGGCCGACGGATCGCCGATCACCACCTTGGCCAGCCGCGCGCTGACGGCCTGGGCCACCGCATCCAGCCGCTCGCGCGGCACGATGGCGCGGCGGATGGCGGTGCACTTCTGGCCGGCCTTGACCGTCATCTCGCGCACCAGCTCCTTGACGTAGAGGTCGAAGGCTTCGTCGCCCGGCTGCACATCGGGGCCGAGGATGGCGCAGTTCAGGCTGTCGGCCTCGGCATTGAAGGGGATGCTGTGGCGCACGATGTTGGGGTGCACGCGCAGCTTGGCGGCCGTGTCGGCGCTGCCGGTGAAGGTGACCACGTCCTGGCCATCGAGCCGGTCGAGCAGGTCGCCGGTGCCGCCGATGATCAGCTGCAGCGCGCCTTCGGGCAGCAGGCCCGATTCAAGCATCACCCGCACCGCGGCTTCGGTGAGGTAGCTGGTGGCGCTGGCCGGCTTGGCAATCACCGGCATGCCGGCCAGAAAGCTGGGCGCAAACTTTTCCAGCAGGCCCCAGACCGGAAAGTTGAAGGCATTGATGTGCACCGCCACACCGCGCCGCGGCACCAGGATGTGGCTGCCGGCAAACCGCCCGGTCTTGCCCAGGCTTTGCGCCGGGCCTTCGTGCACCAGGTTGCCCGAGGGCAGCTCGTTGCCGCCCACGCTGGCATAGGCGAAGAGGGTGCCCGAGCCGCCCTCGATGTCCACCCAGCCATCGGCGCGCGTGGCGCCGGTGTGGGCCGAGATGACGTACAGCCGCTCCTTGTGCTCCAGCAGGTGCTTGGCCAGGCCCTTGAGGACTTGCGCACGCTGCTGGAAGTCGAGCTTCAGCAGCGCCGGGCCGCCCACCGTGCGGGCATGGGCCAGCGCCGCGCCAAAGTCGATGGCCTCGGCGTGCGTGGCATGCACCGGCTGGCCGGTGACGGCGCTGCGCAGGGTTTGCGCGGCCTGCTGGCCGATCCATTGGCCGGCGATGAAGCTTTGGAGGACGGGAGTGGACATCGTGGGTGCTCAGCAGTGGCGATGGCTCAGGGAACGTATTTCCACGTGCCGTTCTCGATGCGCACCATCACGCGGGCGCGCTGGTCGAGGCCCAGGTGATCCTTGGGCGACATGTTGAAGATGCCGTGGGCGCCAGCCAGCTCCTTGGTCTGCTCGAGCGCGTCGCGCAGCGCGGCGCGGAACTCGGGCGTGCCGGGCTTGGCCTTCTTCAGCGCCACCGGCACGGCGGCCTGCATCAGCAGGCCGGTGTCCCAGGCGTGCGCGCCGAAGGTGCTGACCGTGCCCTTGCCGTAGGCCGCCTCGTAGGCCGCCACATAGGCCATGGCGCTCTTCTTGACCGGGTGGTTGGCGGGCAGCTGTTCGGCCACCAGCACGCCGCCCGAGGGCAGGATGGTGCCGTCCACGTCCTTGCCGCCCACGCGCAGGAAGTCGGCATTGGCCACGCCGTGGGTCTGGTAGATCTTGCCGGTGTAGCCGCGCTCCTTCAGCGTCTTTTGCGGCAGCGCGGCGGGCGTGCCCGAGCCGGCGATCAGGATGGCATCGGGCTTGGCCGTCATCAGCTTGAGCACCTGGCCGGTCACCGAGGTGTCGTTGCGCGCGTAGCGCTCGCTGGCCACCACGTTCAGGCGCTTCAGTCCGGCGGCCTTGCCGAACTCCTGGAACCAGCCTTCGCCGTAGGCATCGGCAAAGCCGATGAAGGCCACGGTCTTGACGCCTGCATTGGCCATGTGCTCGGCAATGGCCAGCGACATCATGATGTCGTTCTGCGGCGTCTTGAACACCCACTTGCGCTTGTCGTCCATGGGCTCGACGATGCGCGCCGAGGCGGCCATCGAGATCATCGGCGTCTTGCCCTCGGACACGGCGTCGATCATGGCCAGCGAGTTGGGCGTGGTGGTCGAGCCCAGGATGATGTCGACCTTGTGCTCGGTGAGCAGCTTGCGCGTATTGGCCACCGCGGCGGTGGTGTCGCTGGCATCGTCCAGCACGATGTAGTTGACCTTTTCGCCGCCAATGGTCTTGGGCATCAGCGCGACGGTGTTCTTCTCGGGGATGCCCAGGCTGGCCGCCGGGCCGGTGGCCGAGACGGTGACGCCCACGGTGATGTCGGCCAGCGCGCTGCCAGCGACCAGGGCCGCGGCTGCGGCGGCGATCAGATGCTTGATGTTCATGTCTTGTCTCCTCGAAGGTGGGAACAGGTGGCAGTGGTACCAAGGGTGCGGTGCTGGCAACCCAGCGGTCGCCGTGGAGCCGGCTTTGCCGGGCCACTGGCGGCGCCCCCTGGGGGGAGGCAGCGAAGCCGCTTCGGGGGGGTCAACGTTCAATGGCCATCGCGATGCCTTGGCCGACGCCGATGCACATGGTGGCGATGGCCCGCCTGCCGCCGGTGCGCTCCAGCTGGCGCAGCGCGGTGAGGGCCAGGCGCGCGCCCGAGGCGCCCAGCGGGTGGCCGATGGCGATGGCGCCGCCGTTGGGGTTGACGCGGGCATCGTCGTCGGCCAGGCCCAGCTGGCGCGTGACGGCCAGGCCCTGCGCGGCAAAGGCCTCGTTCAGCTCGATCACGTCCACGCTGTCGAGTGACCAGCCGATGCGCGCCAGCAGCTTTTGCGTGGCCGGCGCCGGGCCGATGCCCATGATGCGCGGCGGCACGCCGGCCACCGCGCAGCCGATGACGCGGCCACGCGGCTTCAGGCCGTATTGCTTGACCGCGGCATCTCCGGCCAGCAGCAGGGCCACCGAGCCGTCGTTGACGCCCGAGGCGTTGCCGGCGGTCACCGAGCCATCGGGCCGCACCACGCCCTTCAACTTGCCCAGCGCCTCCAGCGTCGTGGCGCGCGGATGCTCGTCGGTGCTGAACAGCACCGGCTCGCCCTTCTTGGTGGGCAGGCTCACCGGCACGGTCTCGCCGCTGAAATAGCCCGCCTCGTGGGCGGCCTGCCAGCGCGCCTGAGAGCGCAGCGCAAAGGCGTCTTGATCCACGCGGGCGATGCCGAACTCCTGCGCCACGTTCTCGGCGGTTTCGGGCATCGAGTCGATGCCGTGGGCGGCCTTCATCGCCGGGTTGACGAAGCGCCAGCCGATCGTGGTGTCCTCGATCTTGGCTGTGCGCGAGAAGGCGCTGTCGGCCTTGCCCATCACGAAGGGGGCGCGGGTCATGCTCTCCACGCCGCCGGCGATCAGCAGCTGGCCGTCGCCGGCGGCGATGGTGCGCGCGGCCATCGCCACGGCATCCAGGCCCGAGCCGCACAGGCGGTTGAGCGTGACGCCGGCCACCGCGGCGGGCAGGCCGGCCAGCAGCGCGGCCATGCGGGCGACGTTGCGGTTGTCTTCGCCGGCCTGGTTGGCGCAGCCGTAGATCACGTCGTCGACGGCGGTCCAGTTGATGCCGGGGTTGCGCTCGATCAGGGCACGGATCGGGATCGCGCCGAGGTCGTCGGTGCGCACGCCGGCCAGCGCGCCGCCGTAGCGGCCGATGGGCGTTCGGATGCCGTCGATGATCCAGGCGTTGGCGGTCAGGCTCATGGTGCGGGGTGTTTCCTTGAAGCGCCGCAGGGCGGGGGTTGAATGGGTTGCGCCGGCGTTTGTAGCAGGGCGTGGGGCCGGTTCAGATAGGCGGTTTCACGGCTGGCAATCCGCCCAGAAACAGGTCGGCCACGATGGGCGCCATGGCCTCGTGGCTGAGGCCGCCATCGGGCCGCATCCAGGTGAACATCCAGTTGATCATGCCGAACAGCAGCATGGTCAGCGGCTTGGGCATCTGCTCGCCGTCCAGATCGGGGCGCACCGCCACCACGGCGCGGGCCATGCCGGCCACCACCTCGCGCTCGAGGCCCAGCACGCGCCGGGCATCCTCGGGCTCGAGGAACTTCACGTCTTCGGTGAGCACGCGGTGGGCATGCTGGGCATCGGCGTATTCGGCCACAAAGCGCTGGATCAGCCGGCGCAGGCGCGGCTCGGGCGCCAGGGCTTCGCCTTCGACCTCGGCCACCAGGGCGTGCAGGCGCTGCACATGGCCTTCGGCCAGCTGCACCAGCAGCGCGTACTTGTCGCGGTAGTAGTGGTACAGCGTGGCCTTGCTCAGGCCGCAGGCCTCGGCCACCTGGTTCATCGAGGTGGCGGCATAGCCGCGGTTGGCAAACAGCTCGCCGGCCCGCGCGAGGATCATCTCGCGCTGGTCGTCGTAGCCGGCGGATCGTCCGCGTCCCATCCGGTTCAGCTTCTCTCGTCGAAGGACAGCACCACGTGCTGGGTGACGGGATGCGCCTGGCAGCACAGCACGAAGCCGGCCGCCAGCTCGCTCTTGTCGAGCGCGAAGTTGCGCTCCAGCCGCACATCGCCCTCCAGCACCTTGGCGCGGCAGGTGCCGCACACGCCCGAGGTGCACGAGAAGGGCATCTCCAGGCCGGCGGCCGAGGCCGCGTCCAGGATGCTGGGCTGCTCGCGCCGGAAGTCGAACTCGCGGCGCAGGCCGTCGCGGATGACCACGATGCGCGACTGCTCGGCATCGCCCGGGCGGGCCTCGTGCACCACGGCGCCCACGGCCTGGCCCGCAGCGCCGCTGGCGCCCGGCGCCACGCCAAAGCGCTCGATGTGCACGCGCTCCTCGGGCACGCCGGCGTCCAGCAGCGCGGCCTGGGCCTCGTCGTTCATCTGGAAGGGGCCGCAGATGTAGGCGTGATCCACGCCGGCCGCCGGCACCACGCTGCGCAGGAAATGGCCCAGCTTGTCGCGGTTCATCAGGCCCATGTTCAAGGGCGCGTCGGTGGGCTCGTCGCTGAACACATGGTGCAGGGCCAGGCGGGTGAGGTAGCGGTTTTTCAGGTCTTCGAGCTCTTCCTTGAACATCGTCGACTGCAGCGAGCGGTTGCCGTAGATCAGCGTGAAGCGGCTCTTCGGCTCGCGCGCCAGCACCGTCTTCATGATCGACAGGATCGGCGTGATGCCGCTGCCACCGGCAAAACCCACATGGTGGCGTGCGCTGGCCGGCTCGATGGGCACGAAGAAGCGGCCCTGCGGTGCCATCACGGCCACGCTGGCGCCGGCTTGCAGGCGCTCGTGGATCCAGTGGCTGAACACGCCGCCCTTGACCTTGCGCACGCCCACGCGCAGCTCGCCATCGTCAACGCCGGCGCAGATCGAGTACGAACGGCGCAGATCCTGCCCATCGATGGTGGCGCGCAGCGTCAGGTACTGGCCCTGCGTGAAGCCGAACACCTCGCGCAGCGCCTCGGGCACCGCAAAGCTCACGATCACCGCCTCGGCCGTGTCGGGCTCGATGCGGCGCACCGTCAGGTCATGGAAGAGGGGGGTGCTCATATCGGTTTGAAGTGCTCGAAGGGTTCTTTGCAGGCGATGCAGCGGTACAGCGACTTGCAGGCCGTGCTGCCAAAGGCCGACAGGCGCTCGGTGTGGGCGCTGCCGCAGCGCGGGCAGGCGATGGCGGGTGCCTGGCTCACCCGGGCCATGAAGCGGATCGGTTGCTCGCCCTCGGCCAGCGCCGGGCCGGGCGGGGCGATGCCGTAGGCGCGCAGCTTGTCGCGGCCGGCTTCGCTGATCCAGTCGGTGGTCCAGGCCGGGGCGCGGCGCAGTGCCACGCTCACCGGGCCCAGGCCGGCCTCGGTCAGCGCATCGGTGATCGACTGGTTGATCACCTCGGTGGCCGGGCAGCCGCTGTAGGTGGGCGTGACAACGATGGTGAGATCGCCAGCATCGCCCAGCAGCACATCGCGCACGATGCCCAGATCACGCACCGAGATGGCGGGCACCTCGGGGTCGGGCACGGTGTCGAGCACGCGCCAGGCGGCCTCGACCTTGCTGAGCACCTCGGCGCCGCACATGTTCACCACACGCCGCCGGGATAGGCGCGCTGCAGGTATTGCAGCTCGGCCAGGATGCGACCCATGTGCTCGGTGTGCACGCCGGTGCTGCCTGTGCTGACGAACTGGCCCGCGGCCGGCAGGGCCAGGCCGCATTCGCTGAACACGACCGTGACCTCGGCCTCCCAGGCCTCGCGCAGCGCGGCGCGGGCGGGGCCCCAGCCGTTGGCGGCCGCTGCCTGGTCGGCTGCGTCGTCGGCAAACAGCTCGGGGATGTAGCGGGCCAGCGCGGCCAGCGCGGCATCGACGCGCTGGCGCGACGCATCGGTGCCGTCGGCCAGGCGCAGCACCCAGTCGGCAGCGTGCTGCTGGTGGTAGCGCGCTTCCTTCAGCGCCTTGCCGGCGATGCCGTGCTGGTTGTGCACCTCGACGTCGTAGACGCCGGTGCGCCCGCTCTTGCTCACCTCCACGCAGCGCGCGGTGAGCACATCGCCCAGCTGGCCCGGCGCCAGCAGCTCGATGGCGAAGCCCGAGGCCACGGTGACCTCGTTGTAGGCATTGCAGGCGTAGGCAAAGGCCGAGTCGGCCAGCGTGGCGATCAGGCCGCCGTGGCACAGCTGGTGGCCGTTCACCATGTCGTGGCGCACGGCCATGCTCACCGTGGCCGTGCCCGCGCCCACGGCCAGCACCTGCATGCCCAGGCCGCGCACGGCATGGTCGTTGGCCCACATCGCGTCGCGCACGCGCTCGGCCAGGCTGGGTTCGGGGCTGTGGCTCATGGGCAAGACATCAAGGGTGGCTGGGGGCCTCAAACAGGCGGGCTGCCCGGCCGGTGCCTGAGGGGCGATGGCGCCGCTTCAAGTTCTACCGACCGTTCGGTTGATCTTAGGCAAGCCGGGCTGGCAGGGCAAGCTGAAAACCCTCAGGGTTTGCCCCGAAGGCGAGGGAAGGCGCGCCGGCGTCGCCTGCAGGGGGGATGGATGGGCCGCGCCACCCCACGAACAGTGGACGCTGCATCCGCCCCGGATTGATACAAGCGGCACTCGGAGCAGGGGCATGGCTGGGAGGCTTGTTTTGCACAGCAGATTGGGTACACACACGGGGCGCCAGGCGGGCAGCCGCGGGCCGGAGGCCGGGCGGCGCGCCGTGCCCGGCATGGGCGCTGGCCGCCTGGTGATGTTGGGGCTGAGGCTCGGCTTGGGGCTGGCGGGGGCGGCGCTGGCCCAGGCAGCGGCTGCCTCATCGGCCGCCGCACCAGCGGCCACACCCACACCCACGGCCGCGGCCGCAGCGGCTGCCACCGCGCCCAGCGTGGATGTGCAGCGCTACGAGCTGGCCGGTGCCACGCTGCTCGACCGTGCCGAGCTTGATGCCCGGCTGGCCCCGTTCTTGGGCCCGGCCACGCTCGAGAGGCTGCGTGCGGCGGCCCAGGCGGTGCAGGCCCTGTACCGCGAGGCCGGCTATGGCGGCGTGGTGGCCTTTGTGCCCGAGCAGGACCTGCGCGGCGGCGTGGTGCTGATCCGCGTGGTCGAGGGGCGTCTGGCCCAGGTGGTGCTCAGCGGCCAGCAGCAGTTCAGTGCCGCCAACATCCGCGCCAGCCTGCCTTCGCTGGCGGAGGGCGCCACGCCGCATGTGCGGCGCATCGACGCCGAGATCCAGATCGCCAACGAGAACCCGGCCAAGCAGGTGCAGGTGCTGCTGCAGCCGGGCAGCAAGCCTGGCGAGGTGGATGCCGCGCTCAGCGTGGCCGAGCTGCCGGTGTCGCGCTTCAATGCCCGGCTCGACAACACCGGCGGCGGCCAGGTGGGCCAGTGGCGCGCGGCGCTGGGCTGGCAGCACGCCAATGTGCTGGACCGCGACCATGTGTTCGCGGCCGAGCTGCTCACCGCGCCGCAAGACACCTCGGCCGTGGCCTCGCTGAGCGGCAGCTACCGCGCACCGCTGTATGGCCAGGCGCTGGCGGTCGACCTATACGGCGCCTGGAGCAATGTGGATGCCGGCAAGGTGGGCACCGCGGCCGGTGATCTGCAGTTCTCGGGCAAGGGCACCATCGTCGGCTCGCGCCTGTCGGTCTACCTGCCGCGCCAGGGCAACATCGACCAGCGCCTGATGCTGGGCCTGGAACTGCGCGAAAACAAGAACAGCTGCCAGATCGACGGCCTGGGCAGCCAGGCCTGCGGCAGCGCCGGCGCCAGCGTGTCGGCGCAGCCGGTGTCGATCAGCTATGCCGCGCAGGCCACCGCGCAGTGGCGCTGGTCCTTCAGCCTGGGCCTGCACGCCAACCTGGGGCTGGGCGGCCGCCATGGCGAGGCGCAGGATTTCGAGGCTGCCCGCAGCGGCAGCCGGCGCCGCTATGCGCTGATGCGCAGCGCGGGCCAGCTGTCGCTGCCGCTGGGTGACGAGTGGCAGGCCACCTGGCGCGCCAGCGGCCAGTGGAGCGACCTGCCGCTGGTCTCGGGCGAGATGTTCGGCGTGGGCGGTGCGCAATCGGTGCGCGGCTACGAAGAACGCGAGCTCAGCGGTGACGCCGGCCTGAGCATGAGCTTCGAGCTGCAGGGCGCCAACCTGCTGCCCGAGGCCTGGCGCGGCGCCGATCTGCGGCCGCTGGGGTTTGTCGACCTGGGCACGGTGCGCGTGCACGGCGGCTCACCCTGCCTGGGCACCCGCGCCAGCTGCCACCTGGCGGCCGTGGGCGCCGGCCTGCGTGCGCAATGGCAGCAGGCCACGCTGCGCTTCGATGTGGCCCTGGCCCAGCGCGATGCGCCCACCACGCGCGAGGGCGATCTGCGCGCCCATCTGTCGCTGACGCTGAACTTCTGAGGTTGATGCCATGCAAGGCCTTGTCCATCCCGCCGCCCGCACCCCCGGCCACGGCAGTGCTGCCGGCGCCCGCCCAGGCCAGGCGCGCCGCCGCCCGGCATTCAGTCCTCGGGTTCTGACGCCGCTGGCACTCACGCCGCTCGCTCGCGCCATCCTGGCCGCCGGCCTGCTGGCCAGCCCGCTGCTGCTGCAGGCCGCCGGCCCGCTGCCGGCCCTGGCCAGCGGCGCGCTGCCCACCGGCCTGCAGGTGCGTGCCGGCCAGGCCGCGGTGCAGACCACGGGCCAGCAGATGGTGGTGCGCAACAGCCCGGGCGCCATCCTGAACTGGAAGAGCTTCGACATCGGCGCCGCGGCCTCGGTGCGCTTCGACCAGGCCAACGCGGCCAGCAAGGTGCTCAACCGCGTCACCGGCGACGACCCCAGCCGCATCCTCGGCCGCCTGTCCAGCAATGGCCAGGTGTGGCTGCTCAACCCGAACGGCGTGCTGTTCGGCCAGGGCGCCCGGGTGGATGTGGCCGGGCTGGTGTCCAGCACGCTGCGCCTGGGCGACAGCGATTTTCTGGCCCAACGCTACCGCTTCACGGCCGATGAAGGCCTGGCCGCCACGGTGCGCAACGAGGGCGCGCTGCAGTCCAGCTTTGGTGGCCAGGTGCTGCTGCTGGGCGGCCGGGTCGAGAACCACGGCGACATCCTGGCCCCGGGCGGCCAGGTGGCGCTGGGCGCGGCCAGCGCGGTGGACCTGGTGGACACCGGCCTGCCCAATCTGGCGGTGCGGGTGGCGGTGCCGGCGGGCGAGGTGCTCAACCTCGGCCGCCTGGCCGCGGCCGGGGGCCGGGTGGATGTGTACGGCGCCATCGTCAACCAGCAGGGCCTGGTGTCGGCGCTGAGCCTGGGGCAGGGCGCCGAAGGCCAGCTGGTGCTGCGCGCCAGCGACACCCTGAGCCTGGGCGCCACCAGCCGCACCGAGGCCAGCGGTCTCGATGTCGGCCAGCGCGGCGGCGACGTGACTTTGCAGGGCCGGCACATCGCGCTGGCCGCAGGCGCCACGGTGGAGGCCTCGGGCGACGCCGGCGGCGGGCGCATCCGCGTGGGCGGCGGCCTGCAGGGGCGCGACACCGACCTGGCCAACGCGGCCACGGTGCAGGTGGCCGCCGGGGCCCTGCTGGCGGCCGATGCGCTGGGCCAGGGCCGCGGCGGCCAGGTGATGGTGTGGTCAGACCAGCTGACTCGGTTCGAGGGCCTGCTGCGCGCCCGTGGCGGCGCGCTGGGCGGCGACGGCGGGTTTGCCGAGGTGTCCAGCAAGGGCGAGCTGGGCTTCAACGGCCTGGCCGATCTGCGTGCCGTGGCCGGCGCGGCGGGCAGCCTGCTGCTCGACCCGTCGTTCCTGACCATCGCGGCCACCGGGGCCAACCTGTCGGGCCAGGGCGACGATCTGGGGTCGGGCAGCGTGCTGTTCGGGCAGTACCCGCGCATCAACAGCGTCATCACCGCCGGCGCGCTGAACACCCAGCTGGCGCTGGGCAACGTGCTGCTGCAGGCCGACAACGACATCACCGTCAACGCGCCGGTGGAGGGCAGCAACGCCCTGACGCTGCAGGCCGGCCGCCACATCCTGGTCAACAGCTCGGTGCGTGCGGCCAGCGGCATCCACCTGTCGGCCAACGACCCCGGCGGGGCCGACAGCGGCTTTGGCGTGGTGCAGATGGCCGCCAGCGCCAGCCTGGATGCCGGCAGCGGCACGCTGACCATCAGCCACAACGGCGGCAGCGGCACGCACCGCCTGGCGGGCGCCCTGAGCGCCGGCACACTGGCCATCGAGGGCCCGGTGCAGCTGATGGGCGCCAGCACCTGGACCCTGAGCGGCGACAGCACCGTGGCGTCGGCCATCTCGGGCAACCAGGGGCTCACCAAGGCCGGCAGCGGCACGCTCACCCTGGCCGGCAGCAACAACTACGGCGGCGGCACCACGGTGGCCCAGGGCACGTTGGCCACGGCAGCCGCCGATCAGCTGCCCGACCTGGGCACGCTCACCGTGGCGGCGGGCGCCAGCCTGGCGCTGGGCGGCAACGACAGCATCGGCGCGCTGGCCGGTGCCGGCAACGTGGTGCTGGGCGACGCCAGCCTGGTGTCCGACGCGTCCAGCAACACCAGCTTCTCGGGCCGCATCAGCGGTGCCGGCGGCTTCACCAAGCAGGGCAGCGGCTGGCTCACGCTGAGCGGCAGCAACACCTACACCGGCATGACCACGGTGCGCACCGACAGCGGCCGGCTGATCGTGGCCGGCACCGGCGAGGCCTTGCCGGGCGCGCTGACCATCGACGGCGGCCGCGTGGTGCTCGACAACAGCAGCCGGCTCACGCTGCCCAGCCTGTCGATGGTGGGCGGCTGGCTCTCGGGCACCGGCGAGGTGCTGGTGTCGGGGCCGTTCACGGTGTCGGGCAGCAGCGCCGAGATCAACGGCAGCGGCAGCTTTGCCACACGCGGCGCGTCCAGCATCAACCTCGAGCGCGCGAACAGCGGCTTCCTGGGCGTCAGCAAGCCCTGGACCAATACCGGCACGCTGACCCTGGCTGGCGACGACTATCTCTTCTTTGGTTATTCGCAGGGCACGGGCGGCTCGCTCACCAATGCGGCTGGCGGCAGCGTGGTGCTGGCCACCTCGGCGGCCAGCGCGATGCGGGTGTACACCGGCGCCAGCAATGTGTTCAGCAATGCCGGCAGCTTGCGGCAGACCGCCACCGGCGCCCACGCCATCGACCTGAACACCTTCACCAACACCGGCACGGTGGAGGTGCAGGCCGGTACGCTGGAACTGTCGGCCAACGGCACCGACAGCGGTCTCTACCGCATCGATGCCGGCGCCACGCTGGCCGTGACCGGCGGCACGCGCCAATTCGCCAGCGGCATCGGCGTGTCGGGCAGCGGCACGCTGCAGGTGGCCGGTGGCACCCTGAACCTTGGCAACGGCAGCGCCATCACGCTGGCCAACCTGCAACTGAGTGGCGGCGAGCTGACCGGCAGTGGCGATCTGATCGTGAGCGGCGCCTTCTCGGTCGACCGCAGCCAGGTCAGCCTGGGCGGCAGCGGCACGCTCACCACCGAGGGCAACAGCACGGTCAACCTGAGCGCCGGTGGCTCGTTCCTGGGCCTGGGCCGCACGTGGGTGAACCGCGGCATCCTGTCGATCTCGGGCGACGACTTCATCTACCTCGGCTATCCCAGCGGCGGCTCGCCCAGCCTGCTCAATGCCGCGGGAGCCACGCTGAACCTCGACACCAGCGCCGCCACGCCGCTGGCGCTGTACACCGGCACGCCCAGTGTCATCAACCAGGGCACGCTCAACCACAACACGGCGGCCCGGCAGCTGGTGAACGTGCTGTTCAGCAACAGCGGCACGCTCAACCAGAATGCCGGCACGCTGGTGCTGTCGGCCAACGGCAGCGACAGCGGCCGCTACAACGTGGCCAGCGGCGCCACGCTCGAGATTGGTGGCGGCACGCGCGTGCTGGGCAGCAGCGCCAACGTGGCCGGCGCCGGCAGCCTGCTGGTGAGCGGCGGCACCACCACCATCGAAGGCGCGCTCGACCTGGCCAACACCGGCGCGGCCATCGGCGTGAGCAATGGCACGCTGAACTTCGGTGGCTCGGCCAGCGGCAACTTCGCCCCGGTGACGGTGAGCGGCGGCACGCTGAACTTCAACAACAGCGCCACGGTCACCGTGCCCAGCCTGACGCTGAGCGCCGGCACCCTGGGCGGCTCGGGCAACCTCACGGTGAGCGGCGCCTTCGACGTGACCGGCCGCCATGCCAACCTTGATGGCAGCGGCACGCTCACCACCCGGGGCAGCAGCACGGTGGACATGGCCGAGGTCAACGGCGGCTACCTGGGCATCGGCCGCAACTGGCTGAACGAAGGCACGCTGACATTCGGCGGCAACGACTTTGCCTACATCGGCTACCCCAGCGGCAGCGCGGTCACGCTGACCAATGCCGCAGGCGCCACGCTCAACCTCAACACCAGCGCCACCAATGCCCTGGCCCACTACTCGGGCAGCACGGCCATCGTCAACCAGGGCACGCTCAACCACAACGCCGCAGGCCGGCACACGGTGAGCGCGGCAACAGCGGCACGGTGCAGCTGAACGCGGGCACGCTGGAACTGTCGGCCAGCGGCAGCGACGCCGCTACAACGTGGCCAGCACGCTCAGTTTGGCGGCGACGCGCGTGCTGGGCAGCGGCGGCTGGCCGGCGCCGGCAGCCTGCTGGTGAGCGGCGGCACCACCACCATCGAAGGCGCGCTCGACCTGGCCAACACCGGCGCGGCCATCGGCGTGAGCAATGGCACGCTGAACTTCGGTGGCTCGGCCAGCGGCAACTTCGCCCCGGTGACGGTGAGCGGCGGCACGCTGAACTTCAACAACAGCGCCACGGTCACCGTGCCCAGCCTGACGCTGAGCGCCGGCACCCTGGGCGGCTCGGGCAACCTGGTTGTGAGCGGCGCCTTCGACGTGACCGGCCGCCATGCCAACCTCACCGGCAGCGGCACGCTCACCACCCAGGGCGGCAGCACGGTGGACATGGCCGAGGCCAATGGCGGCTACCTGGGCATCGGCCGCAACTGGCTGAACGAAGGCACGCTGACATTCGGCGGCAACGACTTTGCCTACATCGGCTACCCCAGCGGCAGCGCGGTCACGCTGACCAATGCCGCAGGCGCCACGCTCAACCTCAACACCAGCGCCGGCAATGCGCTGGCCCACTACTCGGGCAGCACGGCCATCGTCAACCAGGGCACGCTCAACCACAACGCCGCAGGCCGGCACACGGTGAGCGCGCCCTTCAGCAACAGCGGCACGGTGCAGCTGAGCGCCGGCACGCTGGAACTGTCGGCCAGCGGCAGCGACAGTGGCCGCTACAACGTGGCCAGCGGCGCCACGCTCGAGTTTGGCGGCGGCACGCGCGTGCTGGGCAGCAGCGCCAGCGTGGCCGGTGCCGGCAGCCTGCTGGTGAGCGGCGGCACCACCACCATCGAAGGCGCGCTCGACCTGGCCAACACCGGCGCGGCCATCGGCGTGGGCAATGGCACGCTGAACTTCGGCGGCTCGGCCAGCGGCAACTTCGCCCCGGTGACGGTGAGCGGCGGCACGCTGAACTTCAACAACAGCGCCACGGTCACCGTGCCCAGCCTGACGCTGAGCGCCGGCACCCTGGGCGGCTCGGGCAACCTCACGGTGAGCGGCGCCTTCGACGTGACCGGCCGCCATGCCAACCTTGATGGCAGCGGCACGCTCACCACCCGGGGCAGCAGCACGGTGGACATGGCCGAGGTCAACGGCGGCTACCTGGGCATCGGCCGCAACTGGCTGAACGAAGGCACGCTGACATTTGGCGGCAACGACTTTGCCTACTTCGGCTACCCCAGCAGCGGCACGGTCACGCTGACCAATGCCGCAGGCGCCACGATCAACCTCAGCACCAGCGCCGGCAGCCCGTGGATTTATTACTCGGGCACCCAGGCGGTGGTGAACGAGGGCACGCTGAACGTCAGCGCCGAGGCCCGGCAACTGCTGAGCGTGCCCTTCAGCAACAGCGGCACGGTGAACCTCCTCTCGGGCAGCCTGGCGCTGTCAGGCCATGGCAGCGATACGGGGCGCTATGCCCTGGCCCCCGGCAGCACGCTGGAGATTGCCGGCGGCACGCGCAGCCTGGCCAGCGGCGCCCGCGTGTCGGGCTCGGGTGCGATGGCCGTGACCGGCGGCACCTTGAACGTCGATGGCCAGCTCGACTTCAGCGCCACGGCCATGGCCGTGAGCGGCGGCACGCTGAACTTCAACAACAGCGCCGCGGTCACCGTGCCCAGCCTGACACTGAGCGCCGGCACCCTGGGCGGCGCGGGCAACCTGATCGTGAGCGGCGCGTTCGATGTGACCGGGCGCCATGCCAACCTCACCGGCAGCGGCACCCTCACCACCCGGGGCAGCAGCACGGTGGACATGGCCGAGGTCAGCGGTGGCTACCTGGGCATCAGCCGCAACTGGGTCAACGAAGGCACGCTGACATTCGGCGGCAATGACTTTGCCTACTTCGGCTACCCCAACAGTGGCACGTTCACGCTGACCAATGCGGCGGGGGCCACGATCAACCTCGACACCAGCGCCGGCAGCCCGTGGATTTTCTACTCGGGCACCCAGGCGGTGGTGAACCAGGGCACCTTGAACCACAACGCCGCGGGCCGGCATGTGCTGAGCGTGCCCTTCAGCAACAGCGGCACGGTGAACCTGAACGCCGGCAACCTGGTGCTCTCGGGCAATGGCAGCGATTCGGGCGCCTATGCCCTGGCGGCCGGCAGCACGCTCGAGCATGGCGGCGGCACACGCCAGCTGGCCAGCGGCACCAGCCTGTCGGGGGGCGGCGCGCTGGTGGTGAGCGGTGGCGTGCTCCAAGTCGACGGCGCGCTCGACTTCAGCGCCACCCAGCTCACGGTGAATGGTGGCACGATCAGCTTCAACGGCAGCCAGGCCGTCACGCTGCCCAGCCTGCGCCTGCTGAGCGGCACCCTGACCGGCTCGGGCGACGTGACGGTGAGCGGCAGCTTCGATGTCACCGGCAGCTATGCCAATCTCAGCGGCAGCGGTGCGTTCGTCACCCAGGGCAGCAGCAGCATCGACCTGGCCGACGTGCGCCAGGGCTACCTGAACCTCAGCCGGCGCTGGCAAAACGCCGGCACGCTGCGCCTGGGCGGCGACGACCTGATCTACCTGGGCGTCTCGGGCAGTGACAGCGCCTTGAACAACCTGGCCGGCGGCGTCATCACGCTGAGCACCAGCCATCCGTCACCGCTGCTGCACTATGCCGGCACGGCCAGCATCGACAACGCCGGCACCTTGATCCTGTCGGCACCCGGCGCCCATTCGCTGAGCCAGGGCTCGCTGGCCAACAGCGGCAGCCTGCAGGTGCGCGACGGCCAATGGAGCGTCGGCAGCAGGCTCAGCCAGCGCGGCCTGCTGCAGATCGACAGCGGCGCCAGCCTGGGGGTGTCGGGCAGCCTCACCAACCAGGCCGGCGGCACGCTGGCGGGCTCGGGCACGCTGCAGCTCGGCTCGGGCACCCTGACCAATCAAGGCCTGATCAGCCCCGGCGGCGATCTGCAGGCCGGCACGCTCACCATCGACGGCAACCTGGCCCTGGCCACCGGCAGCCTGAACCTCGACCTGGGTGGCACCGCGGCCGGCGCGTCCGACCGCCTGGTGGTCAACGGCAACCTCAGCCTGGGCGGCAGCCTGCGCGCGCAGCTGATCGGTGGCTACCAGCCGGCAGCCAGCGAGCATGTGCCGGTCATCACCGCCAGCGGCACGGCCAGCGGCCTGTTCGGCAGCACCGCGCTGGCGGGCTTTTCCACCGGCTACAACCTGGCCGCGGGCGAGGCACTGCGCCTGATCTATGCCGGCAGCGGCACCAAGGTGTTCACCAACGCCGCCAACAACCTCGACTGGGGCACGCCCGCCAACTGGGATGGCAGCCTGCCCGGCAGCGGCGACACGGTGCTCATCAGCAGCGGCCATGCGGTCACGCACGACCGCGGCATCGACACAGTGAGCGCGCTCACCGTGGCCAGCGACAACGCGCTGACCATCTCCGGCGGCTCGCTCACCGTGACCGGCGCCACCCAGCTGGGTGGCCGCTTCACCGTGTCGGGTGACGGCGCGGCCACGCTGCAGGGCGACCTGGACGGTGCCGGGCGCGTGCAGCTGCGAGGCGGCAGCCTCACCCTGAATGGCCATGCCGGCATGGCCGAGCTGAGCCTGGACGGCGGCACCCTGGCCGGCCGCGGCAGCCTGCGGGTGGACACCAGCTTCGCGCGCGGCGCCAGCGGCGTGATCGGGGCCGATTTCAGCCAGATCAGCCTCACCCAGCGCCAGGGCGATCTGAACCCGGGCGCGCTGTCGGCCGGCAGCCTGGTGCTGACCACGCAGGACAGCACCGCCCGCCTCACCATCACCGGCCCGCTCAGCAGCAGCAGCGGCGCGCTCACCGTGCAGGCCGCCGGGCCGATGCAGGTGCAGGGCAGCAACGCGGCGCTCAGCGCGGCGGGCGAGCTCAACATCTCGGCGCTCAGCCTCGATCTGGCCGGCCCCTTGAGCGGCCAGCGCCTGGTGGTGCAGGGCATCAACGGCGTGCGCCTGCGCGATGCGGCGGTGCTCACCGCCGCCGCCGGCAGCGGCGATGCCATCGTGCTCGATGCCGCCGGCACCGGGCCCTTCATCAACGAGGTGGGCGCTGCGGCGCTGCGCACCGGCGGTGGCCGCTGGCTGGTGTATTCGGCCGATCCGCGCGCCGACACCGTGGGCGGCCTGGACGCCGGCTTCCGCCAGTACAACGCGCCCTATGGCAGCACCGTGCCGCTGGGCAGCGGCAACGGCCTGCTCTACAGCCTGGCACCCACGCTGAGCATCGGCCTGCAGGGCACGGTGGGCAAGGTGTATGACGGCAATGCCGTGGCCGTGCTGAGCGCCGCCAACCTGGTGGCCAGCGGCCTGCCCGACATCGACCGGGTGAGCCTGGGCACGCCCGCCACCGGCCTGTACGCCAGCAAGAACGTGGGCGACGGCGTGCTGGTGCAGGCCAGCGGCCTGAGCGCCACGGTCACCGACAGCGTGGCTGGCTACCCGGTCTACGGCCTGCAGTTCAGCACCTCGGCCAGCGGCGCCATCGGCCGCATCACGCCGGCACCGCTGGCGGTGCAAGGCCTGAGCGCGCTCGACAAGGTCTACGACGCCAGCCGCAACGCCAGCCTGGCGGGCACCGCCAGCGTGGCCGCGCTGGGGGGCGACAGCGTGGCGCTGTCGGGCACGGCCGCGGGCCTGTTTGCCGACAAGAACGTGGGCAGCGGCAAGGCCATCACGCTGAGCGGCCTGACCCTGGGCGGCGCCGACGCCGGCAACTACACGCTGCAGTGGCCGGCCCTGGCGGCCGGCATCCAGCCGGCCAGCGCGCAACTGCTGAACCTGCTGGCCGAGGCCAAGGTCTACGACGGCAGCACCAGCGCCCGGCTGGGTGCCGGCCTGGGCGGCATCGTGGCGGGCGACGGGGTCACGCTCGATCTGAGCGGCCAGTTTGCCAATGCCGCGGCCGGCGCCGCGCGCGATGTCAGCTGGAACGCCCAGCTGCGCGGCCCCGATGCGCTGAACTACCGCCTGCCCGCGGTCTCGGGCACGCTGCAGGCGGCCATCCAGCAGGCGGTGCTGAGCTATGTGGCCAACGCGGCCACCGGCACCAGCGGCCAGCCGCTGCCCGGCCTGGGCGGCAGCGTGAGCGGCTTCGTGGCCGGCGAGTCGCTGGCCACGGCCACCGAGGGCACGCTGCAATGGCTGAGCCCGGCCAGCAGTGCCAGCCCGGCCGGCCGCTATGAGGTGCTGGGCAGCGGCCTGGCGGCCGCCAACTACCGCTTCGAGCAGGCGCCCGGCAATGCCAGCGCGCTGCTGCTGCAGGCGCCACCGCCACCGCCACCGCCGCCGCCGCCGCCGCCGCCGCCGCCGCCGCCGCCGCCGCCGCCGCCGGCCGCGGCCGACCCGGCCACCCAGGCCAACACCGTGACCACCCGTGCGGCCCTGCAGGCGGTGCAGCCGCTGCTGGCCATGTCCACCCCCACCCAGGGCCGGGTGCTGGATGTGACCCTGGCCCTGATCGCGCCCGATGCCGCCGGCCAGCGCGCACTGGCCAGCGTGGAACGCGCCAGTGGCGACCAGGCCGCGTTGCCGGCCAGCGCCGTGGCGGCGGCTGGCGCCCAGCGCAGTGCCGAAGAGCTGGCGGCGATGGCCCAGCGCCTGGGCACCGGCCTGGGCAGCGAGGGCGATGGCCTGGGCTATGCCGAGCTCGATCTCTCGCGCCTGCCGCGCGACGAGGTGCAAAGCCTGCTGGCAGCGCGGGCGCGCTACAAGCTCAAGGTGTTTTCCAGCGGTGTGCACCGCGTGCAGCAAGACCCTGCGCTGGCCGATGTGCGGCCCTGCGTCAACGTGGCCGAACTCGACAGCGGCGCCTGCATCATCACCGACCTGCTCAAGCGCGAGATCCAGGCCGCGCAGGCCAAGGCGGCCCAGCTCAAGGCGCGCGACGACAAGCTGCGGCGCGTCAAGAGCGCCGCGCTGCCGGCCATCGAGCGCAAGCTGGCGCTGGTGATCGGCATCAACAAGTACGCCGACAAGCGCATTCCCGAGCTCAGCGGCGCCATCCCCGATGCCCGCGCACTGCGCGACATGCTGCAGCTGCGCCTGGGCTACGAGCCCACGGTGGTCGAGAACGCCAGCCGCGAGGCCATCATCAAGGCCTTCAACAAGCTGGCGCTCGAGGCCGAGCCCAACGACTCGGTGATCGTCTACTACGCCGGCCATGGCGTGGTGGTGCCGGTGGACGGGGCCGACACCGGCTTCTGGGTGCCTGCCGACGGCGACAGCGACAAGCCCGACACCTGGGTCTCCAACGCCGACATCGCACGCATGGTGTCGGCGGTGTCGGCGCGGCAGGTGATGCTGGTGTCCGACAGCTGCTACTCGGGCCGTCTGGTGGGCCAGGACCGCCTGCAGACCACCGCCACCGACGCCGACGAGCTGCTCAAGCGCCGCGCGGTGGTGGTGATGTCCAGCGGCGGCGACGAGCCGGTGGCCGACCAGGGCCGCAACGGCCACTCGGTGTTTGCCTGGCACTTCATGCGCGCGCTCGACGGCCTGGACGCCTGGCAGGCGGGCGGCAGCCTGTTCGGCCGCATCCGCCAGAGCGTGGTCAAGGAGTTTCCACAGACGCCGCAGTACGGCAGCAGCCGCGCCGGCGGCCACGAGGGCAATACCGACTACCTGTTCGAGCGCCGCGAGCTTCAGGCGCTGCGGCCCTGAGCGAAGGGAGCCGGACGCTGGACGCCGAATGCTGAATGCTGAATGCTGTGCTGCTTCAGCCGGCCGGCACCTTGCGGGCGGCCAGCGCCTCGCGGGCGGCCAGCAGCTCGCTGGCGGTGGCCAGGCCGCGTGAGGCCCGCGCCCACCAGGCCGAGAACGAATCGCAGGCCGTCTCGACCGGTGCAAACAGCGGCGCGGGGGCCTCGCAGCGCGCCAGGCGCGGCAGGCTGGCGGCCAGATGCGGTTCGGCCACGCTGCGCACGCTGCGCGCACCCGCCAGCGCGCTGCGCAGCGTGGCAGCGCCGGCATGCCAGCGCAGGGGCGTGATCTCGGCCATGCGGTGGTTCACAAAGCGCCAGCGGCGCTCGCTCCAGGGCCAGGCCTGGTGGAAATCGGCCAGGTACAGGCCGATCACCAGCGTGTCGTGCGGCAGGCCGGCGGGCAGGGCGCCAAGGTTCCATGGATGCACCAGCCAGACATCGCGGCCGCGCACCGTGGCGGCGGAGGCCGGGCTGAGCCCCAGCGCGCGCGAGGGCGTCTCGAACAGTGGCGGCTCGGCCAGCGCGCTCGGCAACGGCAGTGCCGCGGGGGCCGGGGCGGGGGCCGGGGTGGGGGCGGTGGCCGGCCACCAGGCCGCCTGCTGCGGCGCGCGGCGGGCGAGTTGCGCGAGCGCGTCGTACGAGGTGTCGATCACCGTGCCGGGGCTGTGCCAGGCAGCGGGCGCAAAACGCGCCACGTTCTCGGCATTGAACAGGTAGGGCTTGCGGCTGCCGGTGGCCGCCACCCATTGCCAGCTGAGGTGGTTGCTGGCCAGGTCGCCATCCAGCAGATGGCCGTACAGCCAGTCGGCGCCCACCCGCCAGTGCACCTGGCGCACATGCACCACATAGCTGGCCAGCCACAGCCGGGCATGGTTGTGCAGCAGGCCGGTGGCATACAGCGTGCGCACCGCCTGGTCGATCACCGGCACGCCGGTGCAGGCCAGGCGGATGTCGGCCGGCAACTCGTCGCCGTAGGCATCGTCGGGCAACACGCCGCCGTGCAGCGAGCGCAGGATGCCATCGCCCCGGCGCTGCCAGACGTGGCGGAAGAAGCTGCGCCAGCCCAGCTCGGCCACGAAGCGGTGCTGCATCTCCAGCGGATGGCGTGCGTTCACGCCGGCCAGCACCTCGGCCTGCGACACCAGGCCGTGGGTGAGGTAGGGCGACAGGCCGCTCACTGCGCCGTCCAGCGCATTGCGCGTGCGGGCATAGGCCGCGGGCCGCACCGCGGCAATGCGCGCCTGCGCCGCGGCCAGCGTGGGGGCCGGGTCATCCGGCATGGCGGGCGGCTGCTGCGGGGGCGCTCGCCAGCGGGCCCACCTCGCCGCGCCGGATGGCGGCGGCGCGATCAGTCACCGCCTGGCGCTGGGCCGGGTCGAGCCGGGCCAGGTTCTTGACCTGCAGCGCCATGCGCGGGTTGCGTGCCAGGCGGGCCTCGTGGCGCATCAGAAAGTCCCAGTACAGCGTGGTGTACGGGCAGGCCCGATCGCCGCTGCGCTGGGCCGGGTCGTAGCGGCAGCTGCTGCAGTGCGGGCTCATGCGCTGGATGTACTTGCCAGTGGCCACATAGGGCTTGCTGCCCATCAGGCCGCCATCGGCGTACTGGCTCATGCCCAGGGTGTTGGGCAGCTCCACCCATTCCACCGCGTCCACGTACACCGCCAGGTACCAGGCATGCACCTGCTGCGGCTGCACGCCGTACATCAGGGCAAACAGGCCGGTCACCATCAGGCGCTGGATGTGGTTGGCATAGCCGTGGGCCAGGGTCTGCGCCAGCGCGTCGCGCAGGCAGGCCAGGTCGGTGGCGCCGGTCCAGTACCAGGCGGGCAGGGCCTCGTGCGCTTCAAGCGCGTTGGCCTCCAGATAGGCCGGCATGCGCGTCCAGTAGATGCCGCGCACGTACTCGCGCCAGCCCAGGATCTGGCGGATGAAGCCCTCGGCGCTGGCCAGGCCCACGGCGCCGCGGCGGTAGGCGGCCTCGGCCGCGGCCACCACCTCGCGCGGGTTCAGCAGCTTGAGGTTCAGCGCCGCCGACAGGTGCGAGTGGTACAGCCAGGCGTCACCGGGCCAGATCGCGTCCTGGTAGCGGCCGAACAGCGGCAGGCGCTCGTCGATGAAGGCCTGCAGGGCCTGCAGCGCCTGGTCCCGGGTGACCGGCCAGGCAAAGCTGTCGAGCGAGCCGGGGTGATCGGCGAAGCGCTTGTTCACCAGGGCCAGCACCTCGCGCGTCAGCGCGTCGGGCGCGCAGCGTGTGCGTGGCGGCAGCAGGCCGGGGCCGGCGGCGCCGAAGGCCTCGCGGTTCTCGGTGTCGAAGTTCCAGCGCTCGCCCTCGGGTTGATCACCGTTCATCAGCACCGCATGCCGTTGGCGCTGCTCGCGGTAGAAGAACTTCAGCCGCAGCGACTTGCGCGCCCGGGCATGCGCCGCAAACTCGCGCACCGTGCAGTAGAAGTGCCGGTCTTCGCGAATCTCCAGCGGCAGGCCGGCAGCCGCTGCCACGGCCTTGAGCGCCTGCAGCACGCGCCAGTCGCCGGGGGCGGTCATCAGCAGGGCGGCGGGCCGCAGGCGGGCGATGTCGGCCTGCAGCTGCGCGGCCAGGCTGCCCAGGGTGTGGGCCGCATCCAGCTGGGTGTAGTGCAGCGGCCGGCCGGCGGCCTGCAGCGCCAGCGCAAAGTGGCGCATGGCGGCCAGAAACAGCGCGGTGCGCGGCTTGCTCGACCAGACATGGGTCGACTCCTCGGCCACCTCGGCCATCCACACGGCATCGTGGCCGCCATCGAAGCCGTCAAAGGCCGCCGCCTCCAGATCGAGCTGGTCGCCCAGCACGATGACCAGGCTGCGCAGCGGCGCCGGCGGCTGCGTCGACAGCGGCGCCGACGAGGGCATTGGCAGCCAGGCCTCAGCCATGACGGGCCACCTTGCGCTGGCGGCAGGCGTCGGAGCAGAACTTGACCTCGGTCCAGTTGCGCGCCCAGCAGCGGCGCCAGCTCATCGGCCGGCCACAGGCCCGGCAGGGTTTGCTGGGCAGCGCGGCCTTGTTGCCGCGAAAACCGGTGGCGGCGGATTTCATGGCAGGCATGGCGTTGGGGCGGCGTCCACCACCGCATCGGCCAGGGCCTGCGCCGACAGCCAGGCGCCCTCGGCGCCCGTGCCGCCCAGAAAATCGCCACACACGCCCAGGCCCTGCGTGGCGTCCCACCAGCAGCTTTCGCTGGGCTGGCCAGCGGCACGCGGCGGCAAGGCATAGCGCCAGCGGTGCACGGTGCTGTGCAGCCAGGCCACGGGCTGGCCGAGCACCGCCCCGAGCGCGGCCTGCAGCTGCGCCAGCACCTGATCGGGCGTTTGCTCGAGCCGGCGCCGGCTCCAGCCCGCCCGCGCATGGGCCACCCAATGCGCCTGGCCCGGCACCCTGGCGCGGCCGGGGCGCAGATCGCTGCGCATCACGCAGGCCAGCGGGCCGCGCCGCGGCAGGGCGAGGCTCCAGTCGGCGGCGTGCAGTGGGTGGTGGGCGGCGGTGTCGGCCACGCCCATCAGCGTCCAGCAAGGCTGCATGTTCGTCACGGCGGCATGGCGTGCCCAGCCCGGGCGGTGCGGGGCCAGCAGCGGTGCCGCCTGGGCCGGAGGCAGCGTCAGCAAAACGCGATCAAAGCGCCGGGTGCTGGGCTGGTCGGGCACCACCACCTGCCAGCCGCCTGCGTCACGCTGCAGCGCCGACACCGGGGCCGACCAGTGCGTCGGCAGTTCACCCAGCAAATGGCGGCACAGCGCGGGCATGCCGGGCACCGGCACCATCAGGCGGCCGGCGCAGTCCAGCGGCAGGCTGTCGGGCGCCAGGCGGGGCTGCCACTCGGCCAGCCAGCCCGCCTGCAGCGCCTGCGCCACAAACGCCTGGAATCGCCCCGTGCGGGCGCCGATGCCCGGCGCGCCATGGTCGAGCGCGGTGGTGTGGATGACGCCGCGGGCATCGGCCCACATGGCACGCCGCGTGGCCAGCCGGCCGCCCGGGCCGCGGGCCTTGTCGAACACCTGCACCGCATGCCCCGCCCGGGCCAGCGCCGCCGCCAGGCTGGCCCCGGCCAGGCCCGCGCCGATCACGGCAATGTGTTGGGGTGCAGGCATCGACATGCGGCGAATGCTACGCTTGAGACGGGTCAATCACGTTTCATTGGCCGATTCTCTGGGTGTTGTGCAGTGATATTCGGCGTCAAAACGGCGTCATTGGCCAGACGACAGGATGCAGGAAGGAACCCGCATGAACCGCCGCCGCAGCAAGAGCGATCCCCCGACACCGCCATCCTTGGCCGCGGATGAGGCGCTGACGCCCCGCAGCGGCGCGAAAGCCGACGCGCCTCTGCACCGCAGCGGCGCGGTGGCCCGCATGCTGCGCATGCCGGTGGCCACGCTGCGGGTCTGGGAGCGGCGCTATGCCTTGTCGCAGCCGGCCCTGTCGGCCAGTGGCCAGCGGCTTTATTCGGCCGCCGAGGTGCAGCGCCTGGCCTTGCTGAAGCAGCTCAGCGACCTGGGCCATGCCATCGGCAGCCTGGCCGGGCTTGACATGGGCCAGTTGCAGGGCGTGGCCGCCACCCATGCCGGGCTGCTGGCCGCCAACCGGCGCGACGGGGCCGCCTCGGCCGGCAACGCCGCCGTGGATGCTGCCGCTGGTGCCGCCGCTGGTGCCGCCGCTGGTGCCGGCCACCCGGCACCGCACAGGCCATGGCGCCTGGCCGTGGTGGGCCCCGCGCTGGCGGCACGCTGGCAGCGTGCCGGTGGGTGGCCCGGGCTGCGCCAGCCGGTGCAGCTGCTGGGCCCGTTTGACGATCTGGCCCAGGCCGGTGCGGCCCTGGCGGCCGAGCCGGTGGATGCGCCGCCGGTGGATGCGCTGCTGGTGCATGCGCCCGAGCTGCAGCCGGGCTGGGCTGCTGCTGCGGCGGTGCAGGCCCCGGCGCTGGCCGGCCTGGCCACCGCGGTGCTCTACCGCTTTGCCGCCGATGCGGTGTGCGACGAACTCGCCGCCGCCGGCATGGCGCTGCTGCGCGAGCCGCAGCCCGATGCGGTGCTGGCGCAGTGGCTGCAGGCGCTGCAGGCCCGCAGCAGCCCGGCCGCCCAGGCCCCGGCGGCCGGCATGGCGGCCGATGGCTGGGCGGCCAGCGGCCCTCGGCCCCAGCCGCCGCGGCGCTGGGACGACGCCGCGCTGGCCGACTTTGCCGGCCTGTCGTCGACCATCGCGTGCGAGTGCCCGCGCCACGTGGCCGAGCTGCTGATGCAGTTGTCGCACTTCGAGGCCTACAGCCTGCAGTGCCGGCAGCGCAGCCGGGCCGACGCCGAGCTGCATGCCTTCTTGCAAAACGTGGCGGCCACGGCCCGGGCGCAGTTCGAGCTGGCGCTCGAACACGTGGCTCGCCACGAGGGCCTGCTGCTGCCGGCCCCCGTGCCCGGCCCACCGGCACCCGAATGAGGGACGCGGCCCGGCCGGGCCGATGGCGAACTGTCAGACTGCCGACTTGCGCTGCGGCTTGGGGCCGTGCAGTTGCCCTGGAGCAGTCATGACAAGTCGATCCACCCGACCGGGCTTGAGCCGTCGCCAATTGCTGCGGGCAGCCAGTGCCGGTGCCCTGCTGGCCAGCACCGGGTCGCAGGCCCAGGGCATGGCCAGCCCCGGCGTCACCGACCGGCAGATCCTGATCGGGCAGAGCATGGCGCTGCAGGGCGGCAAGAACGACTACGGCGTGGCCATCCGCGATGGCGTGGAGGCCGCGCTGCGGCAGATCAACGGCGCCGGTGGCGTGGCCGGCCGGCAGCTGGTGCTGCGGGTGCTGGACGACGAAGGCCAGGCCACGCGGGCCGAGGCCAATGCCCGCAAGCTGATCGACGAGGGCGTGTTCATCCTCTTCGGCAGCGTGGAAGGCGGGCCGTCGAACGCGGTGATGAAGGCCGCGGCCGACAAGCGGGTGCCGCTGTTCGGCCCGATGGCCGGCTCGCCCACGCTGCGTCTGCCGTTCCAGCCACTGGTGTTTCCGGTGCGGGCGGCGCACCGCGACGAGTTCATGGCGCTGCTGGCCCATGCCAAGCGCCTGGGCATGCAGCGCAGCGCGCTGTTGCACGCCGACACCGACGTGGGCCGCCAGCATCTGGCCAATGCCGGGCTGGCCGCGCGCGGCCTGGGCATGGCCGAGCTGCTGGGCCTGCCGGCGGGCGGCGATGTGAGCGATGCGCAGATCGACGCCCTGGTGCGCAAGCTGTCCGAGCAGCGCATCGAGATGGTCTTCAACCACGGTTCGGCCGCGCTGTTCGAGCGGCTGATCCGGCGCACCCGCGCGGCCGGCCTGAACACGCAGTTCTATGGCGTGAACTCGGGCTCCACCCAGCTGGCGCGGCGCCTGGGCGCCATGGCGCACGGCATGGTGTTCACCCAGGTGGTGCCCAGCCCGTGGGAGCGCAAGACCGCGCTGACGCGCGAGTACCAGGCCGCCTTTCGCGCCGCGTTCAGTGATCAGGATTTTTCGTACGGCAGCCTGGAGGGCTACCTGACCACCCGCGCGCTGGCCGAGGCGCTGAAACGCCCGGGCCGCAAGCTCAGCCGCGCCAGCCTGCTGCAGGCGCTGGCCGATGCCAGCTTCGACATCGCCGGTTTCAAGTTCCGCTACACCGCCACCGAGCACACCGGCTCAGGCTTTGTCGACACCGCCATCGTCGACCGCGACGGGCGCTTTCGGCACTGAGCCGGGCCGGGCCCCTGGCGCCCGTTCAGGCGGCCTCGTAACGCCCTGCCACCGCGTCCTGCAGCAGGCCGGCCCAGTCGTCCACCAGGCGCTCGGTGGGGCTGTCGATGCGCATCCAGCGGCCGAAGACCACGGCTTCCACATCCAGCACCTGGGGCTCGCGCGCCAGGGCCTGCCGGTCCACCAGCAGCACCACGCGCTGCCAGGTGGGCATGTCGTCGTCGCGGCTGCTGTCGCTGTTGTCAACGCCCCAGCGGATGCCGCTGCGGCGCCGCACGATCAGCTCGCCCAGCAAGATGGCCAGGTCGAGCAGCAGCGCATGCATGATCTGCGGCCCGCTGCGGCTGCTGGCCAGCCAGGCCTGCCGGTCGGGGCGGGCCGTGCCGCGCACACCGGGCCAGCACGCCAGCGCCCACTGGTGCAGCGCGGCAAGCAGCGGGCCGGTGTCGCCGTGGTCGAGCACGGCCTCGAACTGGATGCCGTGCCCGGCCAGCAGGCCTTGCAGCGCGGCCAGACGCTGCTCACGCTGCTGCATGAAGCGCCCAAAGTTGTCGGCCGCCTGCGCGGCCGTCCACCGGCTGGCCGGGCCCGGGTGGGCGGCCGGGCAGGGCGGGTAACTGGCCAGTTGGCGGGCCAGCAGGCTGCTGGCCGCGGCCGGTTCGGATGGTTTCAGGAGTCGGGAGAACCAGCTGGCCATGGCGTGCAATGGGTGACGGGACGAAGCGGCCTGTGCTCAGGGGCCTCGGCGCACTGTATCGAAGGTGGCGCGTCCGGCGGCGTCACCGCCCCAGGCGCCGCCCACACCGCCGATGATGGCACCGATGGCCGTGCCAACGCCGGGCAGGATGGCCGTGCCGATGGCTGCGCCGGCCGCCGCGCCGCCCCAGCCGCCCAGCGCGCCGCCGGCCACACCGCTGGCCGCGCGGCCGGTGTTCTGGCCGATCCGGTTGCCGTCGGCACGGTAGGCCTGGCCGATCTCGATCACGTCCATCGCCAGGCCCACCGGCCGGGCCACGCGGCCCACCACCTCGAGGGTGTTGCCGGCCTGGCGCACCGTGCGGTTGACGCGCAGGGCTTCAGCGTCGCGCAGGGCTTCGCTGGTGATGTGGCCGGTGGCGCCATCCAGGCCGGTGCGGCCCACCTTCGATTCGATCTCGATGCGCTGGCTGTAGCGCGGGTCGGCAGCCGGCACGTCGACCACCACGTCGACGATGCGGCCGTTGGCCCGCGGCTGCTGGGTGCTGACCACGGTGCCGGGCGAGCTGTAGCGCGCGGCCGTGGCCTGTTCAGCCAGGGCGCCGTTGACGTTGTTGGCCACCCCGGACGACACGCCCGAGCGCGGGCCCAGCGAGCCGGCCGGTGAGGCGTGGATGCGGTCGGCCACCTCGATGCCACCGCCTTCGAGCAGGTTGGTCAGGCCGCTGGTGAAGCCGCCCTTGCCGGTCCAGGCGCTGGTGGTGCCTTCCCAGCGCTTGATGAGGATCGGGTTGTCGACCAGGGTCTGCCGCCCGAGGCCGGCCCAATGCTGGCCGGCGGCCCACACGCCACCCGGGCCGGGCACCGAGTTGCTGGCGTCGCTGTAGAGCGAGGGCGAGCCGCTGCCAAGGCCCGAGCCAAAACCCTGGTAGCCGGTCTGCACCAGGCTGCCGCTCATGCCAGGCGAGTAGCTGGCCTGCATGAAGCCACCCGACCAGGCGCCCGACGTCTGCGCCTGGGCCAGGGCATTGGCCTCGGCGATCTTGGCCGCCGCGGCTTCACGCGCACGCTGCTCCAGCTCGGCCTTCACCGCCAGGCCGTTGCTGTTGCTGGCGATCAGGCGGCCGCCGGTGCGGGCCAGGGCCGCCAGGTCGGCATCGGAGCGGCCGCCCAGGTCGGGCATCACCAGCTCCTGGCCCACGCGCAGCATCGGGCTGCCCCACTGGTTGAGCTTCAGGCCGTTGTCGATGGCCATCTGCGCCAGGCCGGCGCGCCAGTGGTCGCCATAGTTGGCGCGGGCGATGGCCTCGAGCGTCTGGCCGCGGCTGACCACGGTGGTGGCCGGGGCGCTGGGGGTGGCGGCTGTGCTCGGCGGGCTGTCATCGGGCGCCAGCGCGGCCGGGGCGGTGTCGCTGGCGGCCACGGCCGCCGGCGTTTCACCCGCATCGGCCTGCCGGGCCTTGGCGAGGGCGGCCTGTGCCTCGGTATCGGCATCGGCATCGGCCTTGGCCTGCAGCTGGGCCTGCTCGGCGGCACGCTGGCGCGCGCTGATCTCGTCGGCCTGCTGGCTGGCAGCCTGGGCCGAGGCCATGCCCTGGGTCAGGCTTTGCGCGGCGTCCAGATTGCCCTGGCTGAGCGCCTGCACGGCGCGCAGGCCGGTCACCACCTCGCTGGCGGTGGCGATCTGGCCGGCGTAGGTGTGGTCCTTGCCGAGCGCGCCACTGGCCAGGCCCAGCGTGCCGCTGAGCGCGCCCAGCGCATCGCCCCCGCGCACGGCGGCGCGCACGGCCAGGCCCTGCTGCACATAGCCGCCCACGGTCTGCAGCGTGGCCAGGGTGGACGAGGCCTGCGTGCCGCTGCCGAAGGCGCCGCCGGCCAGGCTGAGTGCCGCGCCGATGTCCTTGTTGGCGATGGCGTTGTAGGCCATGTTCAGCTTGCTGGCCGCGCTGGCCACGGCCTGGATGTTGGCCACCGTGCTGGCGCTGGCGCCCAAGCTGCCGGCAATGTTGGCCGCGCCGCCGGCCACGCTGGCCACCGCGCCCAGCACCGCACCCCAGCTCTTGTTCTTGATGCCCTGGTAGGCCATGTAAGCCGCGCGCACCACGTCGACGATGCGCACCGCCAGCTGCACCACCGGGATCGGGATGAAGCGGCAGATCATCAGCACCGCCGCAAACAGCTTGCTCTGCATCAGCTGCTTGAAGCCTTCCTTGACGGCCGAGATCACCGCCTTGGTGGTCTCCTTGACCGCCTGCACCACGGCCTTGACGGTGGTCTTGACGGCCTGCACGCCTTGCTTGAAGCCTTCGCGCACGCGCTGGAAGTTCAGCGTCATCAGGCCGGTGGCCACCTTGAAGGTGGACTTGACCAGGCCGACCGTGCCCTTGACCACGGCCTTGACGACCTTCTTGAAGCCACCGGAGATGGCCTTGCGCAGCTTCTTGAACCAGCCGTATTCCACCTGCACGCTGCGGCCGTTGAGCATCACGGTGCCGTGGTCGTTGTCGGCCTTCATGTCGGCCAGCTGCTGGGCGCTCACGGCATCGCCATGCATCAGCTTGGCGAAGATCTCGCCTTCGTCGCCGGCCGAATCAACGGTGTTGATGCGGGCGTCGATGGCGTGGCCCAGCTCTTCCATGAGCAGGCGCTGGGCGGTGTCGGCATCGCCGTGCAGGGTTTCGCGGCTGATGTAGATCGTGTCTTCGGCCTGCACATAGGCGCCGCGGGCGGCGCCGTCGGCGGCCTGGGTGCCCGACAGGTCAGACAGTTGCTGGGCCGAGGCGATCTGGACTTTGGGCGCCCACGAGAAGTCACCGGCCAGGGCCTGCTGGCGCAGGGTTTCGGCCTTGGCGGCGTCGAACTTGTCACCAAAGGCCTGGCGCAGCGTGGCGTTGAACGCACCGGCATCGGACGCCGAGGCGGCAAAGCGCTGCTGCATGGCGCTGGAGACGCGGCTCAGGGCCAGGGCATCGGCCGCGGCAGCCTGCTGGGCCTGCAGGTTGACCACCGTGCCTTGCAGGCGCTGGCGCACCAGGCCCAGGCGCGAGAGCCAGCCGAACTTGCCGCGCACCGGCAGGCTGCCTTCGGTGGGGCGCAGCGCTTCGTGGCGCAACTGGGCGCCGTGCTCGGCCCTGTCGGCGCGCTGCTGCAGTGCCGCGCGAATGCGGCTGAGCCAGGCCCCGCGCACCGGCTGCGCGCGCACCATTCCGTGCTTGAGCATTCGGCCGGCCCAGGGCGCCGCCGTTTCGCGCCGGGCGGCTGCGTGGCGAAACCAGCGCGGCGTGCGGCTGGTGGCCAGGGCAGGGGCCTGGGCGTTGGCCTGGGCTGTGGCCGGAGCGTTGGCCTGGGCGGTGGCCGCGTTCACGGCGCCAGCCAGGGCACCGCTGGCGTTCGGGTCGATCTGCATGGATCCTCCTCGCTGATTTGCGCCTCACGCATGGTGTGGCAGTAGGCGACAAAGTACGCGTCCAGTTGGCCGGCGCAGTTTCCCTGTCCTAGGCGATTCTTCGAGGATCCTGGCTTGGAGGCGAGAGGTTCAGATCAAACATCTGTATCCACATGCTGCGCTACATGGATGATAGGGATGCGTTTGCCTGAAGCGCTCGGCATCACGTCGGTCGGTTATGTCGATGGCTCAGGAACTGGCGGTGTGGATACGGATTTCCGGTGCACGGCAATGGGTCGCGTTCGCAATCCCGTGCCTATTCAGCCTCTTCGCTGATCTGGCGGGACATGGCCTGCGCCGTGCTTCGCAGACCGCAGTCCTCGGTCTGCGTTGCGGGGCTGTTGGCGACGGTGGATAACAGATCAAGGACTTCCCGCCGCGACACGGCACCGTTGTGCACGGCGGCGGGCATGGTCTCCAGGGCTTTGCGCAGGTCTGGCCAGTAGCCATCGTCATTCCAACGTGAGCTGGTGCAGACCAGAGTCAGAACGCGCAGATCCTGCAAGTCCAGACGAAAGTCTGCAATGGCATCGGCGGTCAACTCGACGGTGCCGGGTTCCATGCGCGGGTCAAGCATCAATCTGCAAAACGCCGACGTGACGCTCGCCCAGCCAGCCGCGCCATGAACACCCGGCAGGTACAGACAGTCGATCAGCAGGCAAAGCCGGGACTCATCCCAGTCGGTGTGCAGGCGTTCCAGTTGTGCTTGCACCCAGGCCGAACTGACGCCCAGTTCCTTTGCTTGCGAGAGAAACTCGGCGTCCGTCACCGCGCCCCGGGACGCCTCATCCAGCAGACGGGAGAGGGCGGCATTGTTCGATGGAGCGCTCGCGGTGCTCATGGGTGGTTCTGGACGGCGGTCCACGCGGTGCTGGCTGCGGCAGAGCCGAGTTTGTACCCGGAAACGCCCCCCACCAGGCCGCCAACGAAGCGGCTGGCTGCGCACAAGAACGGCATGTCACCGACCGCCATATAGGCGCCAGTCCGTGACCGGCTTCGTGGCGCAACTGGGTGCCGTGCTCGGCCCGGTCGGCGCGCTGCTGCAGGGCGGCGCGAATGCGGCTGAGCCAGGCCCCGCGCACCGGCTGCGCGCGCACCATCCCGTGCTTGACCATTCGGCCGGCCCTGGGTGCCGGCGTTTCGCGCCGGGCGGCTGCGTGGCGAAACCAGCGCGGCGTGCGGCTGGTGGCCAGGGCAGGGGCCTGGGCGTTGGCCTGGGCTGTGGCCGGAGCGTTGACCTGGGCGGTGGCTGCGTTCACGGCGCCAGCCAGTGCGCCGCTGGCGTTCGGGTCGATCTGCATGGGTTCTCCTCGGTTGAATGCCGCTCGATGGCGCCATGGCATGACGGTCAAAGTGAGCGGTCAGCCTTCATGCATCGGGAAGGCCTGTCGGCGCATTCTTCGGGCCGCGGTGCACGCCGTCTTCACGCGATCTCAAACATCTGTATCGACTTGCGCCGCCCGGATCCAAGTCGCGTACGTGTCCACGCGCAGCACACCCTCACGGCCACCGCCCCGAACCCAGCTCAGCGCAGAAACTGGGCCCACAGCCGCAGTGCACCGCCACCGTCGGTGCCCGCCTGGCTGGCCGTGGGCATGGCGGTATAGGTGTTGGCGGTCACTGCCAGGGCCAGGCCGCCACGGTTGAGCAGCAACTGGCTGTCGGCCGGGGCAAACAGCGGCGAGGCGGTGCCCAGGGGGTAGTCGGCCGCCACCGCCGTGGCGGTGCCCGGCGCCCCCTTGAGCAGGCGGTTGTCGCTGCGTCGGTAGTAGCCCCACTGGCCCATGTGGCCGCCCCAGTGCAGGCCCACGTAATCGCCTGCGCGGTTGAAGGCGTAGAGGCCGCCGCTGCGGTCGAGTCCGCAATGCTCGGGCAGGGTGATCAGGGTGTCTGACCAGGCGCCGGCCACCCAGCGGCTGAGGCGGCAGCCGCCATACAGCAGAAACTCGCCGCCGCTGGTGTCGGTGCCCACCAGGCGGGTGTTGCCCCAGATGGCGAAATCGATGCTGGGCTCGGCCGCCAGCCAGCGCTGCAGCACGGGTGACCAGAACGTGATCTGCTCGGGGCGCAGCGGCTGGCGCGTGCCCGGGTCGGCCTGCGCGGTGAACGCGGCAAAGCCATCGCTGGTGGCCAGCTCGTTGAACCATGGCTCGGCGTTGGCCGGGGTGTCCGCGGCCCAGCGCTCGGGCACGGCACTGATGCTGGAGCGCATGCCGACCACGCCCGTGCCCATCAGGGACTGGATGCGCCCGGCCACCACCAGCCGGCCGCTGTCGTCCAGCGCGGTGTCAATGCCCTCGGCCAGGGTTTCGCCGAAATCAAAGCTGCTGCGCAGGCCGTTCAGCACGATGTTGCGGAAGGCTCCGTCGGCCGCGGCACGCAGACCCAGCAGGCTGCGGGTGCTGCTGGAGCCGGCCGCCGACATGCCCACATAGGTGATCGCCACGTCACCGGCGGCATTGATGCGCACGCGGTGGTCGTGCACCTTGCTGGGCGGCGATGCGCCGACGACCTGGGGTGTCTCCCAGGCGCTGGCGCCGGCCCTGCGGCGCGTGGCCACCATGTAGCGGCACAGCTTGCCGGCGGGGCTGAGTTCGTACGCATCGGCGGTGCAGGCCCGTTCGGTGATCCAGCTCACCACCGCATGGCCCGAACTGGACACAGCCAGCCTTGGCCTGTGGTCTGCCAGCAGCGGGGCGGCATCGTCGAGCACCACCGGCGCGGCCCAGCGCGCCGCCTGACCGGCCGCACCGGCCTGGCCTTGCACCACCTGCACGGCCAGACGCCCCGCGCCATCGGCCTGGGCAAAGGCGACCCAGGCACTGCCGTCATCGGCAAGCCCAGCGTCAAAGCCCGTGTTGCCGCTGGCGCCGGAGGCCACGCGCAGCCCGCCGGTGCCCAAGGTGTTCAGGGTGGTCGGGCTGTCCCAGCTGAGGCTGGTCTGGTTGCCGGTGGCCGTGGATGAGCTGGCGGCCACCTGCGTGGGCGTGGTGATCAGGCAATCTGGCGCAGCGGCAGTTTGCGACTTCACGAGCAGGCCATTGGCACTGCCTGGCTCGGCCGGGTTCTGCCAATGCAGGCTCATCTCGGCGCCCGAGGCAATGCCCACTGTCAGGCTGATCGAGAAGCCCGAGGCGCTGCTGGCCTGGACGGTCTTGTGGAACGTGGCGCCCGAGCCCGAAAACGACAGGGTGAGCCGGTTGCTCGAACGATTGGTGCTGTACCAGACCTGGCCACTGGCGTCGTAGCGCAGGGCGCACAGGCTGCCATCGTCGGTGGCGCGGCCTTCGTAGAGGCCCTGCATGCAACTGGCCACTTCGTTGAAGCGCGATCCCGTGGGGCAGGCCGCCAACTGCGCCTGCAGCGCGGCCAGGCCGGCGCCCGGTGATGAGCCACCGCCCGAGCCGCCGTTCGATCCACCATTGCCCGCGCCGTTGCCACCCGAGTCGCTGGCCGGTGCGCCGCCACCACCGCCACCGCAGGCCGCCAGCCAGGCACCCAGGCTGATGGCCAGGCAGGCGGCAGCAGCCCGTGTTGCCAGGCGATGCGTCACACCACGCTTGCTCATGCTTCAAGACCTCCCACGCCTGCCCCTTGGCACGGCCCGGCAGGTTCTAACCGCTGCGCTCAGGGGTGCCCGGTGTGCCGTCGTAACAGCCGCTGGGCAGGTGTTTCAGGAGGCGAGCGTCCAGAGTGGCATTGCCCGGTTGTGGCGGCTGCCGCCGCACCCGCGGTGTAGACGAGACTTCTGGGACAAAGCGGCGACCGAAAGCCAGTGGGGCAGCCTGAACCGTGGCCGGCTGTACGGCAGAAGGTTCGCCACCCGGCGAGAGGCGATTCTTTGCGGCCGATGGCATGGATGCGAGTTGCGCAGACCCAGCATCGGTATCCACATGCTGCGCCACATGACCGCTACGAACGCCTCGTCTGAACGGCGTTGGGCGTCAGGTGTCCAGCTGAGCGTCCAGGCCGGCGGCACGGCAAAGTACTGGTCGTACTCCTTGCGCGCGGCTGGTGGCAGGCCTGACCAGAACGCGTGGGCCTGGCTGAGGCAATCCTCGCCTCGGCCCATGCGCCAGAAGAGGTCGGCGGGGTCGATCTCGGGGTGCTGGATCCAGGGCGGCGCCACGAAGTTGGCTGGCGCCGGTGGCAACTCGGCGCGAACCTGTTCAAGCAGTCGCCCGAGCCTGTTCAGGCCATGGCCATCGCCGCCATCGCCCCAGTAGGCGTCGTTGGCCGTGTGCTCAACGAGCATTGCGCCGCGCGTGGAGGCCAGCACGCTGGCCAGATCGGCATGCTGCGCGAACTTGGCGCGCAGGGCGGTGAGCATGACCTCGTCGCGCACGACGGGCCAGTCGGGGCGCATGGATCGCCGCGTGCGGTCGCGGCCGATCTGTGCTGCCGCAAAAGGCGTGGGTGCGGCATGGACGGCATCGACATCGCCGGCATCGCTGAACTTCGCGGCCTGGAAGAAGTGCTCCGTCGTGGCCCAGGTGCGGCCGCCCGCTGCGACGGGGTGGCGCGAGAAGTTCGAGAAGCAGCCGTAGGCCTTGTTCGTCTCGTAGAAGTGCAGGGTGATCATGGCAGGCGGGTGAGCTGTTCGTGGCACGCGGAGCCCAAGCGCGCCGGCTCAGCCATGACCTTGTTCCGCGTCGGGCCACCAGGGTGGGAGCCCCTCGTTGGCCCGATATCGGTTCAGGAACGCGACAAAGTCCCCGGCATCCGCCTCGCGAGCGTGCCACTTCGGCTCGCCGAGATCGATGCAGCAGACGGTCTCCGGGTCGACTGCATCCAGGCAGTACAGGATGTCGTTGTTGGCGCCACGCGCGAACGGTACGAGCTTGCGCTGCGTGGCCTTGCGGATCAGGCGCATTTCGCCTGGCACATCGATCGCACGCAGGATGCTCAGCGCATGGCCGTCGCCCCCGTGATCGAAGTCCATCTCTGCCCACAGCACAGCCTCGACAAAGTGCCGTGGATACGCGAACGCAAAGCCGAGTTGCGCATGGTCAGCGCAGTACTTCGCTTGGGCTTCGAAGTGCGCGGATTCACGTGGGGCGGTCATGTTGGTGGCTCAGGGCTTGCCGGTGATCTTGGGGTGAGTGGCAACGACGCCTTGGTTCGCAAGACACGCCTGGCAATTTGCTCAACGTTTGCCGGCGTATCAGTGTGCAAGCCTATGGACGCCGCATCCGACCGGGTCAAGGGCCCGGGTGCTCTCTCACGCCGCTGACTGGTGCGCCGCCCCATCGGCATTCCAGTAGCGCCAGTCTCCAGCCTCGCGGCCGTCCTGGTAGTGCCCTTCGGAGGCCATGCGTCCATCGGGGTAGAAGGTACGCCACAGACCTTCTTCCTTGCCGTCCACGTAATGCCCTTCGGCAATGACTTGACCATTGCTGTGGTACTCGCGGAACAGGCCATGCCGGATCCAGTGGGTTCCATCGGTAGCCATCACACGGGAGTATCGGAAGTGGATCTCACCGGTTTCATAGGGGATCTCTGCGATGTTGAGTTCGGTGGTCATGATCGCTTCCTGATGGGGAAATCGCTGGGTTTGTACAGTTCGCGCGAGCGACGCAGGTCTTGCACAAGGCCGTTCGGCCTGTCATTGAATTCGCGGGCGGTGTACTTCAAGTTCGGAATGGCCCAAAGCAACAGGCGGCCTGTCGTCGCCAATATCCGAGACTTCCCGCGAGCAAGACCCCGATGGGTCGGATGGCCTCAAGAAACAGGAGGGCTCAGGCTGTCGTCAAAATATTGCAAGCCATGCGCGTCTCTGAGCGCATAGACCCTCTCGTACTCGAAAGAGAGAACAAAGAACTTGCTCGTCCGCTTCGCCAGCGCATCGAGCAATTGCCGCGCATCTCGATTGCACAAGTCATACCGGTCCAGCAAGTAGCCGAGGGACACGCGCAGCCCGACCGTCCAGGCAGCCGGGTAGGGCATGCCTTCTGCACGGACGGCATGCCGTCCATCTTGCGAGTGAACGAACAAGTCCAGACCGGATTCAGCAAACACGGCCAGCGTGCCGTTGGGATGATCATCTGATGGCGACACGGCCCCGCAGTCAAATGCAGCCTGTCTCAAGTGGTCTTCGTGGATGCCAGATTCGAGTTCCAGCGAAAGCGCCATCGACATGGTTTCTCCGTGTTACGTCGGTCGTGCGGTGCTACTGAAGAGGGGCAACGACGCCTTGGTTCGCAGGTCTTCTGTCCTCGCTGCCGAGGCCGACACTGTGAATCAGCGGCGGAACGGCGGGTCGGTAGGCCTGCCGGTCAACCACGGTCACTTGTCCGTTCTTGACGATGTAGAGGGTGTTGAAGGGGACCGGATTGTCCTGGAGATGTCGTGCCAGCTGGGCTGCCGTCGCGGGCAAGTCATTGAGACTGACAATGACGTTCGGAGCCTGGGTCTCGATCTTCTGGGCCACGTTGTCCCTGATGGTCCAGAGGTTTCCGGTTGACGGTGCGTAGACATCCGCCAGTTGTCCGTTGATGCCAGCGTCGGGGTTCTTGACGCCCCGGGCACCCGCGTTGGGCAACTGAACAACTTCAAAGCCCTGCTTTCCTGCCAGAAACGCCAGCGTCTCGTTCTGGCGCTGAATCGAGCGAAGCTGATCGGGGTTTGAGTTGCGCGGAGCGACCTCCGGCTCACCGGCCAGACTGCCCGGTTGGTGTCCTGGCATCAGTGGTACGCGCACGGGTTCGATGATTCGAGACTTGAATCCACCGCCTGCGGCCGTCATCCCGACATCGACAGTGACCTGTGTCACTGCTTCAACGACTGGCTCCGCAGGCGGTGAGAGGAGGGGGCGTCCTCTGTTCGCATCGAAGGTCTGGCAAGCATATGGACGCCGCATCCGACCGGGTCAGGGGCCCGGGTGCTATCTCACGCCGCTGACTGATGCTTCTGGCTCGGATTTGGATCGGCGCCGACAGCACAAAAGACCCCTCTGGCCAGATCCTGGCGTCATCAATGCCGCGTACCCGCCATGCGATCGGCAATCTGGGCGTTGTAGGTCACCATGGCGCCTAGTGCAGTGCGCCGCTCTGTTCTGTACTTATTCCGGTGCGGTGACCAGGGCGGCCTTGGCCCGGGTCACCTTGGCCAGGATGTCGGTCGCGCGGGCCGTCCAGATGAACGGCTTGGGATCGATGTTGTGATGGGCCACGTACAGGTCGATGGCCAGCTCCAGTTCGGCAACGCTGGCGAAGCTGTCACGCCGGATGCGCTTGTCGGTGATGTCGCGGAAGAAGCGTTCGACCATGTTCAGCCACGAAGCGCTGGTCGGCGTGAAGTGCATGACGAACCGCGGATGACGCGCCAGCCATTTCTGCACCTCGGGGTGGCTGTGGGTGGCGTAGTTGTCCACGATCAGGTGAAGGCCCAGGTGCTTGGGCGTGCGGCGGTCGATCAGCCGCAAGAACTTCAGCCACTCGGTATGCCGGTGGCGCGGCTGGCACATCGAGATCACCTTGCCGTCCACCGTGTTGAGCGCGGCAAACAGCGTGGTCGTGCCGTGGCGCTTGTAGTCGTGGGTCACGGTGCCGGCACGCCCGCGCTTCATCGGCAGACCCGGCTGTGTACGGTTGAGCGCCTGGATCTGGCTCTTCTCGTCGCAGCTGAGCACCAGGGCGTGCTCGGGCGGGTTCATGTACAGGCCGACGACGTCGAGCAACTTGTCCTCGAACCGTGGATCACGCGAGAGCTTGAACGTGCGGCTCAGGTGCGGCTTCAGGCCGTTGCTCTGCCAAACCCGACGCACGGTGGTGGCTCCCACACCCAGGTGCGCGGCCAAGGTGCGGGTGCTCCAGTGCGTGGCGTCGACCGGCTTGTCGTGCAGCGTGGCCTGCACGATGCGCGACTCCATCTCAGCGGTGATCGTGGCCGGACGGCCGCTGCGTGGGGCGTCCTTGCGCAGCGCGTCGATGCCACCGCTGAGGAAGCGCTCGCGCCACATGGCGACCTGGCGCCGATCCAGTCCTGCATCGACAGCGATGTCCTTGTTCTGCCGGCCCTCGGCGGCCAGCAGCACGACCAGCGCACGCTGCTGCAACCGGGCCTCCACCGTTCGGCGCTTGGCCAGCACACGGAGCTCGCGCTCGGTGTCTGCGTCCAGTTCAATCGTCTTGGCAACCCGCACTGTTCCAGCCTCCTGGAACGTCTGAGTATGCCGGCGCAAATAAGTTCTATAAATTCACGCGCACTACACTAGAAAGGCCTCAAACGTCGGGAACTGGTCCACTTCCTGGCCAGCAATCCACAGCACGGCGCCACCCAGAGTTGGCGCACCATCAAGCACGGCGACGAAGAGGTCAAGGTCGTGCTCGGAGCCGCCGATCACCACGACGTCCTTGGACGCCAGCCCATGCGCATCGAGGACCGACAAGGCGTCTGGCCGGTCGGTCAGCGACTGGGCGCGACCGGCGATCAGCTCAGCTGTGCCGAACAGGTCGGAATCCACGTGAAGGGCGGGCCAGCCATCCGCAAGACACAGGAAGTCTCGGACCTGCTTCGGCAGCGGGCGTCCCAGTGCGCGTTCGGCTTCATCCACCCGTCGCGATGAGGCCGCCACCCGCGGCAGCGACCATCGAAGCATGCGATCCGTGTCATGTGCGCTGGCCACCTGCTTCCAATGAGCGATTCGGGCGATGTCGGCAATCACGGTGGCGCTCATCATGGCTTCTCCAGGGTGAATTCTGTCGGCTTGTACCCGATCGGGTACCTGTTGGCCTGGCCGCCCAGGCTTGAGTTGACTTTAGGTGTCAAGTCTAGCCATTGGTAAGGCTGTGCGACGCCTGTCCACGTCGTGTCAGGCACATGTCCGGCATGGCCTTGGTAGCTCTGTCCTGCGGCGACCAAGCGCGCCCGTTCCTTTGCGGCGTCCAGCGATGCATCGGTGGGTCGGACTTCGACAGGTAGTCTGCCGCCAGCGCTTCGTTGCAGACCCGACAAAGAGTGGTGGTCGCACACTCAGATCGAAACGGCCATCTCCAGCGCAATCTTGGCCCGATTGATACTGCCGTCCTCCGCGGGTTGATCCTTCAATTCATCCAGTGCGTACATCAGTGCGACTCGTTTGCCGACGGTGTAAAGAGCTACATCGGCGGGATCGTTCACATAGATTCCAGCTGAAACCAGTGTTCCGTCATCAGTTGCAATATCGATCATGTCCGGTAACGTCGAGGCGTCAGCGCCGGCGGCATAGACATCCACGACTTGCCCTTTAACTTTCAAGGTGGCAATGGTTCCGTTCTTGACGTTGTTCCACCATTCGGTGCTTGCGAACAGACCATGCTTTCCTTTGAGACCGATCCGAGGACGGCTGCGATCCAAGGTCAGCTTATGTGCCTTCTCAATGGTTTGCGGCGTGAGTTCAAGTTCACGTGCCAGCGTGTAGGTGCGCTTCATGGTGAGTGGACTGTGTTCGGTGTCTATGAACATTAGTTGCCCCGGCGAACCGGCTTCGCGCTGACGATGTTGTCGTTGTAGATCTTAAGCGCGTCGCCGCGACCCAACTGGGTGGTCATCTGGCCGCTCTCGAACTTGAATCGTGCGTTCGTCTGGGTCCAGTTCGGTGCTTCGGGCGGCATTTCTGGAAATACGACTGCGGCCGGCTCGTTGGCTGCAACGCCGATTTGCTGCAACTGGGCCGAAGTGCCGGGCCGGGTAGCGATCCGGACAGTGATTCCCCGGTAGGCTTCAGCGTAGTCACGTACGGGCGACAACGAGGTTTCGCCCGTGCTGGGCAATTCCCCGGTGATTCTGAATTTCTCGAAGTCGCGTTCGCTCATCGATCGATAGTGGATCTCATTGCCCTTCCAGTCCAACTCACGCACGGGGCTGGTCGGATCAATCCTCGCCGCAGGATTGGTCTCGATTTCGGGCCGGGCGACCACACTCTGGCGGCCGGCCACTGGTGCCATGACTGACAGGACCACACCAGTCTGAGCCACGCCGATGTCATTGACGACCGTGTCAGGCGCCCCCGCCATGCGTGCCAGGCTTGCCAGTCCTGTCAGGACAGGGCCGCCCGCCGCCAGGCCGATGTCGGTCTGGAAGCTGAGCTGTTCAGGGCTTAGAGGAGGATTTGTCTTCCGCTCAAGCTGAGCCCTGGCGTCGTCGGATGCGGTGAACATGAAGTGTCGCGCCGCGCCTTGGTAGTCACCACTTTTGAGCGCGGTACCCATCTCCGTCCAGCGGTCGTAGGTTCCCACGGCTACCTTGCGATCGTTGACTGACTGAAAGTCGGACGCAACCGGGTTTGGACCCGCAGGGCCGGGCGCGAGCCCGGTGATTGACGCCTGCGGTTGCGTGAGGTCGTTGAAGCTGGTGCCATTCAGTGCCGATGAGGACACGCCAGGCACCCATTCCGGTCCCTGTGCGCGCGCTTTCGCCTGCGCAACCTTCTCCGCCGCCGCCTCACGCGCACGCTGCTCCAGCTCGGCCTTCACGGCCAGGCCGCTGCTGTTGCTGGCGATCAGGCGGCCGCCGGTGCGGGCGAGTGCGGCCAGGTCGGCGTCGGAGCGGTTGCCGAGGTCGGCCATCTGCAGCTCCTGGCCCACGCGCAGGATCGGGCTGCCCCACTGGTTGAGCTTCAGGCTGTTGTCGATGGCCATCTGCGCCAGGCCGGCGCGCCATTGGTCGCCGTAGTGGGCACGGGCGATGGCTTCCAGCGTCTGGCCGCGGCTGACCACGGTGGTGGCCGGGGCGCTGGGGGTGGCGGCCTCGGGCGGGGTGGCGGCCGGTGCATTGGCGGCGGCGTCTGCCTGCACCTGTGTGGCGGTGATGTCGCTGCCGCCGGCGTCGTCGGGCTGCGGCGCCTGGGGCTGTGCGGTGCGGGCCTGGGCTTGCGCTTGCTCCTGCGCGCGGCGCTGGGCCGTGATCTCGTCGGCCTCGCGGCTGGCGGCCTGGGCCGCGGCCATGCCGCTGGCCAGGCTTTGCGCCGCATCGAGCTGGCCGCGGCCAAGCGCCTGCACGGCGCGCAGCCCGGTCACCACCTCGCTGGCGGTGCTGATCTGGGCGGCCAAGCTGCTGTCCTTGCCCATGGCGCTGCCGGCCAGGCCCAACGTGCCGCTGAGCGCACCCAGCGCATCGCCGCCGCGCACTGCCGCACGCACCGCCACGGCCTGCTGCGCATAACCGCCCACGGTCTGCAGCGTGGCGATGGTGGACGAGGCCTGCGTGCCGCTGCCGAAGGCGCCGCCGGCCAGGCTGAGTGCCGCGCCGATGTCCTTGTTGGCGATGGCGTTGTAGGCCATGTTCAGCTTGCTGGCCGCGCTGGCCACGGCCTGGATGTTGGCCACCGTGCTGGCGCTGGCGCCCAAGCTGCCGGCAATGTTGGCCGCGCCGCCGGCCACGCTGGCCACCGCGCCCAGCACCGCACCCCAGCTCTTGTTCTTGATGCCCTGGTAGGCCATGTAGGCCGCGCGCACCACGTCGACGATGCGCACCGCCAGCTGCACCACCGGGATCGGGATGAAGCGGCAGATCATCAGCACCGCCGCAAACAGCTTGCTCTGCATCAGCTGCTTGAAGCCTTCCTTGACGGCCGAGATCACCGCCTTGGTGGTCTCCTTGACCGCCTGCACCACGGCCTTGACAGTGGTCTTGACGGCCTGCACACCTTGCTTGAAGCCTTCGCGCACGCGCTGGAAGTTCAGCGTCATCAGCCCGGTGGCCACCTTGAAGGTGGACTTCACGACGCTGACCGCACCCTTGACCACCGCCTTGACGATCTTCTTGAAGCCACCGGAGATGGCCTTGCGCAGCTTCTTGAACCAGCCGTATTCCACCTGCACGCTGCGGCCGTTGAGCATCACGGTGCCGTGGTCGTTGTCGGCCTTCATGTCGGCCAGCTGCTGGGCGCTCACGGCATCGCCATGCATCAGCTTGGCGAAGATCTCGCCTTCGTCGCCGGCCGAATCAACGGTGTTGATGCGGGCGTCGATGGCGTGGCCCAGCTCTTCCATCAGCAGGCGCTGGGCGGTGTCGGCATCGCCGTGCAGGGTTTCGCGGCTGATGTAGATGGTGTCTTCGGCCTGCACATAGGCGCCGCGGGCGGCGCCGTCGGCGGCCTGGGTGCCCGACAGGTCAGACAGCTGCTGGGCCGAGGCGATCTGGATCTTGGGCGCCCACGAGAAGTCACCGGCCAGGGCCTGCTGGCGCAGGGTTTCGGCCTTGGCGGCGTCGAACTTGTCACCGAAGGCCTGGCGCAGCGTGGTGTTGAACGCACCGGCATCGGACGCCGAGGCGGCAAAGCGCTGCTGCATGGCGCTGGAGACGCGGCTCAGGGCCAGGGCATCGGCCGCGGCAGCCTGCTGGGCCTGCAGCTTGGCTACCGTGCCTTGCAGGCGCTGGCGCAGGCGACCCAGACCACGCAGCCAGCCCATGCCGTGCACGCGGGTGGGGGTCAGGCTCAAGGCGGCCATTCGTGCGTCGCTGCCGGTCTGCGCGTGTTGCATGCGGCCTTGCATCAGCTGGCGCAGGCGGCCGGCCCAGCCCGATGACACCGCCGGTGCCGCGATGCTGACCGACATCGGCTTGCCTCTGTGCAGGGGATCGAAGCGCACCCAGGTGGGCACGCGGCGCAGCGTGGGCTCGGCCATCGGCCGCTCGGCCGGCAGGTCGGCGGTGGTCTGCGCCGTGGTGGCCGCTCGGGCCGCGTTGGCATTCGATTCGATCTGCATCGGGTTCTCCTGGGCAAGCGCCGTGTGCGGCGCGTTTCGGGTGTCGTGGATCAGTGCGTCGGCGCACCACTGCTCGGGGGCCGCGGCGGCGCAATGCGCAGCAGGGCTTGCAGCCTGTCCAGCGTTTGCGGCGCAGGGGTCGGGTCTTGCAGGGCCTGGCGCAGAAAGGTGTTGATCTCGTCGCGTGCAGCCAGCGCGCGATCGGCCACCGCATCGCTGCCGCTGCGGTACTCGCCGATCTGCACCAGGGTCTCGATGTCCTGCAGCTTCTGCAGCAGCTCGCGCAGCGTGCGCGCGGCCTGCGCATGTGCTTCGGGCACCACGCGCTGCATCACCCGGCTGCGGCTGGCCAGCACGTCGATGGCCGGGTAGTGGCCGCTGTCGGCCAGGCGCGGGCTGAGCAGGATGTGGCCGTCCAGCGTGGCGCGCGCTTCTTCAAAGATCGGGTCACCGGCGCTGTCGTCGTCGACCAGCACGGTGAAGAAGGCGGTGATCGCGCCACGGTCTGACCAGCCGGCGCGCTCGAACAGGCGCGGCAGGGCATTGAACACCGAGGGCGGGTAGCCCCGCCGCGTGGGCGGCTCGCCCGCGGCCAGGCCGATTTCGCGCAGCGCGCGGGCGTAGCGCGTGACCGAGTCCATCAGCAGCAGCACCGACTGGCCCTGGGCGCGAAAGTACTCGGCACAGGCCATGGCCACCTCGGGCGCCTTGGCGCGCTCGGCCGACGAGCGGTCTGAGGTGGCCACCACCACGATGCTGCGCGGGCCCAGGCCGAGGTGGCGAATCTCCTCGAGAAACTCGCCCACCTCGCGGCCGCGCTCGCCCACCAGGGCCAGCACCACCACATCGCAGGCGCTGCCCTGGGCAATCATCGACAGCAGGGTGCTCTTGCCGGTGCCGGCCGGCGCAAAGATGCCCAGACGCTGGCCCACGCCGCAGGTGAGCAGGGCGTCGATGGCGCGCACGCCGGTGGCCAGTGGCTGGGTCACTGCGCGCCGGCACAGCGCATCGGGCGGGCTGGCCTTGATCGGACAGGGCTGGGCATCGTCGAGCCTGGCGCCGGGGGTGAGCGGCCGGCCAAAGCCGTCGAGCACCTGGCCCAGCAGGCCGGGGCCCACCTGCACCTGCGCGCCATGGCCCAGCGGTGCCACCTGGGTTCGGTTGGAGACGCCATCAAGCTCGCCCAGCGGCAACACCAGCAGGTGCTCGCCTTCGAGCCCGATGACCTCGCCTTGCAGCTGCCAGGGCGCGGCGGTGCCGGCTTCGGCGCCGGGATGGCTGAACTGGCACATGTCGCCCACCCGGGCCTGCAGGCCGGTGACCTGGATCACGCTGCCCAGTGCCCGCACCACACGGCCGCGCCGCTCGGGCGCCGGCCATTGCGTGGCGGCGCGCTGCAGTGCCGCGGCCCAATCGGGTTGCGGTGCGTTCATGCCGCGCCGTCCGGCGTGGCGGCCTTCAATGCCGCGTCCAGGCTGGCCTGCAGCGTCGACAGGCGCAGGCTCAGGCGGCCGTCGATGGCGGTTTCGTCGGTCTCGAGCACGCAGTCGCCGGGCTGCAGGGTGTCGTCGATCAGCACATCACCGGCACGCGGGCTGGCGCCATCGGCTGCCCAGCGGGCCAGCAGCGCCTGGGCCGCCGGCCCGTCGGCCGCGGCCACCACCAGGCGCAGGCGCCGCGCATGCACGGCCTGCTCGATCAGCGCGGCAGCCAGCAGCTCGAAACGATCGGCCTGCGGCAACTGCCTGACCAGGTGCTGCAGGGCCTGCATCACCACGCCCACCAGCGTGGGCCGCAGGTCATCCAGCTGGGCATGGCGGCGGGCCTGGCGCTCGGCCAGCTGCCGCGCCCACTCGGCACGGCCGGCGGCCAGGCCGGCGGCGTGGCCAGCGGCGTGGCCAGCCTGCTCGGCGGCCAGCCGCACGGCCTGCAAGCGGGCCTGCACCTCTTGCTGGTGGGCGGCAAGGTCGGCCTGCAGGCGGTCGGCGGTGAGCAATTGCTCGAGCGCGGCACGCGGCACCACGCGGCCGCGGCTGCGGCTCAGCGTGGTGGGGTTCAGCCAGGGCAGGCCAGCCTGGCCGGCGGCGTTGGTGGGTGGGTTCATGACAGCGCGGTCGGCGGGCTGCCGGCGGCAGCGGTCGGGTAGGGCGGGGATGGCGGGGATGGCGGGGATGGCGGGGCGCCTGGCGGGGCGGCTGTGGCCGAGGTGGCTTCGGCATCGGAGGCCAGATCGGCCAGCATCACGCCGGCCACTTTCAGGCAGGTGTGCAGCCAGCGCAGGGCCTGCACATCCAGCGGCAGCGGTGGCGTGGCGCGCAGCGAATGCGGCCACACCAGGCGCATGCGCGCCGACACCGCCTCACCCAGATCGCCCAGGCCCGCCAGGGCCATGGCCAGGCAGAAGCCCTGCCAGCTGTCGGGCTGGCGCGCCGCGGCCTGTGCCATGTGGCGCACGCCGCGCGCATGTGGCGGCACCTCGACGCTCAGGTGCAGCTGGCACCAGCGCAGCGTGCTGCGCCGGATGTCGGTGCCGAGCACCCGGTCCCAGTGGCGAATGGCCTCACCATGCACCGCGGCGCGCAACTCGGGCAGCAGGTTCAGCGCCCCGGCCACCGAGAGCTGGCGCTGCAGTGCTGCGGCGTCCTGCAGGGCCCAGGCCGGCACCTGGTCGACCGGCACGCGCTGGCCGGCCGGGGCGCCGGCTTCGGCCAGCAGCGCGCGGGCCACGGCCAGCGCGGCGGGGCCGGCATCGGCGCCCCAGCCGGCGGTCACCGGCACGCCGCTGGCCTGGGTCAGGGCGTCCAGCCACGAGGCGTGAACGCGCGCCTGCGGCCAGGCTGCAAACTGAAAACGCTGGGCAATCTCGTCAGCCCAGCCTGCCGCGCCGGCGGCTTCGGCGGCCAGGCGCTCAGGCATGGGGCTGGCGCAGCTCGCGCGGCGTGGCGTGGGCGGTGCCGGCACCTGCGCCTGAAGCTGCACCTGCGCCGGTGTTGCGGAAGCCCGAGGGCGCGATGCTGTCGCGCGCCGCCGGTCGGCCCAGGCGGGCCTGGCGCTCGGGCAGGCTGCCTGCACCACGGCGGCTGAAGGCCCACACCGCGGCCAGTGCGGCCAGCAGCAGGCCGAAGCGCCACCACAGGCCGGCCACGCTGCCGGCCGGCACCGGCACACCGAGAAAGCGGCTGCCGTCGAGTGGCAGCGCGGCGCCGCCGGCGCCCACCGCGGCCGTGCTGCCGCGCGGGCCCTGCGTGGCAAACAGGGTCACGGCCACGCGGTCGATGCTGAGGCCTTCGACACCGCGCACCACCAGGTCCTTCACCGCCGGCACGGCCGAGGCCAGGTCATCGCCGGCGCGGTGCTTGATGAACACCGAGGCCGACGAGGGCTTCAGCTCGGTGGCCAGGGGATCGTTGGCCGGCAGCACGATGTGCACGCGCGCCACCAGTACGCCATCGATCTTGGACAGGGTTTGCGCCAGCGCCTGCTCGGTGCCGTAGACGAAGCGCACGCGCTCTTCGGCCGGCGTGCTGATCAGCTGGTTGCGGCCGAACAGCTCGCCCAGCGTGGGGTGCTTGGCCTCGGGCTGGGCATTGGCCTTGAGCAGGCCGATGGCGCGCGCCAGGTCGCTCTTGTCGGCCCACACGCTGTAGCCGGCATCGGGGTCGCTGCGCTTCTCGGCATCGAGCCCGCCTTGCAGCAGGGTGTAGAGCGCGTCGTTGGCCTCGGCTTCGCTGAGGCGGGTGTAGACCGAGGTCTTGCAGGCGCCCAGCGCCAGCAGCGCCAGCGCCGCCAGCGCCAGACGCAGGCCGCGCGTGGCGCGTGGTGCCAGCGCCGCGCTCATCCGCGTGCGGTGAGCGTCTGCACGCCCTGGGTCAGCGACTGGGTGGTCTTGGCCGCCAGCTCGATGCCCACCGCCGCCTGCGCCACCTTGAGCTGCGAGCGCAGCATGCCCAGCGCAAACTCGGCGGGCGAGCTGTCGGCCGACGGCAGCGTGGACAGCACCACGCGTTCGATGTCGAAATCCAGTGCGCTGAGCGGCTGGCCGGCCAGCTTGGCCATGTTGTCGGCCGCGGTGGCCGTGCTGGCCGCGGTGCCCCCGGTCGTGGCTGACGAACTGGCGGCCGCCGTGGCGGCTGGTGCAGCCGCCTGGCTTTCGGCCGGGCCCAGGCACAGCGCGCGGAACTGCTCGGCACAACCGGGTGCCAGCGCGCGTGGTGCGGCCAGCGGGGCCTCGGCACCGGTCGGCGTCACCTGGGGGATGGGCACGGCGCTCGGGCCCAGGCTGGCGATCTGGCTGATGCTCATGGCGGGAGTCTCGGGTTCGGTGGGGTCAGGGCTGGCCGAGCCGGGTGTAGCGATGACGGCGTTCGGCCATCGGTGCCGCGGCGGTCTCGGCCGGAGAATTCAGGATGTCGTCGCGCACCGAGCTGGCGATGGCCAGCGCATCGGCATCGGTGTGCGGGCCGGCGCTTTCGAGCACGGCCTGCAGCAGCACGCGGCCGCGCGGGTCGCCACGGCGGTGGCGGTGGATGGCCAGCATCACGCGCGCCATGTCGTGCACGGCATCGCGTTGCAGGGCCAGCTCGAGGGTCTGGATGGCGGCGGCCTCGTCGCCCGCGCGCGATTGCGCCACGGCCAGCGACACCAGCGCATTCGGGTCGCCCTCGCGCAGCAGCACCAGCTGCTCGAAGATCGACACCGCCTTGTCGTGCGCCGCCACATCGCTGCACAGGGCACCGATCTGGGCCATCAGCTTGAGCGGCTCGCGGGGCAGGTCGGGTTGCATGGGGAAATCGGGTGAACGGCGAGCCGGGTTCGCGCCGATCGGCGGAACCCGTCTCGCGGACCGGGTCGAATTACTTCGACGCGACCTGGCTGTGCGCCTGGAACGCCTTGTCGATGATCGACGAGGCCTTTTGCTCCACGCTGGTGGCGATGCTGACCTGCAGCTGGGCTTCCATCAGCGCCTTGGAGTAGGCGGCGGTGTCGCCGGTGTTGACGCTCTTCAGGGCGGTCAGGGCGGCTTCGGCGGCAGACCAGGCGGTGCCGCTGTTGGAAATCAGGGAGGTATAGGTGTCCATGTTGACTCCGGTAGGTTTGAGAACTGTTGACGAACGAGGGCGGGCGCAGCCGGCGGTGCCGCTGCGGCCTACCCTGGGGATCCCGCCGCTGCCGAGTTGCAGACGGCGTGGAACTCTCGAACCAGCGCCGCACAGGTGGTCGCGCATTGCACGGCCGCCAGGTGGCGCTGGTAGAGCGCGGGGGCCGACGACTCGCGCAATGCCTGCGTGGCAGTGCCCTGGTAGTCGGCCAGTTGTTGCAGCAGCTGGTCGCGCAGCTCGCCGCTGGGGTCGTCGGTGAGGGCCAGGCCGACGGGGTTGTTGCCGAGGTAGCGCATGGTGGTTTGGGCGGCTTGCACAGGGGCGGGCAGCGCCGCTCAGCGCACGGCAGGCTGGCCCGGGTGGGCCATGGCCGCCAGCGTGGCCGTGCCGGCCAGGGCCGCCGTGGTGCGCGTGCTGGTGGTCTGGGTGGTCTGGGTGGCCTGGGGGGAGCCGGGCGCGGTGCCGTTGCGCTGGCCCGCGCCGTGCGTGGCCACCGTGCTGCCTGGCAAGGCCGGCACGGCCTGGCGCACCGTGACCGCCAGCGACTGCACGCCGGGCACGCTGGCCACCAGCTGGTTCAGGCGCGTTGCAGCCGCGGCGTCGGGCACCGGCACGTCGCACGCAAAGCGGCCGTCACCCAGGTGGCGGGCGCCACAGGTGTAGCCACCCAGCCGCGCCAGCCGGGTGAGCGACTCGGCCATCTGCTGAACGTCATGCACCTGCAGGGCCAGGGCCGGTGTCACGCGCTGCAAGGCCTGCTCGAGGTCTTGGCGCATCGCGGCGTCGGCCACCAGGCCGCGCACGGCGGGGGGCTGGCCATCCGCTCGCACCAGCTGCAACTGGGCACCGCGGGCGTTGAAGCCGGCCAGCACCTGGGCCGGCAGGGTGGCCGGTGGCGCAGCCAGGGTGGCCGCCGGCTGGGCCAGGGCCCGCAGGCCAGGCAGGCTGGTGGTGCTCAAGGCGGTGCCGGCCACGGCCATCACGGCGGCGGCCGCCACACCCAACAGCGCCACCGATCTGGCCGCGCCGCGACGCTGTTGGGTCGCGGGCATCGAACCGCGGGCCAGATCGGCCGCCAGCAGTTCGGCGGGCAGGCGCCGGCTGCGGCGCAGCAGCTCCACCTGCAGCTCGGCGCAGCCCACGCGCAGCCGCAGCTGAGGTAGCTCGAAGCGGTGCGGCCCCAGCGGCAGCGGGCCATCCGGGTGCAGCAGGGTGCCGGTGCACAGGTGCACGCCCGCGGCCAGCGCTTCAACCACCAGCTGGCCGTCGCACTCGATCAGGCGCAGGCTGTGGTCGGGCACGCCGTCGTCCATCAGCACCAGGTCGCAGCTGCCATCGCTGCCCACCCGCACGTCTTCGCCTGGCTGGCCCACATAGGCCGCACCGCCATGCAGGCCGCGGCGTACCGAGACCAGCACCCGGTAGCTCACGGCGGCCGGTGCGAACAGCATGCTGTCGGCATGCGGCTCGGCGGGGGCGGTGGGGTGGGCGGCAGGGCGGGACATGGGGCGCATGGGGGTTCGACGTGGGCCGAGAGGGTCAAAAACTTCGATGGTCGTCAGCATGCATGCCGCTCGGCTGGGGCGTCAACGTGGCGTGTTTCACGCGCCTGGTGGCCTGGTCTTGCAGCTCGATACGAATGTTTGGCGCCGAGATCAGGCCCACCCGGATGGCCATGGCATACGCGCGTGCCGCGTGGGCATGCGATGTTTTCAGGCGCATCGATTCGGCCAGACCGCTTTGACCCTGCCGCGCCATTGGGGCGTTATCGATGGGGGCCTGTCGGCGGCGACGGCGGCGGCAATGGGTCACTGTTTTCAGGCCGTCCGCGCGGGGCCCGGGTCGGCCTGCCGGTGTTGGCGGCGCAGTGGCGCTCCCTCAAACCGGGGGGTTCGGCTTGTGACCATCCCGAGCCGTTTGCAACCGCCGCTAGCGACTGGATACAAAACTCAGGCCCGTTGACGCCGGCATGCCGAGGCCGCTCGACACAATGCATTGGCTCACCCGGCCCGGCTGCTGCGGCATTGGCTTCGGAGTCTGTTGCGGTATCTGTGGCGGTGTCGGCTGCGTGCCGCGCACCCAGCCTGGATCCGGTGGTGGGCAACACAAGAACAAGCAGGAAGGGCGCGTTGCATGAGGATCAAGAAGCCGGCGTCGGCAGAGCGCAACGGGTCGCAGCACCGCGCACTGAACCAGCTCGACCAGGTGTCGCAGCTGCGCCATGGGCGGCTGCAGCGCGCGTTGGCGGCCTTGGCCGAACGCGAGCGCGTCTGGGCCGCCGCCATGGCCCGCCAGCAGCAGGATGAGCAGCTGCTGGCCGAGCAGAAGGCCCAGTGGCGCCAGCGCTGGCAGGCTTGGCGCGAGCAGGGTGGGGCCCTGGCCGTGGCCGCGCGCCTGCGCGGCCAGCGCGACGATCTGCAGGCGGTGGCCGAGCTGCTGGCGCAGCGCCATGCGGCCCTGCTGCAGCGCCAGGCCCAGCTGGCCCGTGAACGCGCCGACTGGACCCACCGCTGGCTCGCCGCCCAGGCGCTGGACAGCGAGCTGACGCGCCGCGGCGCGCAACTGCAACGCCAGGCCGATGCCGCCACCGAGCGCCGCCAGGACGAAGACGCCTTGCAGGCGCGCAACACCAGCAGCACCAGCAGCAGCGGCATCAGCAGCACCAGGCGTTGCGCACCGGGCCTCAGATCAGGCATCGGCCTGGCCGCTGACCTGGCACTGGCGGCCACGGGTGGGTCGGGCGCCCTGGGTCAGGCCGCGGGCGAACAGGTGGGCACATGCAGCGCCTGAGCCTGGGCGAGGCGGCGCTGGCCCTGCCCGCGGTCGACGCCCAGCCGCAGCCGGGCGCAGCACTGGGCGCTGCCGGCCTGCGGCAGGCCGAGGCCGCGCGCGCCTCGGCCGGGGCCCCGGCGGCCTGGCCCGATCTGCGGCGCGAGGCCGAGGTGCCGCGGCTGGCGCGCTGGCGTGCCGCCTGGGAGGCCGTGCCGGCCAACGCGCCACTGGTGGCCCAGCCGCGCAGCACGGCGCCCACGCCAGCGGGTGCCTGGCCGCTGCCGGCTGCGCTGCAGGCGCCCCAGCAGGCCCATCTCCAGGCCAATCTCCAAGTCGATCGCCAGGCCAATCACCAGGTCGATCACGAGGTCGACCGACAGGGCAACGAGCCGAGCCACCAGCACGACATTCAGCAGCTCAAGCAACAGGCCGCTCAGCCAGCCCTCGCAGCCGGCGCCATGCAGGCCACCGCCCTGCAGCCGCAGCCGCAGCCGCACAGCGTGCCGGCCGCGGCCGGCCAGGCGCCGGCGGCGCTTGAGGCCCGCCCGCTGGCCACGCTGCGCGGCGAGCATGCCAGCCGTCGTGCGCTGGCCGATGCCCATGGCCTGCCGGCCTGGGATGGCGCCGGGCCTCGGCACATGGCGCCTGAACTGGCCGGCCAGCCCGACCTGGCCACCGCCCAGGCCCAGGCCCAGGCCCAGGCCCAGGCCATGGCTCTTGCGGCCGGGCGTGCCCTGGCCGGCGAGCCGGCAGCCGGCAGCGCAGCCGCCGATGGCGCACCAGGCAGTGCGCAGACCGCAGCCAGCGTGCGCAGCGACGAGCTGCGCGAGCTGGTGCAAAGCTGCTGCGCGCGCCTGTGGGTGCAGGCCCCGGCGGCCGGTGCAGCGCAGGGCGTGATGCTGCAGCTGGACGGCTGGATGCGCGGCTGCAGCATCGAGCTGGTGCGTGGCCCGGGCGGCGTGTCGCTCACCTTGCGCGGCATGCCGGGCGAGCGCCGTGCCCGGCTGGCCGAGGGCCTGGCCGAGGTGGGCGAGGCCTTGGCGCAGTCGATGGGTTGCGCGGTGGTGCTGGCCGTGGACGATGCCGCCGGCGAGGGCGCGTGATGAGCCCGCTGGCACCTGCCCAAGACGCCGGCGCCGACGGCGCCACCTCCGACTGGCATTTCGAGTGGCTGGCGCCGCAGGCGGTGTTGCCGCATGCCGCGCTCACCGGCCGCATCGGCTGGCGCGGCATGAGTCTGGCCTTCGGGCTTGACGGCCTGGCCGGGCTGGACGGCCGCCTGTCGCCACCGGCCCTGGCCACCTTGCCCAAGCACCTGCAGGGCGTGGTGCTGGGGCACTTTGCCGAGCAGGTCTTGCGCGCCGTGCGGCGCCGGCTGGCTGCGGGCGTGGTGCTGCAGTCGATGCAGTGGTATCCCAAGGCCCAGCCCATGCCGGCCGGCTGGGCCTTTGGCGTGGGCGCGCCGGGGCTGGCGGCGCGCAGCATCGGTTGCCTGCAGGCGGTGGATGCGGCCGGTGAGCCCGACCCGCTGGCCCAGGCGCAATGGCTGGACGCCCTGGCGGCGGCCGGCGCCACCTTGCCACCCGAATACGCCACGTTGCTGGGCTGGCTGCAGCTGGGCTGGCTGCGCCTGTCGCCGCAGGAGTGGGACACCCTGGCCGAGGGCGACTGGGTCTGGCTGGACGAGGTGCCGATCACGCGCCACGGTGTGCGCGCGCAGTTCGTGCCTGAAGACTCGCGGCGTGCGCCCACGCCGCTGTGGCTGCGCCGCGATGCGATGGTGCCCGACGGCCCCGGCGAGGCACCCGCCGCACTGTGGGCGCCTGCGGCCTGTGCCGGGCGCGGCGGCGAAGCGGCGCATGCCCTGCCCGATGCCCAGGGCCTGTGCGCGCTGCCGCTGCGCAGCGCCGCGCTGGTGCTCGAGCGCCGCTGGCTGGGCCAGGCCGGCACCTCCGGCGCCCGGCCCGCGGCACTGCCGGCACCGCTGCCCGGCTCGCGCTGGGAGGTCTGGCGCGACGGCCGTCCCTGGTGCGAGGGCCGCCTGCAACTGCACGGCCGGCGCCTGGGCCTGCACATGACATGGGTGCCGCAAACGGCGGCGCCCCGGAAGACGGGTGATTCGAATGTTGGGCCAAGACCCCTTGCTGCTGATCCTGAGCCTGGGCCTGATCGGCATTGCGCCCTTTCTGGCGGTGATGGTGACCTCGTACGCCAAGCTGGTGGTGGTGTTCAGCCTGGTGCGCAATGCGCTGGGCCTGCAGCAGGTGCCGCCGAACATGGTGGTCAACGGCCTGGCGCTGGTGCTGTCGTTCTACGTGATGGCGCCGGTGGCCCACCAGATCAGCACGGGTCTGCCCACGCAGGCCGGGGCGCCGATCCGCAGCGAGCAGCTGATGCTTGCGGTGTCGCAGGCGCGTGAGCCGCTGCGCGGCTTTCTGGCCAAGCATGCCGACAAGCGCGAGAAGGAGTTCTTCACCCGCACCACGCGCAGCCTGTGGCCGCCCGAGCAGGCGGCGGCGGTCAAGCCCGACGACCTGCTGATCCTGGTGCCGGCCTTCACCGCCAGCGAGCTGACCGAGGCCTTCAAGATCGGCTTCCTGCTGTACCTGGGCTTCGTCATCGTCGACCTGGTGGTGGCCAATGTGCTCACCGCGCTGGGCATGATGATGTTCTCGCCCACGGTGATCTCCACGCCGCTGAAGCTGATGCTGTTCGTGATGGTGGACGGCTGGGCCAAGCTGATCCACGGCCTCGTGCTCACCTACCGCTGAACCGGGGCGCGCTGCATGGACACCGCCAGCCTCACCGCGTTTCTCAAGCAGGGCCTGATGCTGAGCCTGGTGCTGTCGCTGCCGGTGGTGATCGTCATCGCCGTGGTCGGCGTGGCGGTGGCCCTGGTGCAGGCCGTCACCCAGGTGCAGGAGCAGTCGGTGGGCTTTGGCATCAAGCTGATCGTGGGCGTGGGCCTGATCGCCAGCACCGCCTCCTGGGCCGGCGGCGAGCTGTACAACTTTGTCGACGCGATCTTCGCGGCGATTGCGCGCGGCTGAGCATGGCGCGGGCCGTGCCGGGGCGCTTGCAGCGATGAACCACGAGATCGCGGCCTCGGTGCTGCTGGCCGTGGCGGTGCTGGTGGCGCGGGTGGGCGTGGCGCTGTCGATGTTTCCGATGTTCGGCGGCAGCGCCTTGCCGGGCTCGGTGCGGGCCACCGTGGTGGCCGGCTTGTCGCTGTGCCTGCTGCCGGTGCTGGGCACCGAGGGCCTGCAGACCCTCGGCCGGCTCGATGGCATCGCGCTGGCGCTGCTGCTGGCCAAGGAGGTGGCGCTGGGCGTGGTGCTGGGCCTGGCCGGCAGCATGGTGTTCTGGGCCGTGCACGCGGCCGGCGCGGTGATCGAGAACCAGGCCGGGCTGAGCATGGCCGCCACCATCGACCCGCTGGCCGGCGAAGAAGACTCGATGCTGGGCGGCCTGCTGGTGCAGGTGCTCAGCGTGTTGTTCCTGGCCGCCGGCGGCCTGCTGTCGCTGCTGGCCGTGCTGTACGAGAGCTTTCGCGTGTGGCCGATCGCCACGCTGGGGCCCACGCTCGATCCGGCACTGTGGCTCAACGCCGCGCAGCAGATGATGCGCGCGCTGGGCGAGCTGGCGCTGCGCGTGGCCGCGCCCTTCGTGCTGCTGATGCTGATGGTGGAGTTCGGCCTCGGCCTGCTGGGGCGCTATGCGCCGCAGCTGCAGGTGTTCTTTCTGGCGCTGCCGGTCAAGGTGGCGCTGCTGGTGGTGCTGCTGATGCTTTATCTGGGCCTGATGGCCGACGGTGCCGCCAGCCTGCTGCTGCCCGACGTGGTGGGCGCGATGCGCCGCCTGTTCGTGCCGGAGCGCTGAGCCATGGCCGGTGATGCCCAGGGCGGTGCGCAGGAAAAGACCGAGCAGCCCACCCACAAGAAGCTGCGCGATGCGCGCCAGCGCGGTGATGTGTGGCAGAGCCGCGACCTCAGCGCCAGCGTGGCGGTGCTGGTGTTCACCGTGGTGGCGGTGGCCGGCGCGCGCCCGGCCGTGGCCTGGCTGCTGCAGCTGGTGGACACCGTGCTCACCGCCGCCACCGCGGCCGACACCGATGTGGGCGCACTGGCGCGCGGCCTGTTCGGTCTGCTGGCCTGGGTGACGGTGGCGGCCGCCGGCGCCGGCGCCCTGGTGGGGGCGCTGGCCAGCGGCCTGCAGGTGGGCGGCGTGGTGGCCTTCGACAAGGTCAAGCCCGATCTCAACCACCTCAACCCGATGGCCGGGCTCAAGCGCATCTTTGCCTGGCGCACGCTGATCGAGCTGCTGCGCCTGCTGATCAAGCTGGTGGCGGTGGCCGTGATGCTGTGGCTGCTGGCGCGTGCGCTGCTGCCGCTGCTGGCGCGCTCGCAGCACATGCCGCTGGCTGGCTGGCTGGCGCTGGGCGGGGCGCAGTTTCAGGCCCTGCTGGTGCTGTGCTGCGTGGTGTTCGGCATCGTCGCGCTGGCCGACGTGGCCTGGCAGCGCCACGACTACCTCAAGCGCCTGCGCATGAGCAAGGACGAGGTGATCCGCGAGTTCAAGGAGCGCGAGGGCGATCCCATCCTGCGTGGCCGGCGCAAGCAGCTGCACCACGAGATCGCCTTCAGCGACATGCTGCAGCGCGTGCGCAGCGCCTCGGTGGTGGTGGTCAACCCCACCCATGTGGCCGTGGCCCTGCACTACGACCGCGACGAGACCCCGCTGCCCATGGTGGTGGCCAAGGGCGAGGGCGAGGTGGCGCGCGCCATCCGCCGCGCCGCCGAGGAGGCCGGCGTGCCGATCTACCGCGACATCCCGCTGGCGCGCGCGCTGCAGGCCGACACGCCACTGGGCGATTACATCCCCGACGAGCTGATGCAGGCCGTGGCCGAAGTGCTGCGCTGGGTGCAGCGCATGAAGAACCAGGACGAGGGCCAGGGCCAGGAGCCGTACCGACCATGAACACCAAGCACAAGACCGAAGGCCCGTCTGCCGCCCTGCTGGGCAGCGGGCGCGACATGCTGCAGCTGGCCTCGGGCGGGCTGGGCCGCCACAGCGACCTGCTGCTGATCGGCCTGTTCGTGGCCATCATTGCGCTGATGGTGCTGCCGCTGCCGGCCTGGCTGCTGGACACGCTGATCGCCGCCAACCTGACGGCTGCGGTGGTGGTGCTGATCGTGGCCATGTACATCGGCTCGCCGCTGGGGCTGTCCACCTTTCCGGCGCTGCTGCTGTTCACCACGCTGTTCCGGCTGGCACTGAACATCGCCTCGACCCGGCAGATCCTGCTCACCGGCCATGCCGGCGACATCATCAAGACCTTCGGCCAGATGGTGGTGGGGGGCGACGTGATCGTTGGACTGGTGGTCTTTCTGATCATCGCGCTGGTGCAGTTCATCGTCATTGCCAAGGGCTCCGAGCGCATTGCCGAGGTCTCGGCCCGCTTCAGCCTGGACGCCATGCCCGGCAAGCAGATGAGCATCGATGCCGACCTGCGCGCCGGCCTGATCGCCAAGGACGAGGCCCGCGCCCGCCGCCATGCGCTGGAAAGCGAAAGCCAGCTCTACGGTGCGATGGACGGCGCGATGAAGTTCGTCAAGGGCGACGCGGTGGCGGCCATCATCATCGCCGCGGTCAACATCATTGGCGGCATCGCGGTGGGCATGCTGCGCAAGGACATGTCGCTCGACGCCGCCACGCGCCTGTACTCGGTGCTGGCGGTGGGCGATGCGATGGTGTCGCAGATCCCTTCGCTGCTGATGTCGGTGGCCGCCGGCGTGGTGGTCACCCGCGTGGCCGGCAAGGACGGCAAGAGCGGCAACCTGGCGCAAGACATCCTGGGCCAGGTGGCCGCCCACCCGCGCGGGCTGATGATCGCCGGCAGCGTGGTGGCGCTGATGGGCCTGGTGCCGGGCTTTCCGATGGCCCAGTTCGTGCTGCTGGGGGCGGCTGCCGGGGCGGGGGGCTGGTGGGCATCGCCGGCGCAGCAGCGCCGCCGCCAGGGCACGCAGGGCCAGCCGATGGCGGCCCTGGTGCGCGAAGGCAGCGACCAGGTGCAGCAGTGGGGCGAGGCGCCGGCGCAGGCCTGGGCCGCCGGCGTGGCGCTGCGCCTGGATGCCACCGTTTTCGAGCGCCTGGATGCGCGCCTGCTCGACGAGGCCGTGGGCACCGAGCGCCTGCGCCTGCAGCAGCAGCTGGGCCTGCCGTTTCCGGGCCTGATGCTGGTGCCGGCAACGCACGAGGCGCCGGCCGGCCAGCTGGTGTTCGAGGTGCACGGCGTGCCGGTGCTGAGCCTGGCCTTTGACAGCCTGGAGGCCGCCAACGACGGCCCCGAGGCCGCACTGGCCCAGGCCTTGCGCCAGGTGATCGAGGCGCGGGCATCGCGCTTCATGGGCGTGCAGGAGGCGCTGGTGCTGACCCAAATGCTCGAGGCCCAGATGCCCGAGCTGGAGCGCGAGCTGCGCCAGTGCACGCCGCTGCCGCGCCTGGCCGAGGTGGCCCGGCGCCTGCTGGACGAGGGCGTCTCGCTGCGCGACCTGCCGGGCCTGGCCCAGGCCCTGGTGGACCATGCGGCGCGCGAGAAGGACACCACCGCGCTGGTCGAGAAGGTGCGCCAGGCGCTGGGCGATCAGATCACCCACCAGCATGCCAATGCCAAGGGCGAGCTGGCGGCGCTGGTGCTGGCGCCCGAGCTGGAAGACCAGCTGGCCGCCGCGCTGCGCGCCAGCGTGCAGGGCAGCCACCTGGCCTTGCCGCATGCCGCGCGCGAGGGCCTGCTGCTGGCCATGGCCCAGGCCATGGCGCGGCGCCAGGTGCCGGGCCTGCGCACGGTGCTGCTGGTGCACACCGCCACGCTGCGGCCGGCGCTGCGGGTGCTGCTGCGCGACTCCAGCCTGGCCGACCGCGCCGTGCTGTGCGCCGGCGAGCTGCGCGCCAACCTCAACGTGCTGGTTGTCGACGAGATCGGGCCCGACAGCCTGGCCGCAGCCGCCGCCTGAGCGCCGGCCGGCCGCCCATCGCTGGATATAAAAGTAGGGCTATTGCAGCGGCATCGTGGGTGTTTCCCTGATTGAGGCGGCGATGGTCGGCAATTTAGTATGACTAATTGCCGAACCCCATCGAACGGAGACACACCATGAACATGCAACGCCGCGACCTGATCGCCGCCCTGGCTGCCGCCGGCCTGCCGCTGGGCGCGCTGGCCCAGGGCAAGCTCGTGCTGGGCTTTTCGCAGATCGGTGCCGAGTCGGAATGGCGCACCGCCAACACCGAATCGATCAAGTCGGCCGCCAAGGATGCCGGCATCGAGCTGAAGTTTGCCGATGCGCAGCAAAAGCAGGAGAACCAGATCAAGGCCATCCGCGCCTTCATTGCGCAGAAGGTCGACGTGATCGCCTTCTCGCCGGTGGTCGAGTCGGGTTTCGGGCCGGTGCTGCGCGAAGCCAAGGCGGCCAAGATCCCGGTGATCCTGACCGACCGTGCGGTCAACGAGAAGGACACCAGCCTGTGGGTCAGCTTCATGGGCTCCGACTTCGTCGAAGAAGGCCGCAAGGCCGGCCGCTGGCTGCTCGAGAACCACAAGGGCCAGGGCGACGTGGTCATCGTCGAGCTGCAGGGCACGGTGGGCTCGGCGCCGGCCATCGACCGCAAGAAGGGCTTTGAAGAGGTTCTCAAGGCCCAGCCGCGCTTCAAGGTCATCCGCTCGCAGACCGGCGACTTCACCCGTGCCAAGGGCAAGGAGGTGATGGAAGCCTTCTTGAAGGCCGAGGGCAAGAAGATCCAGGTGCTCTACGCGCACAACGACGACATGGCCATCGGCGCCATCCAGGCCATCGAGGAAGCCGGCATGAAGCCCGGCAAGGACATCACCATCATCTCGATCGACGCGGTCAAGGGCGCCTTCGAGGCCATGATCGCCGGCAAGCTGAATGTCAGCGTCGAGTGCAGCCCGCTGCTGGGCCCGCAGTTGATGGCCGCGGTGAAGGACCTGAAGGCCGGCAAGACCCTGCCCAAGCGCATCGTCACCGAGGAAGGCATCTTCCCGATGGAGGTGGCGGCCAAGGAGTTTCCCAAGCGCAAGTATTGATCCCGGCGCAGGCTGACCCCGGCACTGGCTGATCCCGGCACTTGAACTCCGACCTGGTTCTCGAGGCGCGCGGCCTCTCGCGTGCCTTCACCGGCGTGCAGGCGCTGCAGGGGGTCGACCTGTGCCTGCGGGCCGGCGAGGTGCATGCGCTGATGGGGCAGAACGGCGCGGGCAAGTCCACGCTGATCAAGCTGCTCACCGGCGTGCTGGTGCCCGATGCCGGCGTGCTGCGGCTGGCCGGCCAGGCGGTCTCGCCGCGCCATCCGGCCGATGCGCAGCGCCTGGGCATCAGCACCGTGTACCAGGAGGTCAACCTCTGCCCGAACCTCTCGGTGGCCGAGAACATCTTTGCCGGGCGCGCGCCGCGGCATGGCGCGGCCGGGCTGTGGTGCATCCGCCGCCGGCGCATGCGCGCCGATGCCCGCGCGCTGCTGGCCCGGCTGAACCTGGCCGACATCGATGTGGACCAGCCGCTCGACAGCTTTCCGGTGGCGGTGCAGCAGATGGTGGCCATCGCCCGCGCTTTGGCGGTGCAGGCGCGGGTGCTGATCCTCGACGAACCCACCTCCAGCCTCGACGAGGGCGAGGTGGCACGGCTGTTTGCGCTGCTGCGCCGGCTGCGCAGCGAAGGCCTGGCGATCCTGTTCGTGACCCATTTTCTCGATCAGGTGTATGCGCTGTGTGACCGCATCACCGTGCTGCGCAATGGCCGCTGGGTGGGCGAGTACACGCCGGCCGCGCTGCCGGCGGCGGCCCTGATCCGCGCCATGGTCGGCCGCGACCTGGCCACGCAGGCGCAGCGTGCCGCTGTGGCCGGGGCCGGCGGCCCGGCCGGGCCCGAGCCCGCGCCCGCGCCGCTGCTGGCCGCCCACGGCCTGGGCCGGCGCGGCACGCTGCAGCCGGTGTCGCTGCAGCTGCGCGCGGGCGAGGTGCTGGGCGTGGCCGGGCTGCTGGGCTCGGGCCGCACCGAGCTGGCACGCCTGCTGTTCGGGCTGGACCGGGCCGACAGCGGCACGCTGGCGGTGCGCGGCCAGCCGCTGCGGCTGGAGCAGCCGCTGCAGGCCATTCGCGCCGGCCTGGCGCTGTGCCCCGAGGAGCGCAAGCTCGAAGGCATCGTCGGCGAGCTGTCGGTGCGCGAGAACATCATCCTGGCGCTGCAGGCCCGCCAGGGCCTGGCCCGGCATGTGCCGCTGGCCCGGCAGGCCGAGCTGGCGCAGCAGTTCGTGGCGGCGCTGGGCATCAAGACCGCCGACATCGAAACCCCGGTGGCGCTGCTGTCGGGCGGCAACCAGCAGAAGGTGGTGCTGGCGCGCTGGCTGCTCACCGAACCGGCCCTGCTGATGCTGGATGAACCCACCCGCGGCATCGACGTGGCCGCCAAGCAGGATGTGATGAACGAGGTGCTCCGGCTGGCCCAGGCCGGCATGGCCGTGCTGTTCATCTCGTCCGAGCTGGACGAGGTGCTGCGCCTGGCCGATCGCACCCTGGTGCTGCGCAACCGCGCGCTGGTGGGCGAGCTGCCCGCCGGCAGCAGCGAGCAGGCGGTGGTCGACGTGATCGCAGCCGCATGAGCGCCGACCTGGGCGCTGACAAGGCCCCGGGCACGCGTGCCAGCGCGAAACCCGCCCGCCATCCGCTGCTGTGGCCGCTGCTCACGCTGGCGCTGCTGCTGGCGGTGAACGCGGCCTTCAACCCCGGCTTTCTGCAGCTGCAGTGGCGCGATGGCCACCTGTACGGCAGCCTGATCGACATCCTCAACCGCGCCGCACCGCTGGCCGTGGTGGCGCTGGGCATGACGCTGGTGATCGCCACCCGCGGCATCGACATCTCGGTGGGCGCGGTGGTGGCCATGTCGGCGGCCGTGGCGGCGCTGATGGTGGGCGGTGAGCTGGTCATCCGCGACGGCGTGCAAAGCCATGTCAGCCGCTTTCCGATGCCGCTGGCGCTGGCCGCGGCGCTGGCCGTGGCCACGCTGTGCGGGCTGTGGAACGGGCTGCTGGTGGCGCGTGTGGGCATGCAGCCGATCATTGCCACGCTGATCCTGATGGTGGCCGGGCGCGGCATCGCGCAGCTGCTCACCGGGGGCCAGATCATCACCATCTACTACGCGCCGTACTTCTACCTGGGCAGCGGCCACCTGCTGGGCCTGCCGTTTGCGGTGTTCGTGGCCGGCGCGGTGTGGCTGCTGCTGCACCTGGCCATGACACGCAGTGCGCTGGGCCTGTTTGTGCAGGCCATCGGCATCAACCCGGCGGCGGCGCGCGTGGCCGGCCTGCCGCAGCGCGCCATCACGCTGTGGGCCTATGTGTTCTGCGGCTTTGCCGCCGGCGTGGCCGGCCTGCTGATCAGCGCCAACGTCAAGAGCGCCGACGGCAACAACGCCGGCCTGCTGATGGAGCTGGATGCCATCCTGGCCGTCACGCTGGGCGGCAGCCTGCTCAGCGGCGGGCGCTTCAGCCTGGCCGGCAGCGTGCTTGGCGCGCTGATCATCCAGACCCTCACCGCCACCATCTACGCCATCGGCGTGCCGCCCGAGGTCAACATGGTGGTCAAGGCGGCGGTGGTGTTCGTGGTGATGCTGCTGCAGTCGGCCGAGTTTCGCGCCTGGCTGGGCCGCGTAGCGGTGCGCCGGGGTGGGCCATGAAGGCCACCTTGCCTGAGCCGGCGCACACCGGGTCGCAAACCGGGCCGCACACCGCGCCGCACGCCGCGGCCAAGGCCTGGAGGCCGGCCGCGCGCCACCTGCCGGTGCTGGGCGCCATGCTGGTGTTTGCGCTGGCCTCGGGGGGCGGCAGCCTGGCCTACGACGGCTTCTTGTCGCCGCAGGTGTTTCTGAACCTGCTGATCGACAACGCCTTTCTGCTGATCGTGGCGGTGGGCATGAGCTTCGTGATCCTGACCGGCGGCATCGACCTGTCGGTGGGCTCGGTATTGGCCTTCAGCACCATGCTGCTGGCCGCGCTGGTGGAGCGGGCGCAGTGGCCACCGGCGCTGGCCATCGCCGTGGTGCTGGTGGCCGGCAGTGCCTTTGGTGCGCTGATGGGCTGGCTGATCGCGCGCTTTCGGCTGCAGCCCTTCATCGTCACGCTGGCCGGCATGTTTCTGGCACGGGGGGCCTGCTACCTGATCAGCATCGATTCGATCAGCATCACCCACGAAGCCTATGGCGAGCTGGCGCAGTGGCGGCTGCCGCTGGGCGAGTCGGCCTCGCTGAGTCTGGGCGCGCTGCTGGCGCTGCTGGTGCTGGCCTGGGGCCTGTGGCTGGCCCATGGACGGCCGTTCGGGCGCACGGTGTTCGCCATCGGCGGCAGCGAAACCTCGGCCCTGCTGATGGGCCTGCCGGTGGCACGCACCACGGTGGCGGTGTATGCGCTCAGCGGCCTGTGCGCGGCGCTGGCGGGCGTGGTGTTCAGCCTGTACATGCTGTCGGGCTACGGCCTGCACGGGCTGGGGCTCGAGCTCGATGCGATTGCCGCGGTGGTGATCGGCGGCACCTTGCTCAGCGGCGGCCGCGGCCACTTGCTGGGCACGCTGTTCGGGGTGCTGGTGCTGGGCGTGATCCAGACCCTGATCAGCTTCGACGGCAGCCTCAGCTCGTGGTGGACGCGCATTGCCATTGGCGCCTTGCTGCTGGCCGCCTGCCTGCTGCAGCGGCTGTTCGAGCTGCGCCGGCGCTGACGGCTCTAGCGGCGCTAACGGCGCGCGGCTGCGGCATTGCGCGGCCCGCCGTGCTGCCGGCCGGGTGGCCTGGTGGCCGATTGGCGGGTTGGCCGATTGGCCGATTGGCCGCTTGGCCGGTTCGCCGTCCGTGAATTGTTTCTGTCGGCGAATGACTGCTCGCCCTGTTGCACCCGGGCCGGTGGCGCCGCTGGGGCTGCGTAGCATCTTCTGTGGCCAGTGTGGCCAAGCACAAGCAACAGGGAGTCCACTCAATGAACATCGTTCGCCGTCACGTCTCCATCCTCTTGCTGGCCGCCGCCGCGCTGGCCTCGGGCTGCGCCTCGCTGCCGTCACCCGAGGTGATGAAAAAGGAGATCGCCAGCTTCCAGCTGCCCAAGCTGCCCGAGGAAGGGCAGGCCATCGTCTACGTGGTGCGCCCATCGCCCCTGGGCACGCTGGTGCGCTTCAACGTCTTTCTCGACGACCAGGAAGCCAGCTCGGAGATGGGCTACACCCGCGGCAGCCAGTACATCTACTTCAACCTGAAGCCGGGTGACCACAAGATCTATTCCAAGGCCGAGAACTGGGCCGAGAGCCTGGTGTCGGTGAAGGCCGGCGAGGTGATCTTCATCCAGCAGGACACCACCATGGGCGTGGTGATGGCGCGCAACGCGCTGCAGCAGCTGGAAGAGGTGACCGGCAAGTACCAGGTCAAGATGGCCACCGTGGGCACCATCCTGAAGACCGACAAGTAGCCGCTCGCCAGCCGGCCGCCTGTCAGCCCGGCACGATGCCGGTGGCGGTGAGCCGCACCACGCGGTCGGCGCGCGCCGCGGCACTGGCCGAGTGCGTGACCAGCAGGCAGGCCGTGCCGCTGGCGCGCACCTGGGCCTGCAGCAGGTCGATCATCTTCTCGGCGGTGGCCGGGTCGAGGTTGCCGGTGGGTTCGTCGGCCAGGATCAGGCGCGGCGCGTGCACCAGCGCGCGCGCCAGGGCCACGCGCTGCAACTGCCCGCCCGACAGCTGCGCCGGGCTGCGCGCGCCCAGCGCGGCCAGGCCCACCGCGGCCAGCATGGCCTGCACCGTGGCTGCATCGGCCGCGCCGTGGCGGCCCAGCAGGCGCAGCGGCAGGCCCACGTTCTCGGCCACGCTCAGGTGCGGCAGCAGGTGGAAGGCCTGGAACACGAAGCCCAGGTGCTCGCGGCGCAGCCGCGCGCGCTCGGGCTCGGCCAGGCGGCGCACGGCCTGGCCGGCCAGCAGGATCTCGCCGCCATCCACCTCGTCGAGCCCGGCAATACAGTTGAGCAGCGTGCTCTTGCCCACGCCCGATTCGCCCAGCATGGCCACGAACTCGCCCGGCGCCAGCGCCAGCGACACCTGCTCGAACACCGCCGTATCGGCGTACGCCTTGCGCAGGCCGCTCAGTTGCAGCACCGGGTCGCGCGGGTTCATGCGGCGGTGGCGCCAGCCGGGTTGCCGGGCAGGGCGCTGCGCGCCAGCCAGTCGCGCCGTAGCAGGCCGTAGAGCGCCGAGTCGCTTACTTCACCAGCCACGCACCAGCGCTCGCGCAGCAGGCCCTCGCGCTGGAAACCCAGCGCCTCGAGCGTGCGGGCCGAGGGCGTGTTGCGCGGGTCGATGTCGGCCTCGATGCGGCGCAGGCCGAAGTCGTCGAAACCGTGGCCGATCAGCAGTGCCAGGGCCTCGCGCATCAGGCCGCGGCCCCAGGCGGCAGGGGCCAGCGCGTAGCCGATCTCGGCGCGGCCCTGGTCGGCGTCCAGATCGAACAGCGTGCAGGCGCCCAGCAGCGTGTCGGGTCGCTCGCGCCGCGCGATGGCCAGGCGCAGGTGCAGGCCCAGCGCATGGGCCTGCGTGTCGGCGTGCAGGCGGTCGAGCGCCTGCTGCGGATCGGTCCAGGGCGGCGTGCTCCAGTAGCGCATCACCTGCGCATCGGCATGCAGCGCAAACAGCGCGGGCGCGTCGGCCGGCGTCATCGGCCGCAGCAGCACACGCGGGCCAGCCAGTGTGGGCAGCTGCATCGGCAGGGGGATGGGCATGCGTGTTGGGCGGTGGGTGGAGCGGCGCTGTTGTCCGCGGTGTTGTTCGCGTTCAAGGCGGGCGGTGAAGCCGGCAGCGGCAGTATCCGCTGCGGGCTCAGCCGCGCTCGATCATGCCGGCCAGCGCCGCCAGGCCGCGGGCCGTGGCATCGGGGGCGTCGCAGGGCACGCTGCTGTGCGGCATGCCGCGCAGCCAGGTGAGCTGGCGCTTGGCCAGCTGGCGCGTGGCCGCCACGCCGGTGTCGCGCAGCGCCTGCCAGCCGGCGCTGCCGGGTTGCAGCGTCTCGCCAAACTGGTCCAAGGCGGTCCAGGCCTGGCGGTAACCCACGCAGCGCATCGCGGGCAGGGCCGGGTGCAGATCGCCGCGCGCGCGCAGCTGGCGCAGCTCGGCCAGCAGGCCGCCGGCCAGCATGGCGTCAAAGCGCTCGGCAATGCGCTGGTGCAGCCAGGCGCGTTGCTGCGGCTCGAGGGCCAGCAGCGGCAGCGCCAGGCCCTGCACCGACTGCCGGCCATGGAAGGCCGAGATCGGCTCGCCGCTGATCTGCCAGACCTCCAGCGCGCGCTGGATGCGCTGTGCATCGTTGGGCGTCAGGCGCGCCGCGGTGGCCGGGTCGACCTGCGCCAGCTCGGCATGCAGGGCCGGCCAGCCGAGGCTGGCGGCGCGGGCGTCGATGGCGGCGCGCACGGCCGGATCGGCCGCCGGCATGGCGTCAATGCCGTTAATCACCGCCTTGAAGTACAGCATGGTGCCGCCCACCAACAGGGCCAGCCGGCCGCGGGCGTTGATCTCGGCAATCAGCCGCCGCGCATCGGCCACGAACTGCGCCGCCGAGTAGGCCTCGGTGGGTTCGCGGATGTCGATCAGGTGGTGCGGCACGGCGGCCAGCTCGGCCGCGCTGGGCTTGGCCGTGCCGATGTCCATGCCGCGGTAGACCAGGGCCGAATCGACACTGACGATCTCCAGCGGCCAGCGCGCGGCGGCCGCCAGCGCCAGCGCGCTCTTGCCGCTGGCCGTGGGGCCAGCCAGGCCGATGGCCTTGAGCATGTCACTGCTCCCCATGCAAAGCAGCACGCCGATGGCATGCCATCGGCGCAAGCCAGTGGCCGCCGTGGAGCCGGCTTTGCCGGGCCACTGGCGTCGCCCCCCTGGGGGGGAGGCGCCGAAGGCGCTTCGGGGGGGGGCTAAAACCTTTCATGCGGGCCGAGATAGCGCCAGGCGCCCGGCGGCAGCTTGCCCAGCACCACGCTGCCGATGCGCACGCGCTTCAAGCCCAGCACCTCCAGACCCACCAGATCGCACATGCGGCGGATCTGGCGCTTGCGGCCCTCGCGCAGCACGAAGCGCAGCTGGTCTTCGTTGGCCCAGCTCACCTTGGCCGGCTTGAGCTGGCGGCCGTCGAGCTCGAGGCCGTGCTGCAGCAGCGCCAGCTGCTCGGGCGGCAGCGGCCCCGGCTGGCGGTGGCGCACGCGCACCAGGTATTCCTTCTCGATGCGGCTGTCCTCACCGATCAGGGCCTTGGCGATGCGGCCGTCCTGCGTGAGCACCAGCAGGCCGGTCGAATCGATGTCCAGCCGGCCGGCCGGCGCCAGGTGGCGCTGGTGGTGCGGCTGCCAGCGGATGGGCGCGCGGTCTTCCTTCCAGCGGTTGCCGCCGGTGACCAGCACGCTGGCGGGCTCGTAGCCGTCTTCGGCCTGGCCCGACACATAGCCCATGGGCTTGTGCAGCAGCACCGTGACGCGCAGCGCCTGCTGCTGGCGCGCGGCCGGATCGATGTCGATCTGCGCATCGGGCATCACCCGCAGGCCCAGCTGCGCCACCTGGCCGTTGACGCGCACCCAGCCGGCGTCGATCCATTCGTCGGCCTCGCGCCGCGAGGCCATGCCGCGCTCGGCCATCAGTTTGGAGACACGCACCCCTTCCGGGGCGTTGGCCGGGTGGGCGGGATCGGGGGCGCGGGCAGAGTCGGGGGGCGTGGCCATGCGCCGATTGGATCACGGCCGCCGGCCACCGCGCGCAGGGGCCGGCCTGGCGCCTGCCGCGCCCGGCGCTCAGCGCCCGCGCAGGAACAGGTTGTCGAGCTCGCGCAGCGTCACCTGGCGCCAGGTGGGGCGGCCGTGGTTGCACTGGTCGGCACGCTCGGTGCGTTCCATGTCGCGCAGCAGGGCGTTCATCTCGGGCAGCGTGAGGCTGCGGTTGGCGCGCACGGCGCCATGGCAGGCCATGGTGGCCAGCAGCTCGTCGCGCGCGCGCTGCACCAGGCGCGAGGCATCGCCGTGGCCCAGCTCGGCCAGTTCGGCCAGCACGGCGCGGGCCAGGGCCACCGGGTCGGCGTCGGGCAGGGCGGCCGGGCGCTCGCGCACCGCCAGCACGCCGGGCGCCAGCGGCGCCACCGCCAGGCCCAGCTGCTGCAAAGCGTCGGCATGCGTCTCGGCGGTGGCCACCTCGGTGGGCGTGGCGGCAAAGGTGGCCGGGATCAGCAGCGGCTGCGCGGCCAGCGTGTCGCCGCCACGGGCGAGCTTGAGCCGCTCGTAGACGATGCGCTCGTGCGCGGCGTGCATGTCCACCACCACCAGGCCCTGCGCGTTTTCGGCCAGGATGTAGGCGCCGGCCAGCTGGGCCAGCGCGCGGCCCAGCGGCCAGGCCGCCGCGTCGGGTGGGTTGTGCAGCGCGGCGGCAGCGGGGCCCGCTGCCGCGGCATCCGGCGCCGCCCACACCGGCGCCCGCCCGTCGGGGCGGGCCACCGGCGCCAGGGTGGCGCTGCCGGCCGGGGTCGCCAGGGTGGCGCTGCCGGCCGCGGTCGCCAGGGTGGCGCCGCTGGCGGATGCCGCGGCGGCCTGGCCGCCCGCGCCTGGCCCGCCCGGGCCGGCCCAGCGGGGCGTGGGCTCCTGCGCATAGAGTACCGCCAGATCCTGCAGGCCCAGCGACACCTGGCCACCGGCTCCCACCGGGCGCCAGGGCTCGGCGGCGGGCCCGGTGCCGGCACGCGACGCCGGGCCGCGGGCATTGAAGTCGTTGGCCGGCCAGGTGCCAGGGCTGGGGGCGCCGGCCGCAACGCCCGCCACGCCCGGCACGCCGGGTGTCAGGCTGCCCAGGGCCGGCGCGCGCGATTCGGCCAGCGCGGCCTCGACCGCGTGGCGCACCGCCTGGTGCACCTCGCGGCCATCGCGAAAGCGCACCTCGATCTTGGTCGGGTGCACGTTCACATCCACCCGCAGCGGATCGATCTCGATCATCAGCACATAGCTGGGCTGGCGGTTGCCGTGCAGCACGTCCTCGTAGGCACTGCGGGCGCCGTGGGCCACCTGGCGGTCACGCACGTAACGGCCGTTGACATACACATACTGCTGGTCGGCGCGCGCCCGCGCGGCATCGGGCAGGCCCACGCGGCCGCTCAGCCGCACCGTGTGGCCCAGGGCGGCGGCCGCGGGCAGGGTGCGGCTTTGCGCCAGAAAGTCATCGCCCAGCACATCGGCGATGCGCTGCTCGAGCGCCTGCTGCGGCGTGCGGCCGGCCTCGGTGGCGCGGCGCCACTGCTCGACCAGCTTGCCTTCGTGCCACACGGCAAAGCCCACGTCGGGCCGTGCCAGGGCGTGGCGGCGCACGGCTTCAAGGCAGTGCGCCAGCTCGGTGGCGTCGGTTTTCAGGAACTTGCGGCGCGCCGGCGTGGCGAAGAACAGCTCGCGCACCTCCACGCTGGTGCCCTGCGCGCGTGCCGCCGCCGCCAGCTCGCCCGAGCGGGCGTCCAGGCGCCAGGCGTGCGGGGCGTCGGCGGTGCGGCTGGCGATCGACAGATCGGCCACCGAGGCGGTGGCGGCCAGCGCCTCGCCGCGAAAACCCATGGTGTGCACCGATTCCAGATCGTGCAGGCTGCCGATCTTGCTGGTGGCATGGCGGCGCAGCGCCAGCGGCAGTTCGGCGGCCGGAATGCCCGCGCCATCGTCCTCGACCAGGATGCTGCGCACCCCGCCGGCCATCAGGCGCACGGTGATCTGGCTGGCGCCGGCGTCCAGCGCGTTGTCGACCAGCTCGCGCACCACCGAGGCCGGGCGTTCGATCACCTCGCCAGCGGCAATCTGGCTGATCAGTTCGTCGGGCAGTTCGCGGATCGGGCGGCGGGCGGTATCGGGCATGGGTCGATTATCCCGGCCTGGCCAGGCCGGCCGCGCCGGCCATGACAGCGGGCTGTCAGGCCAGCGGCATAACGCGGCGGATGGCAGGGCGGGCAATCGGGGTTGCGTCTTGTGACGAAGTGCTCAGCCCAAGTGCGGGGTTGCGGGCCATAACCGACTGGGCCGACACCATCCGGTTCATAGACTCTGGCCCTCGTTGTGGGATTGCGCCTGGCGTCGATCCTGTTGTGGTGGTTGTGCTCGGAGTTGTTGTTGTCCCGCAGGCTCGTGGTGTCAGTGCGTGATCTCAGGTCCTCGGATCTGTCCGCCCTGAAGGTGTTTCTCCGCTTCGTGGGCCAGACCGAGGACTTTGCCTGGGCGCTGAGCGAACACGAGCACGAGGATGGCGACCTGCGCATCGTGGCGCTCGACGACCAGACCTGGCCGGCGCCGCTGGACGAGCTGGACGGCCCGCCGCTGGTGCCGCTGGTGGATGCCGACTGGCTGTCGCCGTTTCCCGACAGCCGCTGCCTGCGCCGCCCTCTGCAGCTGGAGGCCTTTGCCGAGCTGCTGCGCGCCCGTGAGCAGCAGCTCGTGCCGACCGGCACCGGTGCTGCAGCCGACGCGCCGGCGGCGGGCGTGCCGGCTCGGCCTGCTGCCGCGCCAGTGGCGCAGCGCGCCGAGCCGGCACCGCCCGCCGCTGCGCCGGCAACGCCGCCAGCCCGCCAGCGGGGCGGCAATGCGCCGGTGGCCACGCCGGCCGCGGCGGCCGTGCGTGCGGTGGCGGCCGCGGCCGCCGTGGCCGGGCAGGGCGCGCTGAGTCGCCTGGTCAGGCTGCCGGACGCCCCGGCCACGCCGGCGCCGGCGGCCACCACCGGTGCCGCCAAGCCAGTGCCGGCCAAGGGCCGCGCCACGCGCGGCCGGCCGGCCGCCGATGCAGCGCGCACCGGCGTGCCGCGCTCCGACCCCGGGCCGCAAACCCTGCCGCCCGAGCCGCTGGTGATCCCGCCCGAGCTGGTGGGGGTGAGTTTTCGCCTGCTGCGCTGGCCCAATGCCTTGCAGATGCGCGGCCAGCCGCGGCTGACCCGCGTGCTGGGCTTTCTGGCCCACCGTCCGATGGAGCTGGAGCAGCTGGTGGTGCACAGCGGGCTGGGTGTGTCGAACTGCATGGACCTGCTGCACTTTCTGGAAACCCAGCACCTGGTGCTGCGCAGCGCCGCCGCGCGGTTGCCGGCAACCGCGGCCCCCGCGGCGGCCTCGGCCGGCGCCCAGGCCGCCGCCACGCCACCGGCCCGGCTGGCCGCCGGCGCGGGCACGGCCGGTGCACCGCCTTCACCCGCCGCCGCGACCCAGCCAGGCACGCCGCGCCAGGGCAGCGGAGCGCGCATCGTCGGCGTGCTTTCCCGTTTGAGACTTCGCCTGGGCCTGTGATGCTGGAAGCCAAGATCGTATTCACCGGCCCGCCCAATGCCGGCAAGACCACCGCCATCGGCATCCTCAGCGACACGCCGCCGCTGGTGACCGATGTCACCAACCACGATGCCGCGCTGGGCAAGGACCGCACCACGGTGGGCCTGGACTATGGCGAGGTCAAGCTGGGCGAAGGCGAGTCGGTGCGGCTGTTCGGCACGCCGGGGCAGAAGCGCTTCGACTTCATGTGGCGCATCCTGGTGCGCAATGCGATCGGGCTGGTGATCCTGATGGACAACTCGCAGCCCGGGCCGCTGTCGCAGCTGACCGAGATCCTGGATGCGCTGCGCGAGTCGCTGGCCGTCACCGCCTGCGTGGTGGGCGTGGGCCGCACCGAGCAGCATCCCGAGCCGGCCCTGGAGCGCTACACCGAGCTGCTGGCCGAGCGCGGCCTGCTGGTGCCGGTGGTGGCCGTGGATGTGCGCGAACGCGAGGACGTGATGATGCTGATCGAGTTGATCCTGTCGCAGGCCGAGGCCCGACAGGCACTGGAGTCCGACGAATGAACCTGCCGTCCGAGTTGCTGGCCGCAGCCTCGCGCAGCGCCGATGCGCTGTTTGCCGATCTGGCCCACGCGCGGGCGGTGGTCATCGCCACCGAAGACGGCATGGAGGTCGTCAGCGTGATCCGCAACGAGCTCGATGCCGCGCGCTTCTCGGCCATCACCAGCTCGATGTCGGCCATCGGCGAGGTGGTGAGCAGCGAGACCGGGCTCGGCTCGGTGCGCTGCGTGATGGTCGAGGCCGACGGGGGCTACCTGGTGATGCGCGGCTGCCGCAGCGGCGGCATTGGCCTGGTGGTGGCGGCACTGGTGGGGCGCGATGCCCTGCTCGGGCTGGCCATCCACCGGGTCGGGCAGGCGGCGCGGGAGTTCTCGGCATGAACCAGGCCCTGCTCGAATCGGCACTCGAGTCGATGCTGGACCGCTTTCCGGGGGTGATGGGCTGCGCGCTGGTGGATGCCGGCTCGGGCCTGGTCTGGCACCGCCAGCCGCAGGCCAGCTTTGATGGCCTGTGGGAGGCCTCGGTCGACCACTGGCGGCTGCACCAGCGCCTGGGCCGCTACTTTGATTCGGCCGGCGAGCTGGGCGCCATCGTCACCTATCACCACGACGCGAGCCTGGTGCTGGTGCCCTGCCTGAAGGCGCCCGACATCCTGCTGGTGTGCCTGGCGCGGCGCGGCAGCGCCATCGACTGGGTGCTGTGGCAGCGCGACGCCCAGCAGCTGGGCCGGCGCATCAAGGCCGCGATGTGAGCGGCCGGCCGGGCCGCAGCGCAGATTCACCCGCCAGGCGACCCCGGGTCACGCCTTGCAGGACCGTTCAACTGACCCTTGCACCACAAACCTAGGAAGTACCAACATGGCAACGATTCGCCAAACTTTGGATGAGCTGATGACCTGCGACGGCGCCATGTGCGCGGCGGTGGTCGATTCGGAGAGCGGCATGATGCTGGGCTCCACCGGCTCCGGCGTGGACCTCGAGGTGGCCGCCGCCGGCAACACCGAGGTGGTGCGCGCCAAGATGAAGACCATGCGCGGTCTGGGCCTCAACGACGTGATCGACGACATCCTGATCACGCTGGGCAAGCAGTACCACCTGATCCGCCCTTGCTCGCGCAAGGAAGGCACCTTCGTGTACTTTGTGCTCGACAAGTCGAAGTCGAACCTGGCGCTGGCCCGCCGCAAGCTGCAGGACGTGGACAAGCAGCTCACGTTCTGATGCCTGTGCTGCGGGCCGGCCTGCACCGGCCCGCAGCCCGCTCAACGGATGTAGCGCCCCTGCTGGGTGACGTGCACCAGCTCGACGAAGCGCGAGCCGGTGTGCTGGCGGCCGTTGAAGTCGATGTCGATGCCGGCGATGCGGCTGCGCAGGCTGCGCATCTGCTCGTGCAGCGCACTGCGCGACAGCGCGCGGCCGCAGCGCCGCAGGCCTTCCAGCAGAACCAGCGCGTTCAGATAGCCTTCATAGGTGTGGTACGCCACCGGCACCTGGGCCTTGGCGCAGGCCGCACGGTACTGCCGCGCGGTGGCGTCGAGCTCGCTCCAGGGATAGGGCATCACCTGGGCAATGGCCAGGCCGCGCAGCTTGTCGCCCAGGGTCTTGGCCACCGCATCGCCCGCCACCACCGACATGCCGTAGCAGGCCGGTGAGGCGCCGGCTTCGTCGAGCGCGCGCATCAGCTGCGCCACGGGCGGCCCCGACAGGAACATCAGCAGTGCCTGGGCCTTGGCCGCACCGAGCTGCTGCGCCGCCTGCACCAGGTTGCTGCCGTCGTTGCGCACCGCGGCCGCGGCCACCACGCTGATGCCGGTGCCCGCCTGCTGGGCGGCGGCACGCACCAGGCCCAGCACCTCAACGCCGCCCGGGTTGTCCAGATGGGCCAGCGCCAGGCGCTGGATGCCGATGGTGGCCAGGTGCTGCATCAGGCGCGCGGCCTCGCGGCCATAGGTGGCGCGCACAAAGTAGGCCTGGCCCGCGGCCTGCTCGCGCACCGCGTCAGACAGCGCGAAGTTGCCGATCAGCGGCGCATTGCTCTCGCGCAGCAGCGGCACGGCGGCGGCGGTGGTGCCCGAGCCCACGGCGCCGAAAAAGCCGAACACGCCGCGCTCGGCCAGCAGGCTCTTGTAGTTGGCGGCCGCCCGGTCGGCGGCCAGGCCGTCGTCCAGCGTCAGCAGGCTGATGCGCCGGCCGGCCACGCCGCCGCTGGCGTTGGCTTCGTCAAAGGCCAGCTGCGCTCCGGCGTTGTAGCCCTGCACCGACACGCCCAGCGGGCCGCTGAGCACCGCGCTCTGGCCAAACAGCACCTCGCGCGGGCTCACGCCGGCATCGTTGGCAAAGGCCTTGGGCGCAAGAAAACCGAGCGCGGCACCGAGTGCCGCGCGCCTGCTTGTGTACTTCGTCATGTTGTCTCCTGCAGCGCATTGTCGTCACAGGCTGGTGCCGTGTCGGCACCCATAATCGAGGGATGGATGTACTGCTGACCCTGATCGATTTCATACTCCATGTCGACCGCCACCTGCGCGAGTTCGTCGAGGCCTACGGGGGCTGGGTGTATGCGCTGCTGTTCCTGATCGTTTTTGTCGAGACCGGTCTGGTGGTGATGCCCTTTCTGCCCGGCGATTCACTGCTGTTCGTGGTGGGCGCGCTGTGCGGTGTGGGCCTGATGAACTACCCGCTGGCCATGGCCCTGCTGGTGGCGGCTGCGGTGCTGGGTGACCAGGTCAACTACAGCATCGGCCGGCGGGTGGGGCCCAAGGTGTTCCAGTGGGACAACAGCCGCTGGTTCAACCGCCGGGCCTTCGACGAGGCCCATGCGTTCTACGAGAAGTACGGCGGCATCACGCTGGTGCTGGCGCGCTTCATGCCGTTCGTGCGCACCTTCGTGCCCTTTGTGGCCGGCGTGGCCGAGATGAGCCGCGGCAAGTTCACGCTCTACAACGTGGGTGGTGGCCTGCTGTGGGTGGTGGGCCTGGTGACGGCCGGCTACCTGTTCGGCAACGTGCCGTGGGTGAAGACCAATCTGTCGAAGATCATCTGGGCCATGATCATCATCCCGGGCCTGATCGCGATGTTCGGCGCCTGGAAGGCACGGCGGGCCTCGGCCGCTGCCTGACAAGCCGTGATTGAACCTGCTGCGCGGGCACATGGCGGCCCTGCGCGACTCGCCGTACGGCAGTACGGCTGCGTTGCTCGTACCACCCTGAGCCCGCTCGCGACGGTTCATTCACACCTTGTGACGCTTCGGGCTCGGCGCGCCGGCGGGTCCGGTGCCCTGGCCTTGAGGCTCGGTGGCCCGTGCCCGTGCCCAAGCACCTGCGGCAGGCCGCGATGCCGGCTTTGTTGGGCCGGCTCTACAGCACCCGCTGTCGCGCCAGCGGCGGGTTACGGGCGAAGTAGCGGCGGATGCCGTTGAACAAGGCCTCCACCAGCTTGTGCTGGTAGTCGGCGTCGCGCAGCTTGGCTTCTTCGTCGGGGTTGGAGATGAAGGCCGTCTCGACCAGGATGCTCGGCACGTCGGGGGCCTTCAGCACCGCAAACCCCGCCTGCTCGACGCTGCGCTTGTGCAGCGCGCCCACGCTGCCGATGCGCTCGAGCACCTCGCGGCCGATCTTCAGTGAATCCTTGATCTGCGCGGCGGTGCTCATGTCGAGCATGGCGCGCAGCACCTGGCTGTCTTTCACCGCGCCGGTGTTCACGCCGCCCACCAGGTCGGCGGCGTTCTCCTTGTCGGCCATCCAGCGCGCCGCGCTGCTGCTGGCGCCACCCTGCGACAGCGCAAACACCGAGGCGCCGCGCGCCGTGGGCGTGATGAAGGCGTCGGCATGGATCGAGACAAACAGGTCGGCCTGCACCCGCCGCGCCTTGCGCACGCGCTCGTGCAGCGGCACGAAAAAATCGGCGTCGCGGGTCAGCATCGCGCGCATGCCGGGCACGCTGTTCAGGCGCTCGCGCAGCTTCAGCGCAATGGCCAGCACCACGTCTTTTTCCTTCAGGCCGCTGGGGCCGATGGCACCGGGGTCTTCGCCGCCGTGGCCGGGGTCGAGGGCCACCACCACCAGGCGGTCGATGCGGCGCAGCTCGTCGCTGTTGAGTGGCGGCGGCGGGGCCGGCGTGGCGCGGGCGGGTGCACTGGCGGTTGCACTTGCGGTTGCACTGGCGGTTGCACTGGCGCCCACCGCCGCGCCCGATGCCGTGGGGCCCGGGCGCGGCGCCATGGCGGGCGGTGCGGCCGGCGCGGGCAGCGCCGCGGTGCCGGCAGCCGAGGCGGGCAGCGCCGGCACGGCAGGCAGGCCGGGCCCCGCCGCGGCAGGGCGCTGGATGTCGCGGATGAAGTCGCCCAGCGCATCGCTGACACTTTGCGAGGCCTGGGCCTCGGCGCGCTCTTTCTCGCGCACCAGGTCGAGCAGCGGGTCACGCGCCTCGGTCGGGTAGAGATCGAACACCAGGCGGTGCTGGTAGGCGGCCACCGGGGTCAGCGTGAACTGCTGCGGCGCCACGGCCTGTTTCAGGTCGACCACCAGGCGCACCACGCGCGGCTGGTTCTGGCCCACCCGCACACCGGCGATGTAGGGGTCGTCGGCGCGCACCTTGCCAACCAGCTCGCGCAGCGCCGGGCTCAGCTCGAGCTGGTCGATGTCGATCACCAGGCGCGGCGGGTTCTCGGCCATCTGCATGCGGGCGGCCAGCGCGCTGTCGCTCTCGATGGTGACGCGGCTGTACTCCTGTGCCGGCCACACCCGCACCGCCACAATGGCCGCGCCCCAGGCCAGATCGGCGCCACCCAGCAGCAGCACGGTGCTGCCCATGTGCGCCAGTGCCGCGCGGCGGCTGGTGCCGCCACGGCGGCCACCGCGCCGGGCGGCCTGGGCCGGGCCGGCGCTCATGGCGCGCCGGCTCCGGCTCCGGCTGAGGCGCTGCCGGCGGCGGAGGCATCGGCAGCGGCAGGCCCGGGGGCTGACATCAGGGCCGCAGCCAGGGCCGCCAGCAGCGTGCGGCCGTGCGGCGTGCCGGCCTGCACCTGCACGCTGCGCGCCGAATCGTCCAGCGGCTCGATCTGCAGGCGCAGGTCGGGCGGCGGCAGCAACGCGCCGGCCTTGTCGGGCCACTCGGCGATCTTCAGGCCCGGGCGGGCGAACACATCGCGAAAGCCGGCATCCAGCCATTCGCGCGGGTCACCGAAACGGTAGAAGTCGAAGTGCGCGGCCTCGCCGCCGCCGGGCAGGGTGTAGGGCTCCATCACCGCGTAAGTGGGGCTCTTGATGCGGCCCGACACGCCCAGCGCGCGCAGCAGGTGGCGCACAAAGGTGGTCTTGCCGGCGCCCAGCGGGCCGTGCAGCTCGATCACGCAGTCGGCCAGGCCCGGCAGGGCGGCCAGCCGGGCGGCCCAGGCGGCGCAGGCCGCCTCGTCAGGCCAGTGACAATCCAGGGTTTCGGGATGGGATGGATGCGCAGCAGTCACGGGCAGGCGGGCAATCGGCAAGGGCGGCGGGCATGACGGCAGAGGCTGCCGCGGCCGACGGCCTGGACCTGCCTGCGCTGTGGACGCAACTGCAGGCCTGGGCCACCGCGCTGGGATTCTCCCAGATCGGGGTGGCCGACGTGGACCTGCACAGCGCCGAGCCTGGCCTGGCGGCCTGGCTGCAGGCCGGCTTTCATGGCGGCATGGGCTACATGGCCGCGCACGGGCTCAAGCGTGCCCGGCCGGCCGAGCTGCTGCCCGGCACGGTGCGGGTGATCACCGCGCGCATGGACTATCTGCCGCAAACCAGCCCCGAGGCCTGGCAGGCCGTGGCCTTTGAGCGCCTGGCGCAGCCGCGGCAGGCCAGCGTTTCGCTGTATGCCCATGGCCGCGATTACCACAAGGTGCTGCGCCAGCGCCTGCAGCGCCTGGCCGATCGGCTGCAGCAGGCCGTGGGCCCGCGCGGCCACCGCGTGTTCACCGATTCGGCACCGGTGCTCGAGGTGGAGCTGGCCAGCCGCAGCGGCCTGGGCTGGCGCGGCAAGCACACGCTGGCCCTGGCGCGCGAGGGTGGCTCGATGGCTTTTCTGGGCGAGATCTTCATCGATCTGCCGCTGCCGCTGACACCACCGGCCAGCGCGCACTGCGGGCAGTGCACGGCCTGCCTGGACGCCTGCCCCACCCAGGCCATCGTGGCGCCGTACCGGCTGGATGCGCGGCGCTGCATCAGCTACCTGAGCATCGAGCACGACGGGCCGATCCCGCCCGAATTTCGCACCGCGATGGGCAACCGCATCTACGGCTGCGACGACTGCCAGCTGGTGTGCCCATGGAACAAGTACGCCCGCCGCAGCCCGCTGGCCGACTTTGACCCGCGCCCCGCCGTGGCGGCCGCCGACCTGCTGAGCCTGTGGGCCTGGGACGAGGCGGCCTTTCTGCACCACACCGAAGGCAGCGCCATCCGCCGCATCGGCATCGGCCGCTGGCGGCGCAACCTGGCGGTGGCCCTGGGCAATGCCTGGCGCGAGACCGGTGACGCCGCCATCGCCCAGGCCCTGCAGGCCGCACTGCCGGCCGCCGACGGGCTGCTGGCCGAGCACATTGGCTGGGCGCTGGCGCAGCGGTCTGCGGCGCCCGATGGGGCTTGACTGGCGCCTGTCCAGCGCCTGCTCGACCGCTGGCCTACGCGCGACACACGCGGTCGGCCGCACACCATGCCGCCCGCGCGGCCTGAACGTGGTCTGAACGTGGCCTGTGGCACGAGCCCGCTCAGCGCGCCGGGTTTGCCGCGGGTGGGGTTTCGGCGCGCGTGGCCACCAGAGGGCGCAGCGAGCTCAAGGTCTTGAGCAGGTTGAACCAGAACGGCGCCCCCAGCGACAGCAGCACCCAGGCCAGCAGACCGCCGAACAGCCGATGGTCGTTGCGGGTTGCTGCTGCCGTCGCCGCCGGCCCGCTGGCGGCTTGCGGGGGGGGCAACGGGCTGCCCAGCAGCAGCGGCTGGGTGGTCTGCATCGCCTTCAACTGGGTTTTCACCTCGGCCAGTGCGTTGTTGACGCACTTCTGGGCGCTCGCGACCTCGGCCTCGGCCAGCGCCTGGGCATGGGCCGAGGCGCCGGCCCTGTCCAGCAAGGCCTGGGCGGCAGCCATGTCGGGCAGCGGCGGGTTCAGGTCGATCTGCTTCTGGATGGCCGCATCGGTGTCAGCAGGGGTGGCTGGGTTGTCGATCAGGCGGCGCAGTGCCTGCAGCGGCAATTGGCTGCACGAGGTCTGGCCGAGCAGTTTGTCGGCCTGCGTCACCAGCGGGCCGGCGGCCGCCACCCAGGTGCTGCGCAAGTTGTTGTCACTGCGCAGCGTGGTGTAGATGTGCACCGCGTCGACACCCAGGCACAGCACCACCGCGCCCGACAGGGCCACCGTGACATAGCGCGTGAACAGCGCGAAGCGATCGGCCGTGCGCGACATCGCGGCGTCAAACCACAGGCCCACCTGGGTGGACAACGCCGTGCTGGTGACCAGCGCGCGGTTGACGGCCTCGCTGGCGGCCTGAGCCTGCGCCGGGAACAGCTTGGTCAGCTCGGCCTGGACGGCCGACAGGTCGGGTGCTGGCGCTGCGTTGGGCGCCACCAGCGCCTGCACCCACTGCAGCACCTGCGGCGCCAGGCCCTGCACATGGCGGCCGGCGGCCAGGTCGTTGAGCGCGTGGATCAACTCGTCGCGGCTGATGGCTTCGGCGCCGGCCGCCAGGCCGATGCTGGCCCGCGAGGCCAGCGCGGGCGACTGGGTGGTCACCTGGCGCGCGAGCTGGCGCGCCAGCACCTCGTCAAGCCCCAGCTGGCTGAACAGCTGGCCCAGGCCCCATACCAGGCTGCCGTGGCGCAGTCTGAGCAAGGCGCTGACCAGTTGCACCACCGCGGTGACGAACAGGCTCAGCATCAGCATCACGGCGGCAAAGCCCAGCACCGTGTCGAAGGTGTCAAGTGACATCGCAAGCTCCCTTGGGCCGCACATCGGCCGCGCTGGAGCTTGGCGCAGGCGGGCGCCTGACGCATCGTTCAATTGACGGTGGGCACGCATGCAGCGGTGGTTGCCGCCGCCGGGGCCCACGGCTCAGGTGTAGGTCATCCAGCCGCGGTGTGCCGCGCTGTCGAGGTGGGGCAGGGCGTTGTAGGCCACCAGCACATGGCGTTTCGGGTTGAACGAGAACTCGCAGAGGGCGCTGTTGCGCAGCTGCATGTTCAGCTCGATGCTGGTGCTGGACGGGGCGCCCAGCACCCTGGCCACCGCGGTGCTGATCGGCCCGCCGCTCGAGACCAGCAGCACATTGCCCGCGTGGTTATGCCGCACATGGTCGAGCGCGGCCTGCACGCCGGCGGCAAAGTCGGCATAGCTGGGCATGCCGGCGGGTTGCACCTCGCCGTCCATCCAGCGCTGGAGGCCCTGGCGCAGCAGGCGGAAGTGCTGCTTGTAGCCCTCGGGCGAGGTGGGTTTGTCCAGGCTGGACAGCGGGCCGTCGTGCACCGCGGCCAGCACGGCATGGCTGTCGTACTCGTTCAGGCCCGGCCAGCGCAGCGCCTCGTGCGTGGCCTGCAGGCCGCGCGCCAGCGCCTCGTGCGATTGCAGGTGGCGCTGCAGCGTGCCGGTGAGCACCGCCTCGAAGCGCAGGCCGCGCTCGCGCAGGTACTCGCCCAGGCGCTCGCACTGCTGGTAGCCCAGCGGGCTGAGCTGGTCGTAGTTGTCGGCGCCGAACGAGGCCTGGCCGTGGCGCACGAGGTAGAGGGTTCCCATCGGCGGGATTGTCATGGCCGGCCGGTGCGCGGCCTTGTCACGGCCGTGACCGCCGGCAGACGCTGCGGCCGAGACATGCCGCGTGCACTGCAGCGGTGCGCCGCATGCTGTGTGGCGGTGCGGGTGGCGGCAAGGGGGGGCGGGTGGCGCAGATGCCAGTCAGGCGCCCAGAAAAAAACCCCCCGGTGATGCACCGAGGGGTTGGACGAAAGGGCCTGACTGCCCTGCTGAGGAGATAGACAGACACCGTTGCCGGCATCGATGAACATTCAGCAAGCGGCATGCCAGGCGCAGCCTGGCCAGGGCCAGCGGGTCAGGCGGCCTTGGCCTCGACGTGGCCGTGGCGGGTGTACAAAAAGTCCAACACCTCCTTGCGGCAGTGCATGTAGGCCGGGTCTTCGGCCAGCTCCACGCGGTTGCGCGGGCGCGGCAGATCCACGCTGAGGATCTGGCCGATGGTGGCCGCCGGGCCATTGGTCATCATCACGATGCGGTCGCTCAGCAGCACGGCTTCGTCAACATCGTGGGTCACCATCACCACGGTGCTCTGGGTGCGGGCCACGATCTTGAGCAGCTCGTCCTGCAGCTTGGCACGGGTGAGGGCGTCGAGCGCGCCGAAGGGCTCGTCCATCAGCAGCACCTTGGGCTCCATGGCCAGCGCACGGGCAATGCCCACCCGCTGCTTCATGCCGCCCGACACCTCGTGCGGGCGCTTGCTGGCGGCGTGGCCCATGTTCACGAGGTCGAGCGCGGCCTGGGTGCGGGCCTTCAGCTGCGCCTTGCCCTCCTTGGCGCCGAACACCCGCTCCACGGCCAGCATCACGTTGTCGAAGCAGGTCAGCCAGGGCAGCAGGCTGTGGTTCTGGAACACCACCGCGCGCTCGGGGCCCGGGGCGGTGATCTCGCGGTTGTCGCACAGCAGCACGCCCTCGGTGGGCACGGTCAGGCCGGCGATCAGGTTCAGCAGCGTGCTCTTGCCGCAGCCCGAGTGGCCGATCAGCGCGATGAACTCGCCCTTCTGCACCTGCAGGTTGATCTCGCGCAGCGCATGGAAGCGGCCCTTCTTGGTGGTGAACACCATTTCGGCGTTCTGCACTTCGATGAATCCAGGCATGGTCGTTTCCTTCGGTCAGATCAGTCGTCGAACGAGAAGCGCTTGGCAATGGACACCAGGGCCTGCTCGAGCAGCAAGCCCACGATGCCGATCACGAAGATGGCGATGATGATGTGGGCCACGTTGAGGTTGTTCCACTCGTCCCACACCCAGAAGCCGATGCCCACGCCGCCGGTCAGCATCTCGGCGGCCACGATCACCAGCCAGGCGGTGCCCACCGACAGGCGCACGCCGGTCAGCATGTAGGGCAGCACGCTGGGCAGCAGGATCTTGGTGATGACCTTCCACTCGCTGAGGTTCAGCACGCGGGCGACGTTCAGGTAGTCCTGCGGCACGCGCTGCACGCCCACGGCGGTGTTGATCACCATCGGCCAGATCGAGCAGATGAAGATCGTCCAGATGGCCGCCGGGTTGGCGCTCTTGAACACCAGCAGGCCGATCGGCAGCCAGGCCAGCGGCGACACCGGGCGCAGCAGGCTGATCAGCGGATTGACCATGCGGCTGAGGAACTCGAAGCGCCCCAGCATGAAGCCCAGCGGAATGCCCACCAGCGCCGCCAGGCCGAAGCCCAGCGCCACGCGCTGCAGCGAGAACAGGATGTTCCAGCCGATGCCCTGGTCATTGGGACCCTTGCTGTAGAACGGATCGCTGAACAGCTTGACCGCAGCCTCCCAGGTGGCGGCGGGCGTGGGGAACGCGCTGGAGTTCTGCGTGGCCAGCGCCCAGATGCCCACCAGCAATGCCAGGCCGGCAATGGGTGGCAGCACGCTCAGCGTGATGCCGCGCCAGTCGGTGGGCATGCGCGCCGGCTTGGCGGCCTTGGGCGGTGCGGCGGCAGCGGCGGGCTTGGCCGCCACCGCTGGCGCTGGCGTCTCGCTGGCAGGCGCCAGGCTCGAGGTTGAATGGAACACGGCACTGACCATGGCAGTTCTCCAGAAAAGAAACGAATACCGGCCGCTCGGTGAGGTCCAGCGGCCTTCGTCGCGAGCGGGCTCAGGGTGGTTCGAGCAACGCAGCCGTACACCCGTACGGCGAGTCGCGCAGGGCCGCCATGGGCCCGCGCAGCAGAAGGACGCTGGACCTCAGACCTTGACCTTGAAGCCGTCGGCGTACTTGGCGGGGTCCTTGCCCTCCCAGACCACACCGTCCACCAGCTTGCTGCTGCGCATGTCGCTCTTGGGCAGGTTGACCTTCAGCGCCGAGGCGGCCTGCTTGTAGAGCTCGGTCTGGTTGACCTGCTTGGCCACCGCCAGGTAGTCGGGGTGATCCTTCAGCAGGCCCCAGCGCTTGTGCTGGGTGAGGAACCACATGCCGTCGCTGAGGTAGGGGAAGTTCACCACGCCGTCGTTGAAGAACTTCATGTGGTTGGGGTCGTCCCAGGTCTTGCCCAGGCCGTTCTGGTAGCGGCCCAGGATGCGCTGGTTGATCGCATCGACGCTGGTGTTGACATAGGCCTTGTCGGCCACCGTCTCGGCCATCTTCATCTTGTTCTGCAGGCCGGCGTCGATCCAGCGGCTGGCCTCCAGGATGGCCATGATCACTGCGCGGCAGGTGTTGGGGTACTTCTTGGCAAAGTCGCCCGTGGTGCCCAGCGCCTTCTCGGGATGGTCCTTCCAGATGTCTTGCGTGGTGGTGGCGGTGATGCCGATGCCGTCGATGATGGCGCGGTGGCCCCAGGGCTCGCCCACGCAGTAACCGTCCATGTTGCCCACGCGCATGTTGGCCACCATCTGCGGCGGCGGCACGGTGATCACCTTGGCGTCCTTCATCGGGTTCACGCCCACGCTGGCCAGCCAGTAGTACAGCCACATCGCGTGGGTGCCGGTGGGGAAGGTCTGCGCAAAGGTGTATTCGCGCTTCTCGGCGGCCATCAGCTTGGCCAGGCTGGCGCCGTCGACCGCGCCCTTGTCCGCCAGCTTCTTGCTCAGCGTGATGGCCTGGCCGTTGTGGTTCAGGTTCATCAGGATGGCCATGTCCTTCTTCGGACCCGACACGCCCATCTGCACGCCGTAGATCAGGCCCCACAGCACGTGGGCCATGTCGAGCTCGCCGTTGACCAGCTTGTCGCGCACGCCGGCCCAGCTGGCTTCCTTGGTGGGGATGATCTTGATGCCGTACTTCTTGTCGAAGCCCAGCACGCTGGCCATCACCACGCTGGCGCAGTCGGTCAGCGGAATGAAGCCGATGCGCACTTCTTCCTTCTCGGGCTTGTCCGAGCCGGCGGCGTACACGGCGCTTTGCAGTCCGGGGATCATGCCGGCCGCGCCAGCGGCGGCGGCCTGGATGACGGAGCGGCGGGTCATGGTGCTGGATTCCTTGGGCGGGGTGGTCATGTGGGCAGGCTTGTTGCGATGAATTTCGGGCAAAAAAAAGCGTCCTCACCGAGCGCTGGTGGCCTTGCGGCCTGCGCGGGTGGGGACGCCATCGTCCTTGGCGGCAGGCGCGCTCGGCATTGAGCGCAACCTGGGCCTGTCGAAAGTCGCCATTGACCTTCTCGAACAATGCAACGCAAGCCGCGTGCCTGGCCTGGCAGGGCCATCCTGCGCCCCTGGCGCCTCGTGCCGGGGCATGGGGGCGCGCAGGTCGTGCTGCGGTGCACCATGCTTGGGCAAAGAGCCCGGGCAGACGGGCGGGCGCGCGGGCGCGGCGTGCATCGCGGCGGTGCCGTCGGGCGGTGGCCCGGGCGTGGCCAAGCAGGGGCCGGGCAGGGGGCCCGGTTTTCGTGGCCGGGCCGCGGCCTGACGGGCGAGGGGGCGGGAGGGGGGGAGGGGAGGGCGTGAGCCGCCGCGGCGGCGGGTGCGCCGGCGCTCGCCGGCGCGGCGCTTCAGCCGAGCAGGTCGGCGGCGTCGAGCATGCGCTGCGCGAGTTCTGCGATGCGCAGCTTCTTGTCCATGGCGGCACGGCGCAGGCGTGCGTAGGCTTCTTCTTCGCCCAGGCCCTGGCGGCTCATCAGCAGGCCCTTGGCCCGTTCGATCACCTTGCGCTCCTGCAGCTGGGCCTTGGCACTGGCCAGCTCGCGGCGCAGGGATTCCTCGACCTGGAAGCGCGCCATCGCCACATCCAGCACCGGCTTGATGCGCGCCGTGGCCAGGCCGGCCACCACGTAGGCGGTGACACCGGCGGCGATGGCATCGCGCACATGGCTGGTGTCCTCGTCGTCGGTGAACAGCACGATCGGCCGCCGGTCGTCGCGGGTGGCCAGCACCACATGCTCGAGCGTGTCGCGGGCCTGGCTCTGCGCATCGACGATCACCAGATCGGGCTGGATCTGCGCGAGCTGGTCGGGCAGAAACATGTCGGCCGGCAGCACCGCCACGATGTTGTAGCCGGCCTGCAGCAGCCCGATGCGCAGGCTGCGCGAACGCTCGGCCTCCAGCCACGCCGAGGTGTCTGAAGGATCGGGCACCAGATTGTCGGGTGCGACCACCACGATGCGCAGTGCCTGCTGGACGTCAGCCATGAGGTTCAAGGTGCAAGAAGCACGCCAATCGTGCAGGCCGTGCGCGCGCGGGCGCCGGGTCGTCGTCGAGCAGGGACAATGTCAGCATGGCATTTGAACTGGAAATCGGGCAGGCCAGCAGCACCGGGCCGCGCACGCACAACGAAGACCGTGCCGGGGCACACATCGCTGCCGAATCCGGGCGCGGCGTGCTGGCGGCCGTGGCCGATGGCGTGTCCACCGGCGGGCTGGGCGGCGAGGCGGCGCAGGCCACCGTGGCCGTGCTGCTGAACGACTTTTTCGCCACGCCCGCCACCTGGGAGACGACGGTCAGCCTCGACCGCCTGATCTCGGCGCAGAACGCCTGGCTGGTGGACCACAACCGCCGCCGCGCGCGCCACCGCGACGGCAGCGCGCTGACCACGCTGACCGCGCTGGCCTTGCGCGGCCAGACCTTCACCGTGGCCCATGTGGGCGATACGCGGGCCTGGCTGTGCCGGCCCGCTGCCAAGGCCGCTGAGGACGGCGCGCCGCCCGAACTCACGCTGCTGACGCAGGACCATGCCTTTGACGCCGCCGGCATGCACAGCCGCCTGACCCGCGCGCTGGGCCTGGACGACGCAGTGCGGGTGGACTACGTGGAAGGCGATGTCCGCCTGGGCGACTGCTTCGTGCTCAGCAGCGACGGCGTGCACGGCGTGCTCGATGCGCCCGAGATCGCACGGCTGGCGGTGTGGGGCTCGGCGCAGCAGGCCGCGCTGGCCCTGGTGGAGGCGGCGCTGGCCAAGGGCGGGCGCGACAACGCCACGGCCCTGGTGCTGCGGGTCACCGGCGTGGATGCCCGCGACCTGATGGACGAGCTGGGCGATGCACGCCGGCTGCCGCTGCCCGACAGCCTGCGCGTCGGCCAACTGCTGGACGGTCTGCAGATCACCGCCCGGGTGGCCGACAACGGCGTGCACCGCATCTACCAGGCACGCGACACGGCCGACGGCCGGCTGGTGGCCATCAAGCTGCTGCACCCGGGCCGGGCGGCCGATGCCGAAGAGCGCACGATGTTGGCGCACGAGGCCTGGCTGGGCCAGCGCCTGACCGAGGGCGGGGCGCCGGGCCTGGTGCACGTGCATCCGCGCCGGCCGGGTGCCGCCAGCTTCTACGTCGTGTTCGACTGGCATGCCGGGCGCACCATGGAGCAGCTGGCCGCGGCCCAGCCGGTGCCGGCCGTGGCCGATGTGGTGGCGGCCGCCATCGCGCTGACGCAGGCCCTGGCCAGCCTGCACCGCGCGGGTGTGGTGCACCGCGACATCAAGCCGGGCAATCTGCACCTGGCCGAAGACGGGCGCTGGCGTCTGCTCGACCTGGGCGCGGCGCTCAGCGGCCGCGAGCCGGCCAGCCAGCGCGAGCTGCGTGCCGGCACGCCCTCGTACATGAACCCCGAGCAATGGGAGGGGGCGCCGGCCGACGCGCGCAGCGACCTGTATGCGCTGGGCGTCTCGCTGTACCAGTGGCTCACCGGCAGCCTGCCGTACGGCGAGATCGAGCCCTACCAGCTGGCCCGTTATCGCCGCGACCCGGTGGCACCCACCCGCCTGCGCCCCGATCTGCCGGTGTGGCTGGAGCGGGTGGTCATGCGCGCCATCGCACGCGAGCCGCGCGAGCGCTTTGAAACCTCTGAAGAGCTGCTGCTGGCCCTCGAGCGCGGCGCGGCGAGGCCCTTGCCGGCGCTGCGCGCCACTCCGCTGGCGCGCCGCAACCGCGACGCGCTGTGGAAGGCCGGGCTGGTGGTCTCGCTGCTGTTCAACCTGCTGCTGGTGTTCTGGTTGCTGTTCCTGCCGCGCTGAGCCGGGCGCCAACGCGGCAGCCGGGCTCAACGCCGGGCGCCAGCGGTGCGGCTGACCGGCGCGCGCACGGCGTCTTGCTGCGCAGAGGCTGGGCGGGCACGGCCGCCTTTTTCGGCCCAGGTGCGTGTCCAGCGGATCTGTACCACGCGCAGCATCGCCAGCATGACCAGCGCCAGCACCGTGAACGACAGGAAGCCGCCCAGGTAGCTGCCGGTGTGCTGCTTGGCCAGGCCCATCGCGTTGGGCAGGAAGCCGCCACCGAGAGCGCCGATCTCGCCGATCATCGAGCCGGCCACCGCGGTGGTCAGCGGCCAGCGCAGGGGCACCAACTGGAACAGCGCACCGTTGCCGGCCCCCAGGGCGGCAAAGCACAGCATGAACAGCAAGGTGGTGACCACCAGCGACTGCCCGGCAAAGCCGCAGGCCGCCAGCGCAGCCGCCACCACCACCAGCACGCCGCTGAGGGTGTGGATGCCACCCACGCGGTCGGCGATCCAGCCGCCCACCACGCGCACGGCCGAGCCCATCAGCGTGGCCAGCATCGTCAGCTGCCCCGCCTCGATCTTGGTGACCTTGAACTGGTCGTAGAAATAGGTCGGCAGAAAGCTGGCCAGCCCGATGAAGCCGCCGAAGGTGACCACATAGATCAGGCTGAAGGCCCAGCCGTCCTTCTCGAACAGGCAGCCGACATGCTCGCGAAAGCTCTGGTGCTCGACATCGGGCGGCTCCTTGGCCACCAGCCACATCACCGCCATCGGCAACACCATGGTCATGGCGGCCAGGCCGTACACCGTCTGCCAGCCGTAGGCCTGGGCCAGCGGGGGCGCAAACAGCACGGCCAGCACCGTGCCCGAGTTGCCGGCCCCGGCGATGCCCATCGCCAAGCCCTTGTACTGCGGCGGATACCAGCCCGAACCCAGGCTCAACGCCACGCCGAAGCTGGCGCCGGCAATGCCCAGCAGCACGCCCATGGCCAGCACGTTGTCGTAGCTGTTGACGAACAGGTAGCCGAAGACCAGCGCCGCCACGATCAGGCCCATCTCCACCATCGCCGCGTTCTTGCGGCCGATGTACTGCGCCAGCACGCCCAGCGGAAAGCGCATCAAGGCCCCGGCCAGGATGGGCACCGAGATCATGAAGCCCTTTTGCGCCGGCGACAGGCCGAAGCTGTCGCTGATGAACGGCGCCATGGCGCCGTTGAGCACCCAGATGGCGAAGCAGAAGTCGAAGTACAGGAACGAGGCAGCCAGCGTAGGCCAGTGCCCGGCGCGCACGAAGGTCTTGAAGTTGGACATGGGTGTGGAGCCTGGCCCCGGGGTCAGCTCGGGCGCCGATGCTTCGAAGCGAAGGAGTTGGAACGCGCCCCAGGCGGCATGACAACCGACCGGCCCCCACAAGCGGGCCCGGCGGGCGCGTCGCGCGGCGTGCTGCCCTCGTTGGCAGAGCGCCGAAGCGGTGCATCAAAGCAGCCGCTGTGGCAGTGTTAGCAATATTCGCGCCTGAAATTTTGGCGCTGGCGCGGTGGTGCGGGCGCCAGCAAGGTGCAAGCCGTGCACGCTGGCGCAGCGCGGGGTGGTGCGCCAGCGGCAGCCCCTACACTCGCGCCCCATGAATGTGCTGGGCATCGAATCCTCCTGCGACGAGACCGGCGTGGCCCTGGTCAGCGCGGGTGCCCAGCCGGACGGCAGCGCGGCACGGCTGCCGGTGCTGCGCGCGCATGCGCTGCACAGCCAGGTGCAGATGCACGAGGCCTACGGCGGCGTGGTGCCCGAGCTGGCCTCGCGCGACCACATCCGCCGCGTGCTGCCGCTGGCCCGCCAGGTGCTGGCCGAGGCCGGTGCCACGCTGGCCGAGGTGGACGTGGTGGCCTTCACCCGCGGTCCGGGCCTGGCCGGCGCCCTGCTGGTGGGGGCTGGCGTGGCCTGCGCACTGGCCGCGGCGCTGGGCAAGCCGACGCTGGGCGTGCACCACCTCGAGGGGCATCTGCTGTCGCCGTTTCTGTCGGCCGATGCGCCCGAGTTTCCGTTCGTCGCGCTGCTGGTCTCGGGCGGTCACACCCAGCTGATGCGGGTGGAAGGCGTGGGCCGCTACGAACTGCTGGGCGAGACCATCGACGACGCCGCCGGCGAGGCCTTCGACAAGAGCGCCAAGCTGCTGGGCCTGGGGTATCCGGGCGGGCCGGCGCTGTCGCGGCTGGCGCTCAGCGGCAATCCGGCGGCCTACGCCCTGCCGCGGCCGCTGCTGCACAGCGGCAACCTCGATTTTTCGTTTGCCGGCCTGAAGACCGCCGTGCTCACCCAGCACCGCAGGCTGCAGGCCGGTGGCGAGCCCCTGGGTGAGACGCTGCGGGCCGATCTGGCCGCATCCACCCAGGCGGCCATCGTCGAGGTGCTGGTCAAGAAATCGCTGGCGGCGCTCAAGCACACCGGCCTGAAGCGCCTGGTGGTGTCGGGCGGCGTGGGCGCCAACAGTGCCTTGCGCGAGCAGTTGAACGCGGCAGCGCCGCGCCGCGGCCTGCGCGTGCACTACCCCGAGCTGTCACTGTGCACCGACAACGGCGCCATGATCGCGCTGGCCGCCGCCATGCGACTGCAGGCCGGTTGCGCCCAGGCCAGCTGCGACTACGCCTTTGACGTCAAGCCGCGCTGGCCGCTCGATCAGGCTGGTTGAGGCGGCGCTGCAGCGCGCGGGCCGCATGCGCTGTGCGTCGGCGCCCCGGCAGCGGAGCCATCCCCTTTTTTTGTGACCCTGAGTGTTGTTGAGATGAATGCATGTTTTCGTGGCGCCCGTCGGCGCATGGCCCTGGGTGTGATGGCGGCCTGGGCTGCGTGGGTCCTGCCCGTGGCGGCGCAGACCGCCGGTGCATCGGCGCCGCCCCCGTCCGAGCCGCTGCGGCTGGCCTTGATCGAGGCCCTGTCGGGCCCCTTCGCCAATGCCGGCGAGGCGGTGTTCCGCAACCTGCTGTGGGCCACCGAACGCGTCAATGCCCGCGGCGGCGTCAAGCTGCCGGCCGCCGCCGGGGGCGCGCGCAAGCTCGAGCTGGTGCGCATGGACAGCAAGGGCCAGGCCGACGAGGCGCTGTCGCTGCTGAAAAACGCCACCGACCGCCAGATCGGCTTCGTGCTGCAGGGCAACAGCTCCGGTGTGGCCAGCGCGCTGGTCGAGGCGCTGAACAAGCACAACGAGCGCGAGCCGCAACGCCGCGCCGTGCTGCTGAACTACTCGGCCGTGGAGCCCTCGCTCACCAACGACCGCTGCAGCTTCTGGCACTTCCGCTTCGACGCCCATGCCGACATGCGCCTGGCCGCGCTGATGAGCGTGCTGCAGGACGACAAGGCGCTGAAGAAGGTCTACCTGATCGGGCAGGACTACAGCTTCGGCCAGCAGCTGGGCCGGCAGGCGAGGGCGGCCATCACCGCGCGCCGGCCCGACATCGAGATCGTCGGCGACGAGCTGCACCCGATGGGGCGGGTGAAGGACTTCATGCCCTACGCCACCAAGATCCGCGCCAGTGGTGCGCAGGCGGTGATCACCGGCAACTGGGGCAACGACCTCACGCTGCTGGTCAAGGCCACGCGCGAGCTGGGCGTGCCGCTCAAGTACTACACCTTCTATGCCAATGCGCTGGGCGCGCCGGCGGCGCTGGGCGATGCCGGCGTGGGCGCCGTGCTGGCGGTGGCCGAATGGCACCCGAACCTGGGCGACGCGCCCAGCGAGGCCCTGGTGTCGGCCTTCCACAAGCGCTTTCCCGATCCGCGCGACGACTACCTGCATGCCCGCATGCAGACCCTGGTGGAGCTGCTGGTGCAGGCCATCGAGAAGGCCCGCAGCGCCGACCCCACGGCCGTGGCCCGCGCGCTGGAAGGCCTGGCCTACGACGGCGCCACGCTGGGCGGCGTGCACAGCGGCAGCATGCGTGCGGCCGATCACCAGTTCCAGCAGCCGCTGGTGGTGAGCATGATGGACAAGGCCGGCGCGCCGGGTGTGAAGCACGATGTCGAAGGCTCGGGCTACGGCTTTCGCACCGTGCGCCGCTTCGATGCCCGCGCCATGGAACTGCCCCACACTTGCCGCATGACCCGGCCGGAGTAAGCCCCGCATGATCGACCTGCGCCCCACCATCGCCGGCCTGCCGGGCAGCCGCATCCGCGAAGTGGCCAATGCCGGGCTGCACCGCAGCGATGTGCTGGCCTTCTGGTTCGGCGAATCCGACGAGGTCACGCCGCCCGAGATCCGCCAGGCGGCCAGCGAGTCGATCGCCCGCGGCGAAACCTTCTACAGCCACAACCTGGGCCTGGCCGAGCTGCGCGAGGCCCTGCGGGTCTATGTGGCCGGCCTGCATGGCGACCCGGGGCCTGAGCGCATCGCCGTCACCTCGTCGGGTGTCAATGCGCTGATGCTGGCGATGCAGCTGCTGGTGGGCGATGGCGACGAGGTGGTGGTGGTCACGCCGGTGTGGCCCAATCTGCCGGCCCAGCCCGCCATCCTGGGAGCGCGGGTGACGCGCGTGCCGCTGGCGCCCGATGCGCAGGGCGCCTGGCAGCTCGACCTGCAGCGCCTGCTGGCGGCGGTGACGCCGGCCACCCGGGTGCTGCTGCTCAACGCGCCCAACAACCCCACCGGCTGGACCTTGACCCGCGCCGAGCAGCAGACCCTGCTCGAGCATTGCCGCCGCACCGGCACCTGGATCGTGGCCGACGAGGTCTACGACCGCATCTGGTTCGGGCCGGGCCAGGCGGCGCCCAGCTTTCTGGACCTGGCCACGCCCGATGACCGCCTGGTGGTGGTGGGCAGTTTCTCGAAGGCCTTCCTGATGACCGGCTGGCGTCTGGGCTGGCTGGTGCTGCCGCGCGGCGGGCTCGAGGCGATGGGCAAGCTGCTCGAGTTCAACAGCTCCTGCGCGCCGGTGTTCGTGCAGCGCGCCGGGCTGGCGGCCATGGCCATCGCCGGGCAGTTCGTGCCGCCGCTGGTGGCGCGGCTGAAGGCCGGGCGCGACCGCCTGTGCCCGGCGCTGGCCGCCTTGCCGGGCGTGAGCTCGGCGCTGCCGCTGGGCGGCATGTACGCCTGGTTCAGGCCGCCCGGCGCCGGCGACTCGCTGGCCTTTGCCAAGCACCTGGTGGCCGAGCACGGCCTGGGCCTGGCGCCCGGCAGCGCCTTCGGCCCCGAGGGCGAGGGCTGGCTGCGCTGGTGCTTCGCGTCGCGTGACCTGGCCCGCATCGACGACGGCGTGGCGCGCCTGCGTGCTGCGCTATACTCTGCGGGTTTCGCCTAGCCTCGGTTGGGTGGAGCAAAGGCACGGCACGGGTCGGTTTCACCTGTGACCGCAAGTTAAAACGCCTGCGAAGCACGCCACGGATCACGCAAGAGCCGGGCGCTTCAAGGGCACTCGGAAACCGCCTGGCGCAATACGGGGCTTGCCGTCCCGCAGCGCCGGCCCGGCGGTTTCCATGACAACGAAGGAAACGCACATGACCGTGGCCAAACTCGACCGCGCAGAAATCGTCCAGGCCAATGCCCGTGGCACCGCCGACACCGGCAGCCCCGAGGTGCAGGTGGCCCTGCTGACCGCCCGCATCAACGACCTGACGCCCCACTTCAAGACCCATCTGAAGGATCACCACGGCCGCCGTGGTCTGCTGAAGATGGTGAGCCGCCGCCGCAAGCTGCTCGACTACCTGAAGGGCAAGGCCCCCGAGCGCTACACCGCGCTGATCCAGAAGCTCGGCCTGCGCAAGTAAGCGCACAATGAACACGAGAGCCTGTCTGGTGCACTGTCGCCCAGCACAGGCTCTTCGTCATTTGGAGTCCGAGACCCCGCCGCCACGTGCCGTATCGGCAGTGCTGTGTCATTCCAACGGCGTCCTCCGCAGCGATTCGCGATCGGGGCATCACTGGAATGGCATCCCGCCAGACGCGTGAACGGCAGCACGAACTCCCGGTTCCCATCGGCGCCACCGCAAGCGCGCCAGTTCTCACCGGAGACGCACACATGAGCATGTTCAACAAAGTCACCAAGACCTTCCAATGGGGCCCGCATCAGGTCACGATGGAAACCGGCGAAGTGGCGCGCCAGTCGGGCGGCGCCGTCATCGTCGACATCGACGGCACCGTGGTGCTGGCCACCGTGGTGGCACGCAAGGAAGCCAAGCCGGGCCAGGACTTCTTTCCGCTGACCGTCGACTACATCGAGAAGACCTACGCCGCGGGCCGCATCCCCGGCAGCTTCTTCAAGCGTGAAGGCCGCCCGAGCGAGCTCGAGACCCTGACCAGCCGCCTGATCGACCGCCCGATCCGTCCGCTGTTCCCCGAAGGTTTCTTCAATGAAGTGCAGGTCGTGGTGCACGTGCTGAGCCTGAACCCCGAGGTGCAGGCCGACATCGCCGCCCTGATCGCCAGCAGCGCCGCACTGTCGGTGTCGGGCATCCCGTTCAACGGCCCCATCGGCGCCGCGCGCGTGGGCTACATCAACGGCGAATACGTGCTCAACCCGGGCCGTGCCCAGTTGGCCGACAGCAAGCTCGACCTGATCGTGGCCGGCACCGAAGCCGCCGTGCTGATGGTGGAATCCGAGGCCGACCAGCTGTCTGAAGAAATCATGCTGGGTGGCGTGGTCTTCGGCCACGACATGGGCAAGATCGCCATCAGCGCGATCAACGCGCTGGTGCGCGACGCCGGCAAGCCCGAGTGGCAATGGACGGCCCCGGCCAAGGACGAAGCCTTCATCGCCAAGGTCACCGAGCTGGCCGAGCCCAAGCTGCGCGCCGCCTACCAGATCCGCAGCAAGCAGGCCCGCACCCAGGCCTGCCGCGAAGCCACCAGCGAGACCCTGGCCGCCCTCAAGGCCGATGGCCAGGCCTTTGACAGCGTGGCCGTCGAAGGCCTGCTGTTCGAGATCGAGGCGCGCATCGTGCGCGGCCAGATCCTGGCCGGCGAGCCGCGCATCGACGGCCGCGACACGCGCACCGTGCGCCCGATCGAGATCCGCAACAGCGTGCTGCCGCGCACCCACGGCTCGGCGCTGTTCACCCGAGGCGAGACCCAGGCCCTGGTGATCGCCACGCTGGGCACCGAGCAGGACGCGCAGAAGATCGACGCGCTGGCCGGTGAGTACCAGGACCGCTTCCTGTTCCACTACAACATGCCCCCGTTCGCCACCGGCGAAACCGGCCGCGTGGGCAGCCCCAAGCGCCGCGAGATCGGCCACGGCCGTCTGGCCAAGCGCGCCCTGGTGCCGCTGCTGCCGCCCAAGGACGAGTTCCCGTACACGGTGCGCGTGGTCTCCGAGATCACCGAGTCCAACGGTTCTTCCAGCATGGCCTCGGTGTGCGGTGGCTGTCTGGCGCTGATGGACGCCGGCGTGCCGATGAAGGCCCACGTGGCCGGCATCGCCATGGGCCTGATCAAGGAAGGCAACCGCTTCGCGGTGCTGACCGACATCCTGGGCGATGAGGATCACCTCGGCGACATGGACTTCAAGGTGGCTGGCACCACCGCCGGCGTGACCGCCCTGCAGATGGACATCAAGATCCAGGGCATCACCAAGGAGATCATGCAGGTGGCGCTGGCCCAGGCCAAGGAAGCGCGCATGCACATCCTGGGCAAGATGCAGGAAGCCATGGGCGAGGCCAAGGCCGACGTGAGCCAGTTCGCGCCGCGCCTGTACACGATGAAGATCAACCCCGAGAAGATCCGTGACGTGATCGGCAAGGGCGGCGCCACCATCCGTGCGCTGACCGAAGAGACCGGCACCCAGATCGACATCGGCGAAGACGGCACCATCACCATCGCCAGCACCGACGCCGACAAGGCCGCGATCGCCAAGAAGCGCATCGAGGACATCACGGCCGAGGCCGAGGTGGGCGCCATCTACGAAGGCCCGGTCACCAAGATCCTGGACTTCGGCGCGCTGATCAACATCCTGCCCGGCAAGGACGGCCTGCTGCACATCAGCCAGATCGCCCACCAGCGCGTCGAGCGCGTGGAAGACTTCCTCAAGGAAGGCCAGGTCGTGAAGGTCAAGGTGCTCGAGACCGACGAGAAGGGCCGCATCAAGCTGAGCCTGAAGGCCCTGCTCGAGAAGCCCGAGGGCTACGAGGAAGAGCGCTTCGAGCGCCCGCGCCGCGAGTTCGGTGACCGCAACGACCGTGGCCCGCGTGGCGACCGTGGCGACCGTGGCCCGCGCCGCGAGCGCAGCGACCGTGGTGACCGCCCCGAGCGTGCCGAGCAGGCACCGCGCGAGGCCGGCGACAACGCCGCCGGCGGCGAAGGCGCACCGGCCGACGGCCAGGGCCGCGACCCGCACTCGCAGCAGCCCTGAGCCCGCTGCGCCGCCACCCGACTTGCTGACCCCTTGACGCAGGAGCCCAGACCATGCGCGCGATCGAGATCCGGGGCTTTGGTGCGCCCGACGTGCTGGTCGAGACCACCCGGCCCGATCCGGTGCCGGCGGCGGGTGAGCTGCTGGTGCAGGTCACGGCCTCGGGCATCAACCGGCCCGACGTGCTGCAGCGCAAGGGCGCCTATGCGCCCCCGCCCGGCGCGTCGGATCTGCCGGGTCTGGAGATCGCCGGCACCATCGTCGGGGGTGATGCGGCCGAGCTGGCGGCTGCCGGCTGGCGCCTGGGCGACCGCATCTGTGCCCTGGTGGCTGGCGGCGGTTATGCCCAGCGCTGCACCGCCCCGATCGCCCAGTGCCTGCCGGTGCCGGCCGGCCTGAGCGACATCGAGGCGGCGGCGCTGCCGGAGACCTTCTTCACCGTCTGGTCCAACGTGTTCGACCGTGGCGGCCTGCAGGCCGGCGAGACGCTGCTGGTGCAGGGCGGTTCGTCGGGCATCGGCGTCACGGCGATCGCGCTGGCCAAGGCCTTCGGCGCGAAGGTGCTGGTCACCGCCGGCAGTGACGACAAGGTGGCGGCCTGCGTGGCCCTGGGTGCCGATGTCGGCATCAACTACAAGACCCAGGACTTCGTGGCCGAGGTCAAGGCCGCCACCGCTGGCCGGGGTGCCGACGTGGTGCTCGACATGGTGGCCGGCGACTACGTGGCGCGTGAGGTGGCCTGTCTGGCCGACGACGGCCGCATCGTGATCATTGCGGTGCAGGGCGGCGTCCAGAGCGGCTTCAATGCCGGCGACCTGCTGCGCCGGCGGCTGACCATCACCGGCAGCACGCTGCGGCCGCGTCCGGTGGCGTTCAAGGGCGCCATCGCGGCGGCCCTGCGCGCCAGGGTGTGGCCGCTGATCGAGTCCGGCCAGGTCAGGCCGGTGATCCACACCGTGTTCCCGGCGGCCCAGGCAGCGGCCGCCCATGCATTGATGGAGTCCAGCAGGCACGTCGGCAAGATCGTGCTCGACTGGACCGTCTGAAGGAGTACATGACCATGCGACGCAAACTCGTGGCCGGCAACTGGAAGATGCACGGCAGCCATTCGGCCAATGCCGAGCTGCTGGCCGGCATTTCCGCGGCGCGGCCTTTCGGCTGCGATCTGGCGGTGTGCGTGCCGTTCCCGTACCTGTCGGAAACCGCCGTGGCGCTGGCCGGCAGCGATGTGCGCTGGGGCGCGCAAGACTGCTCCGCGCACGAGCAGGGCGCCTACACCGGCGAGGTGTCGGCGGCCATGCTGGCCGAGTTCGGCTGCCGCTATGCCATCGTGGGCCACAGCGAGCGCCGCCAGTACCACGCCGAGACCGATCAGCTGGTGGCCGACAAGGCCAAGGCCGCGCTGGGCCGCGGCATCACGCCCATCGTCTGCGTGGGCGAGACCCTGGCGCAGCGCGAGGCCGGCGAGACCGAGCTGGTGGTCAAGCGCCAGCTCTCGGCCGTGATCCACACGCTGGCGCACTGCGTTGGCGAGATGGTGGTGGCCTACGAGCCGGTGTGGGCCATCGGCACCGGCAAGGTGGCCACGCCCGAGCAGGCGCAGGCCGTGCACGCGCTGCTGCGCGCGCAACTGCGTGCCGCCACGCCGCAGGCCGACGCCATGAAGATCCTCTACGGCGGCAGCATGAAGCCCGACAACGCCGCCACGCTGATGGCCCAGCCCGACATCGACGGTGGCCTGATCGGTGGTGCCAGCCTCAAGTCGGCGGATTTCGTGGCCATCTGCCGCGCCGCCGGCTGACGCGCTCAAGCGCTTGTGGCCCGAGGCGCCAGGACGCCCGGGCGAGACCTTTGGAGAACCAAGAACATGACTATCTGGATCAACCTGGTGCAGGTGCTGCAACTCGTGGCGGCACTGGCCATGATCGGCCTGGTGCTGGTGCAGCACGGCAAGGGCGCCGACATGGGCGCCTCGTTCGGCAGCGGCGCCTCGGGCAGCCTGTTCGGTGCCACCGGCAGTGCCAACTTCCTGTCGCGCAGCACGGCGGTGTGCGCGACGGTGTTTTTCATCTGCACGCTGCTGCTGGCCCTTCTGTCCAACAGCGTCTCGGCCGGCCGTGTGAGCAGCGGCACCAGCGTGCTCGACCGTGCGGCGCCGGCCGCCAGTGCGGCGGCCGCAGCCTCGGCCGTGCCGGCCGCTGCGGCCTCGGCCGTGGGTGGCATTCCGGCCAAGTGATGGGCCAGGCAGGGCCGGCGCCGCAGGTGCCCGGGCTATGCCTTGCGACTGTTTGTCATCAAGCATTCGCGCAAACCCCAAGAAGCCAGCAATCTTCGATATAGAATCTGCGGCTGTTCAGCGAGCAATTCCTCACGCAAGCTGAACGGTCAAGCGGGGCAACGGGCCCCACGATGCCGTCGTGGTGAAATTGGTAGACACGCTATCTTGAGGGGGTAGTGGCGAAAGCTGTGCGAGTTCGAGTCTCGCCGACGGCACCATCGGATTTCTAGGCAGGCCAGGGCTTCATCCGGCCCCTGGTTTGCACGCACCGGCCGCTGTTGCCGGGTGCAGGCGCGGCGCGCTGTCGCGGGCGGTTCACCACTGCGGGCAGGCGCGCCTTTTTTGTGGCCGGATGATCTCTGTCGACCACTGCCGCCGCACACCATGGACCTGCAACAGTACCTCCCTGTCATCCTGTTCATCCTGGTCGGCACGCTTGTCGGCATTGCGCCGCAGGTGCTGGGTTTCCTGCTCGGCCCGCAGCGGCCCGATCCGCAGAAGAACTCGCCCTACGAGTGCGGCTTCGAGGCCTTTGAAGACGCGCGCATGAAGTTCGACGTGCGCTACTACCTCGTGGCCATCCTGTTCATCCTGTTCGACCTGGAAATCGCCTTTCTGTTTCCGTGGGCGGTTTCGCTGCGCGACATCGGTGCGTCAGGCTTCTGGGCGATGATGATCTTCCTGACCATCCTGGTGGTGGGCTTCGTCTACGAATGGAAGAAGGGCGCTCTCGACTGGGAGTGACCGGCCCCGGCCGCACACGCGCAACGTTGGGTACAAGACCAAAAGGACAATACGCATGGGCATCGAAGGCGTTCTGAAGGAAGGCTTCGTCACCACCTCGGTCGACAAGCTGATCAACTGGTCGAAGACCGGTTCGCTGTGGCCGATGACCTTTGGCCTGGCCTGCTGCGCGGTGGAGATGATCCACGCCGGCGCGGCGCGCTACGACATCGACCGCTTCGGCATGCTGTTTCGCCCCAGTCCGCGCCAGAGCGACCTGATGATCGTGGCCGGCACGCTGTGCAACAAGATGGGCCCGGCGCTGCGCAAGGTGTACGACCAGATGGCCGAGCCGCGCTGGGTGCTGAGCATGGGCTCGTGCGCCAATGGCGGCGGTTACTACCACTACAGCTACTCGGTGGTGCGCGGCTGCGACCGCATCGTGCCGGTGGATGTCTACGTGCCGGGCTGCCCGCCCACGGCCGAGGCGCTGCTCTACGGCATCCTGCAACTGCAGGCCAAGATCCGCCGCGAAAACACCATCGCGCGCGCCTGACGCATCCGGGTTCACGCATCCATGACGCAACGTCTCGACAAGCTGCAAGCCGCGCTGCAAGCCGCGCTCGGCGACAAGATCCAGGCCTTCAAGCGCGACCGTGGCGAGATCACGATCACCGTGGCGGCCGCCAACTACCTCAGCGTGTCGCGCCGCCTGCACGACGATCCGTCGCTCAAGTTCGAGCAGCTGATCGACCTGTGCGCGCTCGACTTCAGCAGCTGGAAAGACCAGCCCTGGGAAGGCCCGCGCTACTGCGTGGTGTCGCACCTGATGAGCGTGAGCCTGAACTGGCGCGTGCGCCTGAAGGTGTTTGCGCCCGATGACGAACTGCCGGTGGTGGCCTCGGTCACCGATGTCTGGAGCGGCGCCAACTGGTTCGAGCGCGAAGCCTTCGACATGGTGGGCGTGATTTTTGAAGGCCACATCGACCTGCGCCGCATCCTCACCGACTACGGCTTCATCGGCCACCCGCTGCGCAAGGATTTCCCGGTCTCGGGCCATGTCGAGATGCGCTACGACGCCGAGCAAAAGCGCGTGATCTACCAGCCGGTCACCATCGAGCCCCGCGAGATCACGCCGCGCATCATCCGCGAAGACAACTACGGCGGACTCCACTGACATGGCTGAGATCAAGAACTACACGCTGAACTTCGGCCCCCAGCACCCGGCTGCGCACGGCGTGCTGCGCCTGGTGCTCGAGCTCGATGGCGAAGTCATTCAGCGCGCCGACCCGCACATCGGCCTGCTGCACCGCGCCACCGAGAAGCTGGCCGAGAGCAAGACCTTCATCCAGTCGCTGCCCTACATGGACCGGCTGGACTACGTCTCGATGATGTGCAACGAGCACGCCTACTGCCTGGCCATCGAGAAGCTGATGGGCATCGACGTGCCGATCCGCGCGCAGTACATCCGCGTGATGTTCAGCGAGATCACGCGCCTGCTGAACCATCTGCTGTGGCTGGGCTGCCACGGGCTGGACTGCGGTGCGATGAACATCTGCATCTACTGCTTCCGCGAGCGGGAAGACCTGTTCGACATGTACGAGGCGGTGTCGGGTGCGCGCATGCACGCGGCCTACTTCCGCCCGGGTGGCGTGTACCGCGATCTGCCTGACAGCATGCCGCAGTACCAGGTCAGCAAGATCAAGAACGAGCGCGCGATCAAGGCCCTGAACGCCAACCGCTCGGGCTCGCTGCTGGACTTCATCGACGACTTCACGCAGCGCTTTCCGGCCTTGGTGGACGAGTACGAGACCCTGCTCACCGACAACCGCATCTGGAAGCAGCGCACCGTGGGCATCGGTGTGGTCACGCCCGAGCGTGCGCTGAACCTGGGCTTCACCGGCGCCATGCTGCGTGGATCGGGCATCGAGTGGGATCTGCGCAAGACGCAACCCTACGACGTCTATGACCGCATGGACTTCGACGTGCCGGTGGGCGTCAACGGCGACACCTACGACCGCTATCTGGTGCGCGTGGAAGAGATGCGCCAGTCCAACCGCATCATCAAGCAGTGCGTCGAATGGCTGCGTGCCAACCCGGGCCCGGTGATCACCGCCAACCACAAGGTGGCGCCGCCGTCGCGGGTCGACATGAAGAGCAACATGGAGGAGCTGATCCACCATTTCAAGCTCTTCACCGAAGGTTTCCGCGTGCCCGAAGGCGAGGCCTACGCCGCGGTGGAACACCCCAAGGGCGAGTTCGGCATCTACGTTGTCAGCGACGGTGCCAACAAACCTTACCGCCTGAAGATCCGTGCCCCGGGCTTTGCCCATCTGGCCGCGCTCGACGAGATGAGCCGCGGCCACATGATTGCCGACGCGGTGGCAATCATCGGCACCATGGACATCGTGTTCGGCGAGATCGATCGATGAGCAATCAAGCAGCCACCCCGGCCCAGGCCGTGACATACACGCTGTCGGACGCCACCCGTGCGCGCTTCGACAAGGAAGTCGCCAAGTACCCGGCCGCGCAGCGCCAGTCGGCCGTGATGGCCTGCCTGGCCATCGTGCAGCAGGAAGAAGGCTGGGTCAGCGGTGCGGCCGAGACGGCCATTGCCGTGTACCTGGGCATGGCGCCGATCGCCGTGCGCGAGGTCACCACCTTCTACAACATGTACAACCAGCGCCCGGTGGGGCGCTACAAGCTCAACGTCTGCACCAATCTGCCGTGCCAGCTGCGCGACGGCCAGCAGGCGCTCGAGCATGTGCTGAAGAAGCTGGGCATTGAAGACGGCGGCACAACGCCCGACGGCCTGTTCACCGTGGCCAAGTGCGAATGCCTGGGCGCCTGTGCCGACGCGCCGGTGGCCCTGGTCAATGACCGCCAGATGGTCAGCTTCATGAGCAATGACCGGCTCGACGCGCTGGTCGATCACCTGAAGGCCCAGGCCAAGTGAGCGCGCCCACCATGCTCGATCTCTCGATGTTCCAGGCCCAGGGCGTGGAGACCTGCTTCCACGACCGGCACATCAACCCGCAGATCTATGCCGGCCTGAACGGCGGCAACTGGCATCTGAAGGACTACGAGGCGCGTGGCGGCTACCAGGCGCTGCGCAAGATCCTGGCCGCTGAAGGCGGCATGACGCCCGACCAGGTGGTGGCCGAGGTCAAGGGTTCGGGCCTGCGCGGCCGTGGCGGTGCAGGCTTTCCCACCGGCCTGAAGTGGAGCTTCATGCCTCGCGCATTGCCGGTGCAGAAGTACCTGGTGTGCAACTCCGACGAGGGCGAGCCGGGCACCTGCAAAGACCGCGACATCCTGGTCTACAACCCGCACATCGTCATCGAGGGCATGATCATCGCGGCCTACGCGATGGGCATCTCGGTGGGCTACAACTACATCCACGGCGAGATCTTCGAGGTCTACGATCGCTTCGAGGCGGCTCTTGAAGAGGCGCGTGCCGCGGGCTACCTGGGTGACAACATCCTGGGCAGCCGGCACAGCTTCCAGCTGCACGCGCACCACGGCTTCGGCGCCTACATCTGCGGTGAAGAGACCGCGCTGCTCGAAAGCCTGGAAGGCAAGAAGGGCCAGCCGCGCTTCAAGCCGCCGTTCCCGGCCAGCTTCGGCCTGTACGGCAAGCCCACCACGATCAACAACACCGAAACCTTCGCGGCGGTGCCCTGGATCATCCGCAACGGCGGCCAGGCCTATCTCGAATGCGGCAAGCCGAACAACGGCGGCACCAAGATCTTCTCGATGGTGGGCGACGTGCAGCGCCCCGGCAATTACGAGATCCCGATGGGCACGCCCTTCGCCAAGCTGCTCGAGCTGGCCGGTGGCGTGAAGGGCGGCAAGAAGCTCAAGGCGGTGATTCCCGGTGGCTCGTCGTCGCCGGTGTTGCCCGCCAGCGTGATGATGGACTGCACGATGGACTATGACTCCATCAGCAAGGCCGGCTCGATGCTGGGCTCGGGTGCGGTGATCGTGATGGACGAGACGCGCTGCATGGTCAAGAGCCTGCTGCGCCTGAGCTACTTCTACATGCACGAGTCCTGCGGCCAGTGCACGCCTTGCCGCGAAGGCACCGGCTGGCTGTGGCGCCTGGTGAACCGCATCGAGCACGGCGAAGGCCGCGCCGACGATCTGGCCTTGCTGGACAACGTGGCCGAGAACATCATGGGCCGCACCATCTGTGCGCTGGGCGATGCCGCGGCCATGCCGGTGCGCGGCATGCTCAAGCACTTCCGCGACGAGTTCGTGCACCACCTCGAACACAAGAGCTGCACCGTCCCCGCTTATGTCTGAGGCCCCCACGCTCGGAGTCCCTCGCCGCCCCCTGAAGGGGCTGGCCTTTCTTGAGGTGGGCCGGCGGAAGGCCGTCTGAGCAGAGCAGAGCAACCAATGATCGAAATCGAACTCGACGGCCAGAAGGTCTCGGTGCCCGAAGGCAGCATGGTGATGCATGCCGCCGATGCGGCCGGCACCACCATTCCGCACTTCTGCTACCACCGCAAGCTGTCCATTGCGGCCAACTGCCGCATGTGCCTGGTGGATGTGGAAAAGGCGCCCAAGCCGATGCCGGCCTGCGCCACCCCGGTGACGCAGGGCATGATCGTGCGCACCAAGTCCGACAAGGCGCTCAAGGCCCAGCAGTCGGTGATGGAGTTCCTGCTCATCAACCACCCGCTGGACTGCCCCATCTGCGACCAGGGCGGCGAGTGCCAGCTGCAGGATCTGGCCGTGGGCTACGGCAAGAGCGCCTCGCGCTACCAGGAAGAAAAGCGGGTCGTGTTCCACAAGAACGTGGGCCCGTTGATCTCGATGGAAGAGATGAGCCGCTGCATCCACTGCACCCGCTGCGTGCGCTTCGGGCAGGAGATCTCGGGCGTGATGGAGCTCGGCATGGTGCACCGTGGCGAGCACTCCGAGATCACCACCATGACCGGTGGCACGGTCGACAGCGAGCTGTCGGGCAACATGATCGACATTTGCCCGGTCGGTGCGCTCACCAGCAAGCCCTTCCGCTACAGCGCCCGCACCTGGGAGCTGTCGCGCCGCAAGAGCGTGAGCCCGCATGACAGCACCGGCGCCAACCTGATCGTGCAGGTCAAGAACGGTCAGGTGCTGCGCGTGGTGCCGCTGGAGAACGAGGCCGTCAACGAATGTTGGATCGCCGACCGCGACCGCTTCAGCTACGAGGCCGTCAACAGCGCGCAACGCCTCACCCAGCCGCAGATCAAGCAAGGCGGCCAGTGGCAGACCGTCGACTGGACCACCGCGCTGAACTACGTGGCCGATGGCCTGAAGCGCGTGAAGGCTGAACATGGCGTGGGCGGCATCGGCGCGCTGGCCACGGCCCACCGCACCGTCGAAGAGCTGCACCTGCTGGCCAAGCTGATGCGCGGCTTTGGCAGCGAGAGCATCGACTTCCGCACCCGCCACGCCGATTTCAGCAACCAGGCACCGGCCGGTCAGGCCCAGTGGCTGGGCAGCCCGATCGCCGCGCTGTCCACGCTGGATTGCGCCTTCGTGATTGGCTCGTTCCTGCGCAAGGACCATCCGCTGTTCGCCCAGCGCATCCGCCAGGCCGCGCGCAAGGGCGCTGCGGTGCTGAGCCTGAACGCAGTGCACGACGACTGGGCCATGCCGGTGGCGGCCCAGCTCACCGCGGCGCCGAGCGCCTGGGCCCAGGCCCTGGCCGATGTGGCGGGCTACATTGCCAGCGCCAAGTCGGTGGCGGCCCCGGCGGTCGCGATGGTCAATGCCCAGGCCGAGGCCATCGCCCAGGCGCTGCTGAGCGGTGAACGCAAGGCTGTGCTGCTGGGCAATGCGGCGGCCCAGCATCCCCAGGCCGCCACGCTGCTGGCCCTGGCCCAGTGGATTGCCGAGCACACCGGTGCCAGCGTGGGCTACCTGGGTGCGGCGGCCAACAGCGTGGGCGCGCAGCTGGTCAAGGCGCTGCCCGGCGCCGGCGGCCTGAACGCCGGCCAGATGCTGAGCCAGCCGATGAAGGCACTGCTGCTGCTGGATGTGGAGCCGGTGCTCGACGCCGCCGACGCCGCCGCCGCCCGTGCCGCCATGGCCGGTGCCGGCCTGGTGGTGGCGCTTACCTCGTTCAAGGACGCGGCGGTCGACAACGCCGATGTGCTGCTGCCGATCGCGCCCTTCACCGAGACCGGTGGCGCCTTTGTCAATGCCGAGGGGCGGCTGCAGTCGTTCCACGGTGTCACCAAGCCGCTGGGCGATGCCCGCCCGGCCTGGAAGGTGCTGCGCGTGCTGGGCAACCTGCTCGGCCTCGAGGGCTTCAACCACGAAACCGTGGAAGAGGTTCGCGCCGAGGCCGTGGGGGATGTGGCCGCCATCGCGCAACGCCTGAACAACAGCGCGCCGGGCGCCATCGGCCTGAGCCCGCCGACCACCGGCCTTGAGCGCATTGCCGACGTGCCGATCTATGCCGCCGACGCACTGGTGCGCCGTGCCCCGGCCCTGCAGCACACCGCCGATGCGCAGGCGCCGGTGGTGGGCGTGCCAACCGCGCTGTGGGCCCAGCTGGGTCTGGGTGAGGGCAGCGCGCGGGTCAAGCTGAGCCAGGGCGCTGCCAGCGCGGTGCTGCCGGCGCGGGCGGACGCCACGCTGGCCGCCAATGTGCTGCGCGTGCCCGCCGGCCATGCACTGACGGCCACCCTCGGTGCCATGTTCGGCGCCATCGCGGTGGAGAAAGCCTGAACATGATCGACCAACTCAACCAGGCCGGGGCCTCGCTGATCGGCGCTACGCCGTGGCTCGTGGTCTGGAGCCTGATCAAGATCGTGGCGGTGCTGCTGCCGCTGCTGATCTCGGTGGCCTACCTCACGCTGTGGGAGCGCAAGGGCATCGGCTTCACCCAGCTGCGTCCGGGCCCCAATCGGGTTGGCCCGTTCGGCCTGCTGACCCCGATCGCCGATGCGGTGAAGCTGATCTTCAAGGAGATCATCCGCCCCACCGCCGCCAACAAGGGCCTGTTCTTCCTGGGCCCGGTGATGACCATCATGCCGGCGCTGGCGGCCTGGGCGGTGGTGCCCTTCGGCCCCGAGGTGGCACTGGCCAATGTCAACGCCGGCCTGCTGTTCCTGATGGCCATCACCTCGCTCGAGGTCTACGGCGTGATCATTGCCGGCTGGGCCTCGAACTCGAAGTACGCCTTCCTGGGCGCGCTGCGCGCATCGGCCCAGATGGTGAGCTACGAGATCGCGATGGGCTTCGCGCTGGTGGTGGTGCTGATGGTCACCGGCTCGATGAACATGAGCGAGATCGTCAGCAGCCAGGGGCAGGGCACGATGGCCTCGGCCGGCCTGGGCTTCCTCAGCTGGAACTGGCTGCCGCTGCTGCCGGTGTTCGTCGTGTACTTCATCTCCGGCCTGGCCGAGACCAACCGGCACCCGTTCGACGTGGTGGAAGGCGAGTCGGAGATCGTGGCCGGCCACATGATCGAGTACTCGGGCATGTCGTTCGCGATGTTCTTCCTGGCCGAATACGCCAACATGATCCTGGTCTCGACGCTGTGCGTGATCATGTTCCTGGGTGGCTGGCTGGCACCGGTTGCGTTCCTTGACTTCATCCCCGGCTGGATCTGGCTGGCGGCCAAGGTCTTCGTGGTGGTCACCATGTTCCTGTGGGTGCGGGCCTCGTTCCCGCGCTACCGCTACGACCAGATCATGCGTCTGGGCTGGAAGATCTTCATCCCGGTCACGCTGGTGTGGCTGGTGGTGGTGGGCCTGTGGATGCAGACCCCGTTCAACATCTGGAAGTAAGAGCACCATGGCTTCCCAGACGTCATTGAAAGACTTCGTCTCCAGCTTCATGCTGCTGGAGTTGTTCAAGGGCCTGAAGATCACCGGCAAGTACTTCTGGGCCAAGAAGATCACGGTGCAGTTCCCGGAAGAGAAGACGCCGCTGAGTCCGCGTTTTCGCGGCCTGCATGCGCTGCGCCGCTACGAGAACGGCGAAGAGCGCTGCATTGCCTGCAAGCTGTGCGAGGCGGTGTGCCCGGCGATGGCCATCACCATCGAGGCCGGCGTGCGCGAGGACGGCACGCGCCGCACCACGCGCTACGACATCGACCTGACCAAGTGCATCTTCTGCGGCTTCTGCGAAGAAAGCTGTCCGGTCGACTCGATCGTCGAGACGCACATCTTCGAATACCACGGTGAGAAGCGGGGCGACCTGTACTTCACCAAGGACATGCTGCTCGCAGTGGGCGACCGCTACGAGAAGGACATTGCCGCCAACAAGGAGGCCGACGCCAAGTACCGCTGAGCGCCGCGCTCCAGGCTGCTGCGCCGGCCGATCCTGCATTGGCGATGCGCGCCGTACGGATGTACGGCGTGGCGTCCCGACCCAGGCTCGATCGGCTGGCAAGGCCTGCTGCACGCTGCTCGGTCGCGAAATGAAGCGCACAAGACCATGACAACCACTGGCGCACTGTTCTACTTCTTCTCGGCCGTGCTGCTGTTCGCCTCGTTCCGTGTCATCACGGCGCGGAGCACGGTGCACGCAGCCCTGTTTCTGGTGCTGGCGTTCGCCAACGCCTCCGTCATCTGGATGCTGCTGAAAGCCGAGTTCCTGGCCATCACGCTGGTGCTGGTGTATGTGGGCGCGGTGATGGTGCTGTTCCTGTTCGTGGTGATGATGCTCGATCTGAACTCGGATGACTTCCGGGAGGGCTTCTGGAAGCACATGCCGCTGGCCGGCCTGATCGGCGCGGTGATCGCGCTCGAGATGGCCATGGTGCTGATGGGCGGCTTCCGGCTCACCGAGGCGCCGGCGCTCGACCCCGCGTTGGCCAAGCTGGGCAACACCCGCCTGCTGGGCATCGAGATCTACACCAAGTACCTGTACCCGGTGCAGCTGGCCGCGGTGCTGCTGCTGGTGGCCATCGTGGCCGCGGTGGCGCTCACGCTGCGCCGCCGCAAGGACAGCCGCTACCTGGACCCGGCCGAGCAGGTCAAGGCCCGCAAGGCCGACCGCGTGCGCATCGTCAAGATGCCGGCCGTGGTCGACGCACCGGCCGCCGCCGCAGCCGCCGCTGGCGAGGAGAAGAAGGCATGAGTCTCGGTTCCATCACGCTGGGCCACTACCTGTCGCTGGGTGGCCTGCTGTTCGCGCTGTCGGTGATCGGCATCTACATGAACCGGCGCAACCTGATCGTGCTGCTGATGGCCATCGAGCTGATGCTGCTGGCGGTCAACATGAACTTCGTGGCCTTCTCGCACTATCTGGGCGACATGGGCGGCCAGGTGTTCGTGTTCTTCATCCTCACGGTGGCGGCGGCCGAATCGGCCATCGGCCTGGCGATCCTGGTGGTGTTGTTCCGCAACCGCGCCACGATCAACGTCGCCGAACTCGACACGCTCAAGGGCTGAGGCGGGGCACGGTAGAACAACATGGCTGCACAACTGAACCCCACGCTGCTGCTGGCAGTGCCGCTGGCACCGCTGGTCGGCGCCACGCTCGCCGGCTTCTTCGGCAAGGCCATCGGCCGCGCCGGAGCGCACACCGTCACCATCCTGGGCGTGCTGGTCGCCCTGGTGATCTCGGTGATGACGCTCAACGATGTCATCCACGGCGCCCGCTACTCGGGCACCGTGTACGAATGGATGGTGCTTGGCGACTTCAAGATGGAAGTCGGCTTCCTGGTCGATGGTCTCACCGCGATGATGATGTGCGTGGTGACCTTCGTGTCGCTGATGGTGCACGTCTACACCATCGGCTACATGCACGAGGATCCGGGCTACCAGCGCTTCTTCGCCTACATCTCGCTGTTCACCTTCTCGATGCTCATGCTGGTGATGAGCAACAACTTCCTGCAGCTGTTCTTCGGCTGGGAAGCCGTGGGCCTGGTGTCGTACCTGCTGATCGGCTTCTGGTACACCAAGCCGACGGCCATCTTCGCCAACATGAAGGCCTTCCTGGTCAACCGGGTGGGCGACTTCGGCTTCATCCTGGGCATCGGCCTGCTGGCCGCCTACGCCGGCACGCTGAACTACGGCGAGACCTTCGCCAAGGCCAACGATCTGGCCAGGCTGCTGTTCCCGGGCACCGACTGGATGCTGATCACGGTGGCCTGCATCTGCCTGTTCATCGGCGCCATGGGCAAGAGCGCGCAGTTCCCGCTGCATGTGTGGCTGCCCGATTCGATGGAAGGTCCGACCCCGATCTCGGCGCTGATCCACGCCGCCACCATGGTGACGGCCGGCATCTTCATGGTGGCGCGCATGTCGCCGCTGTTCGAACTGAGCGACACGGCGCTGAACTTCGTGCTGGTGATCGGCGCGATCACCGCCTTGTTCATGGGCTTCCTGGGCATCATCCAGAACGACATCAAGCGCGTGGTGGCCTACTCCACGCTGTCGCAGCTGGGCTACATGACCGTGGCGCTGGGCGTCTCGGCCTACTCGGTGGCGGTGTTCCACCTGATGACCCACGCGTTCTTCAAGGCGCTGCTGTTCCTGGGCGCCGGCTCGGTGATCATGGGCATGCACCACGATCAGGACATCCGCAACATGGGTGGCCTGTGGAAGCACATGAAGATCACCTGGATCACCTCGCTGCTGGGCAGCCTGGCGCTGATCGGCACGCCGTTCTTCGCCGGCTTCTATTCGAAGGATTCGATCATCGAGGCGGTGCATGCCAGCCGTCTGCCGGCTGCGCACTGGGCCTACTACGCGGTGGTGGCCGGGGTGTTCGTCACCGCCTTCTACTCGTTCCGGATGTACTTCCTGGTCTTCCACGGCAAGGAGCACTTCCACCACAAGCCGTTCCCGCCGGAAGACGCGCACGACGATCACCACGACGACCACGGCCATGGCCACGACCACACGCCGCACGAGTCGCCCTGGGTGGTGACACTGCCACTGGTGCTGCTGGCCATCCCTTCGGTGGTGATCGGCTACCTGGCCATCCAGCCGATGCTGTACGGCGACTTCTTCAAGGACTCGATCTTTGTCGACCTGTCGCGCCATCCGGCCATGGCCGAGCTGGCCCAGCACTTCCATGGCGCTGCCGCCATGGCGGTGCACGGCGTGCAGACGCTGCCGTTCTGGTTGGCGCTGGGCGGGGTGGTCACGGCCTATGTGTTCTACATGGTCGCGCCGGCCATCCCGGCGATGTTTGCCCGCGTGCTGCGGCCGCTGATCGTGGTGCTCGAGAACAAGTACTTCTTCGACTGGTTCAACGAGCATGTGCTGTCGGCCGGGGCGCGCCTGCTGGGTCGCGGCCTGTGGAAGGGCGGCGACCAGGCGGTGATCGACGGCCTGCTGATCAACGGCTCGGCGCGCCTGGTGGGCGTGGTGGCCGGCCTCACCCGGCTGGTGCAGACCGGTCACCTCTATTGGTATGCCCTGGTGATGCTGCTGGGCGTGTTCGGCCTGCTGACCTGGCAATTGTGGCCGGCGCTGTCCGGCATGGCCGGCCACTGATCGGGCAGGGCGGAGAACAAGAATGGGCTTTGGTCTTCTGAGTGTTTCAATCTGGCTGCCGATCGCGTTCGGCATCCTGCTGCTGGCCATCGGCCGCGACGACAACGCGGTCACGGTGCGCCGGGTGGCGCTGCTGGGCGCGCTGATCAGCTTTCTGGTCACGCTGCCGCTGATCACGGGCTTCCAGCTCGACACCGCGGCGCTGCAGTTCCAGGAGAACCTGCCGTGGATCGAGCGCTTCAATGTGCGCTACCACCTGGGCGTGGACGGCATCTCGGTGTGGTTCGTGCTGCTCACCGCGTTCATCACGGTGATCGTGGTCATCGCCGCGTGGGAGGTCATCACCGACCGCGTGCACCAGTACATGGGCGCGTTCCTGATCCTGTCGGGCCTGATGGTGGGCGTGTTCAGCGCGGCCGACGGCCTGCTGTTCTACGTGTTCTTCGAGGCCACGCTGCTGCCGATGTACATCATCATCGGCATCTGGGGTGGCCCGCGCCGGGTGTATGCGGCGTTCAAGTTCTTCCTGTACACGCTGGCCGGCTCGCTGCTGATGCTGGTGGCGCTGATCTACCTGTACTACAAGTCGGGTGGCAGCTTCGACATCGCCACCTGGCACAAGCTGCCGCTGCCGCTGAACGTGCAGGCGCTGCTGTTCTTCGCCTTCTTCGCGGCCTTCTCGGTCAAGGTGCCGATGTGGCCGGTGCACACCTGGCTGCCCGATGCCCACGTCGAGGCGCCCACCGGCGGCTCGGTGGTGCTGGCGGCCATCATGCTGAAGCTGGGCGCCTACGGCTTTCTGCGCTTTTCGATGCCCATCGCGCCCGATGCCTCGCGTGAGTACGACTGGTTCATCATCGCCCTGAGCCTGATCGCGGTGATCTACATCGGCTTGGTGGCGTTGGTGCAGCAGGACATGAAGAAGCTGGTGGCCTATTCGTCCATCGCGCACATGGGCTTCGTGACACTGGGCTTCTTCGTCTTCAACGAGCTCGGCGTCTCGGGCGCCATCGTGCAGATGATCAGCCACGGCTTCGTCTCGGGTGCCATGTTCCTGGCCATCGGCGTGCTCTATGACCGGGTGCACAGCCGCGACATCGCCACCTACGGCGGGGTGGTCAACACCATGCCCAAGTTCGCGGCCTTCGCCCTGTTCTTCGCCATGGCCAACTGCGGCCTGCCGGCCACCGGCGGCTTTGTCGGCGAGTGGATGGTGATCCTGGGCACGGTGAAGGTGAACTTCTGGCTGGGTGCGCTGGCTGCCACCGCGCTGGTGTTCGGTGCCGCCTACACGCTGTGGATGTACAAGCGCGTGTACTTCGGCCCGATCACCAACGACGAGGTGCGCCAGCTCACCGACCTGAACGCCCGCGAGTTTTTGCTGATGGCGGTGCTGGCGATCGCCACGCTGTGGATGGGTGTGTATCCCAAGCCCTTCACCGACGTGATGCACACCTCGGTGACCGAGCTGCTCAAGCACGTGGCCGCCTCCAAGCTGCAATGAGTTCGGCCCAGCTTCAGCACCAGGACCCAAGAACATGAATGCAATGAACTGGCTCGTCGTCTACCCCGAGGCGCTGCTGCTGCTGGTGGCCTGCGCCGTGGCGATGCTCGACCTGTTCGTCACCGACGAGCAGCGCCGCCCCACCTTCTGGCTGGCCCAGCTGGGCCTGGCCGCCGTGGCCGCCATGCACCTGGCGTACTACAACGACGGCGCCACCGTGTACGGCATGCAGCGCATGATGGTCAGCGACCCGATGGGGCACCTGCTGGCCTTCTTCGCGGTGGTGGCCACGATGGTGTCGATCGCCTACGCGCAGCCCTACATCGCCGCACGCGACATGCTCAAGGGCGAGTTCTTCTCGCTGTCGCTGTTTGCGTTGCTGGGCATCGCGGTGATGGTCTCGGCCAACAACTTCCTGGTGGTCTACATCGGCCTCGAGCTGATGAGCCTGTCGCTGTATGCGCTGGTGGCGCTGCGCCGTGACCATGGCGTGTCCACCGAGGCGGCCATGAAGTACTTCGTGCTGGGCGCGCTGGCCTCGGGCTTCCTGCTCTACGGCCTGTCGATGATGTACGGCGCCACCCGGTCTCTCGAGATCAACGAGGTCTTCGCTGCCATCGGCACCGGCCGCATTAACGCCACGGTGCTGACCTTCGGCGTGGTCTTCGTGGTGGCCGGCCTGGCCTTCAAGCTGGGCGTGGTGCCGTTCCACATGTGGGTGCCTGATGTCTACCAGGGCGCGCCCACGGCGGTCACGCTGATGATCGGCGGCGCGCCCAAGCTGGCGGCTTTTGCCATCACCATCCGCCTGCTGGTGGAGGGCATGCTGGGCCTGGCGGTCGACTGGCAGCAGATGATGGTGGTGCTGGCGGTGTGCTCGCTGGTGGTGGGCAACCTGGCGGCCATTGCGCAGACCAATCTGAAGCGCATGCTGGCCTACTCCACCATCTCGCAGATGGGCTTCATGCTGCTGGGCATGACCGCCGGCGTGGTCAACAACAACACGCTGTCGGCCGGCAACGCCTACTCGTCGGCGATGTTCTATGCCGTGACCTACGTGATCACCACGCTGGGCACCTTCGGCCTGATCATGTTCCTCAGCCGCCAGGGTTTCGAGGCCGAGGAGATCTCCGATCTGTCCGGCCTCAACAAGCGCTCGCCGTGGCTGGCCGGCATGATGTCGATCTTCATGTTCTCGCTGGCCGGCCTGCCGCCGATGGTGGGCTTCTACGCCAAGTTGGCCATCCTGCAGGCGCTGATCACCACCAACCTGCCGTTCTACATCGGCCTGGCCGTGGCGGCGGTGCTGCTGAGCCTGATCGGCGCCTTCTACTACCTGCGGGTGGTGAAGGTGATGTACTTCGATGCCCCCACCGATGCCTCGCGCCCGGTGCGCGGCAGCGGCATCAGCGCGCTGCTGGCACTCAATGGTGCGGCCGTGCTGGGCTTCGGCCTGCTGCCGGGTGGTCTGATGGGCATGTGCCGCGACGCCATCCTGCGCGCGCTGGCGACTTGATCCCCGCCCGCCACGCCTTCGGCGCCACACCTGCAGCGGGCCGGCGCCGGCGCGCCGCCCGGGCCGGTATCGCGGCGGCTGTCCGGCGGGTGTTGGCGCTTGCAGGGGCTCGGCCATGAACAGCACCCTGGCCGTCTGGCTGCTGCTGTTGCTGGGCTTTGTCACCGCCAACCTGCCGTTCTTCAGCGAGCGTGTGCTGCTGCTGGGCCCGCTGCGGCCGAAGAAGGCGCTGGGCTGGCGCCTGCTCGAGCTGCTGCTGCTCACCGGCCTGACCGTTGGCGTGGGCATGCTGATCGAGGCCCGCATCGGCCAGCGCAGCCCGCAAGGCTGGCCGTTCTACGCCGTGGCGCTGTGCCTGATGCTGACCTTCGCCTTTCCCGGCTTCACCTGGCGCTATCTGCGCCGTGGCCGCGATGACTGAGCGCGGCGCGCCGCCGCCGCAGCCAGGCTGCGAGCCGCACCTGGTGGAGCATTTCAGCCAGGGCGAGCGCGTGTTTGACGGCCGCCTGCTGCAGGTGCGCCGCGACACGATCACGCTGTCCACCGGCGAGCCCGCCACGCGCGAGTACATCGTGCACCCTGGCGCGGTGATGGTGGTGCCGCTGCTCGACGATGGCCGCCTGGTGATGGAGCGGCAGTTTCGCTACCCGCTCGGCCGGGTGCTGATCGAGTTTCCGGCCGGCAAGCTCGACCCCGGTGAAAGCGTCTTGGCCTGCGCCCAGCGCGAGCTGGCCGAAGAAACCGGCTACCGCGCCGCCGAATGGGCGCGGGCCGGGCTGATCCACAACGCCTGCGCCTACTCCACCGAAGGCATCGAGCTGTGGTTTGCGCGCGGCCTCAGCCTGGGCGAGCGCCAGCTCGACCACGGCGAGCACATCGACCTGCTGCTGCTCGGCGTGGCCGAGCTCGACGCGCTGGCCGCCCGCGGCGAGATCACCGACGCCAAGACCCTGATCGGCCTGCAATGGCTGCAGCGCTGGCAGGCCGGCGCCTGGCAACTCGCCTGGCAAGCCACGGCCTGAAACGGCCGGGCCGATAATGGCACCACGATGAAGGTGCTTGACCTCTGCTGTGCCCATGGCCATGGCTTCGAAGGCTGGTTCGCCTCGGAAGACGACTTCCAGGCCCAGCTGTCGGGCGGCCTGCTCGAATGCCCGCTGTGCGCCGACCGGCTGATCTCGCGCCGCCCGAGCGCGCCGCGGCTGAATCTTTCGGGTGCACGCGAACCGGCCGCGGCCGGCACCACGGCTGCCGCGCCACCCGCGCCGGCTGCCGGTGCGGCCGCCGCAGCGGCCGGCCACCAGCCCCCCGCCGCGCTGCAGGCGCTGTGGCTGCAGGCCGTGAAGCATGTGCTCGACAGCACGGTGGACGTGGGCGAACGGTTCCCTGAAGAAGTTCGGCGCATCCACTACGGCGAAACCGAGCACCGCGGCATCCGCGGCCAGGCCACGCCCGAGCAGCGCGCCGAGCTGGCCGACGAGGGCATCGAGGTGATGGCCCTGCCCATGCCCGCCGGGCTGAAGGGGCCGGTGCAGTGACCCGCCGGTGCGCGCAGCGCCGGCAGCCGCTGGGCCCGCGCGGCGCCGGCTGAGCCGCACCGCCCGCCGGCGCCCACCCACCCGCCCACCCACCCACCATGCCCCAGCCGATGGCCTTGCTGATCGAGGCCGGCCTGCGCGGTGGCTTTGTGGCCTGATGGGTCTGCTGGCTTGGCGGCTGGCCCATGTGCCGGGCCAGACCGCCACCCGCCTGGGCCTGGCCATGTGCATCGGCGCGGCAGCCTATGCGCTGCAGGCACCGCAGGCCGCGCTGGCCGCGCAGGGCCAGCTGCTGCCCTGGCAATGGCCGCTGCAGGCCTTGATGAACGGCAACCCGGTGGTGATGTGGCTGCTGGCCTGCGCGCTGTTCGACGACGCCTTTCGCCTGCGCCCCTGGCATGGCCTGCTGTGGCTGGCCTGGGTGCTGATGAGCGTGGGCAACTGCGTGTTCTGGCGGCAGCCGGCGCTGGGCTGGCTGGCCGCGTCGGGCCCGATCGTGTTCTCGCTGGCGGCCCTGTGGCCGATGCTGCGCAGCTGGCGCGGCGATCTGGTGGAGCAGCGCATGCACTGGCGGCTGCGCATCCTGGTGGTGACGCTGGGCTACAGCGTGCTGGCCGCGCTGGCCGGCATACCGGCCAGCACCGTGCCGCTGTCGGCCGGGGTGGGGCTGCTGGATGCGGCTGCGTTGTTGGGCGTGGGTGGGGTGGTTGCGGCGGCCGTGCTGGATCTGCGCGCCGGCTTCTGGATCGTGCCCGAGGTGTCGACGGCCCGGGCCGGCATGCCGCAATCGCCAGGGTCCGGCATGCCGCAACCGCCAGGGGGCGGAGGGGCCGCTGCGCCGGTGGCGACGGCCATGACCCGCGGCGTGGTGATGCCCGGCGCATCCGATGCCGTGGTGGGTCTGGCCGCGCCGGCGCCGGCGCAGTCCTTGGCGCCTGACGCCACTGCCGCCGTGGTGGCCACTGCCGTGGGCGCCACCACTGCCGTGGGCGCCGCCACCGCCACCGCCACCGCCGCCGCCGCCATCGCGTCCATGGCCAACCCGGCCGACAGGGCCGTGCCCGGTGCCGATGGATCGGCCCTTGCACCCGCCACCGTGGCCGACCCCGGCGCCCTGGCGCGGCTGTTGCGCGCCATGCAGCAGGAGCAGATCTACCGCCGCGAGGGCCTCACCATCGGCGGGCTGGCTGCGCACCTGGGCCTGCCCGAGTACCGGTTGCGCCGGGTGATCAACGGCCAGCTTGGCCACCGCAACTTCAACGCCTACCTGAACGGCCACCGCATTGCCTGGGCCCGCGCGGCCTTGGCCGATCCGGCCCGCGCGGCCACGCCGGTGCTCACGCTGGCGCTGGAGGCCGGGTTTCAGTCGCTCGGCCCGTTCAATCGCGCGTTCAAGGCCGACACCGGACTCACGCCCACCGAGTTTCGGGCCCAGGCGCTGGCTGGCGAGGGTGGCGCGTGTGAGCCTGGGTGAGGGCGTGCGCGTGCGCGTGCGCGTAGGCGCGGGCCCGGGAGCGGCGGGCGAGGGCGAGGGCGAGGGCGAGGGCGAGGGCGAGGGCGAGGGCGAGGGCGCGCGGGGCTGAGCGGTGCTGCAACCCGCCCGGCGGTGGCCAGCGGCAGCGATCCGCGGCGCGTGCTGGCGCCGCCGCTGAGCTGCCACTCGCCGATGCCAACAAGGCTGGCTGATTTTGACAATCGGCGCGTCGCACGCCAGGCATCGGCCAGCGGGAGCCGCCCGGTGCGGGCAGGCTGCGGCCCATCGTCACCAACCCATTGCGCCGGGCCATGAACCATGCCCTGAACCGAGCCGAGACCCTTGCCCAACACCTTGCCGGCTGCGGGAGGGCCGCCCGACCACCGCGCGGCCGCCGGCGCACGCTGTCGGCCCTGCGGTCCATGCCGTCCATGCCGGCCCTGCTGGGGCTGCTGGCACTGCTGAGCCTGGCGGGCTGCGCCGGCTCTGGCCCGTACCAGGCCTTGCAGGTGGCCTCGGGGCTCAGCAGCCAGCTGGTCTGCATCGACACGCTGCAAAGCGGCCTGCCGCTGGCCCGCTCGCTGCAACAGCGCGTGCTGTCGCCGGGCGCCATGCACCTGGTGGGGCCGGTGCTCGATGTGCAGGTGGATGTGGCGCAGCGCCGTGTGCGCAGCAGCTTGGCCGGCCTGCTGGTGAGCCAGGCCACGCTGCGCGACGGCATGGGCTGCCTGCTGCAGTGGCCCGGCGATCCGGCGCCGCACACGCCCGGCCTGCCACCGCTGGCCGACGGGCAGCTGCCCGATCTGCCGTCGATTGCCGGGCCGGCCGTGGTGGCACCGGCCACGCCGGCGCTGCGCCAGGCGTTGGCCAGGGGCTTTGACGAGGGCGGTGCCCGGCCACCGGCCTTGAACACGCTGGCGGTGGTGGTGCTGCAGCATGGCCGCGTGCTGGGCGAGCAGTACGCACCGGGTGTGGGGCCGGCCACGCCCTTGCTGGGCTTCTCGATGTCGAAGTCGCTCACCCATGCGCTGGCCGGCATGCTGGTGCAGCAAGGGCGGCTGCAGCCCGATGCCGCGCTGCCGTTCAAGGCCTGGCAGACGCCGGGCGATGCGCGCGCATCGATCACGCTGGCCCAGCTGATGCGCCAGACCTCGGGCCTGGCGCTGCGGCAGGACAACAGCGGCACCGATCCCAACAGCCGCATGCTGTTCATCGAACACGACAAGGCCGGCTGGGCCCTGCAGCAACCGCTGCACAAGCCGCCGGGCCAGGCCTGGGCCTACACCGATGGCCACTTCGTGCTGGCCGGTCGGCTGCTGCGTGATGCCGCAGGCGACAGCCCCCAGGCCTTGCGCGACCTGGCCCAGCGTGCGCTGCTGGGCCCGCTGGGCATGCAGGGCACCACGCTGACCCTGGACGCGACCGGCACGCCGCAGGCGGCCTCGATGTTCGTGGCCCCGGCCCGCGACTGGGCGCGCCTGGGCCAGCTCTACCTCAACGACGGCCTGGCCGGCGGCCGGCGCCTGCTGCCCGCCGGCTGGGCGCACCGCGCGGCCACGCCCACGCTGGACACCGGCTATGGCGAGGGCTGGTGGACCAATGCCCGCGGCGGCGAGCGCATGGCCGCCTGGGACCTGCCATGGGGCCTGGCCAGTGCGCCGCGCGATGCCTTTTTTGCCCGCGGCTTCATGGGCCAGTACACCGTGGTGGTGCCCTCGCGCGGCGTGGTCATCGTGCGCATGGGCATCTCCAGCCTGCGCGGCGACGCCATCGAGGCGGTCAACCAGCTGGTGGGCGAGGTTTTGGCGGCGCTGCCGGAGTAGTTAGAGCACCCGGCCCCGCGGGTACGCGGTGCCACCCGCCGGCCCCGCTGTGGCGTCAAACCACCCGGCCGGGGTTCAGCAGGCCTTGGGGATCGAGGGCCTGCTTGATGGCCCGCATCATGCTCAGCGCCACCGGCGACTTTCGCTGTGCCAGTTCGTCGCGCTTGAGTGCGCCGATGCCGTGCTCGGCCGAGAAGCTGCCGCCGTACTGCGATACGGCGTCAAACACCAGGGTGTTGATCGCGTGCTCGTGGCGGGCCAGAAACTCGCCGGCCGAGGCGCCCTCGGGGCCTTGCACGTTGTAGTGCAGATTGCCGTCGCCCAGGTGGCCGAAGTTGACCAGCCGGATGCCCGGAAAGGCCGCCGCCAGCGCCGCATCGGTGCGCGCGCAGAACTCGGCGATGGCCGAGACGGGCAGGGCGATGTCGTGCTTGACGTTGAGGCCTTCTTCGCTTTGCGCCAGCGGGATCGATTCGCGCAGGTGCCACAGCGCGGCCGATTGCGCCAGGCTCTCGGCCACCGCGGCATCGTCGATCAGGCCCTGCTCGAGCGCATCGCCCAGCAGGCTTTCGAAGCGCTGGCGCGCGCTGGCCTCGCCGTCGGCATCGGCGTACTCGAGCAGCACCGTCCAGTCGGCCGCGGGCAGGGGCTGCTGCAGCTGCGCGAAGTGGCGGGCCACCAGGGCCAGCGAGAAGCGGTTCATGACCTCGAAGCCGGTCAGGCCGGCGCCCAGCCGGCGCTGCGCCAGGCCCAACAGCGCCTGGCATTGCGCCAGCGTGCCGGTGCTGGCCAGCGCGGTGAGGCTGGCCGCCGGCTTGGGAAACAGCTTCAGCGTGGCCGCGGTGATGATGCCCAGCGTGCCCTCGCTGCCCACGAACAGGTCGCGCAGGTCGTAGCCGGTGTTGTCCTTGCGCAAGCCGGTGAGCCCGCTCCAGACCTCGCCGCGTGCGTTCACCACCTCCAGGCCCAGGCACAGCTCGCGCGCATTGCCATAGCGCAGCACCTGGGTGCCGCCGGCATTGGTGGCCAGGTTGCCGCCGATGGTGGCGCTGCCCTCGGCCGCCAGGCTCAGCGGAAAGAGCAGGCCCGCCTCATCGGCCGCGGCCTGCACGCTCTGCAGCACGCAGCCGGCCTCGACCGTGATGGTGAGGTTGGCGGTGTCGATGGCGCGCAGCTTGTTCAGGCGCTGGGTCGACAGCAGCAGCTGGGTGCCGCTGGCGTCGGGCACGCCGCCGCCCACCAGGCCGGTGTTGCCGCCCTGCGGCACCACGCTCACACCATGCGCGGCGGCCAGCTGCAGCGCGGCCGCCACCTCGTCGGTGCTGCCCGGGCGCAGCACGGCCAGGGCCTTGCCGCGCCAGCGCTTGCGCCAGTCGAGCTCCCAGGCTGAAAGATCGCCATCGGTGAGCACCTGGGCCGCGCCCAGGCGTGCGCGCAGTGCGCTGATCAGGGACTCATGCATGGTGTGGGGCGCAAAGGACGAGAGAGGTGGAACGTGACGCGCGGCGCGGGCCGTTGCGCCGCCGCTGCCGCTCAGCCGGGTGCTGACGGGGCGGGTGCGGCCGAGGCGGTGGTGGCCGCCTTGCCGGCCTTCAGGCGCAGCCGCACATAGACCACGCAGCAGACGAACAGCAGCGCGCACAGCGCCACCTGGCCCCAGGCCAGGCCCGTGGACCAGCCGCTGTCCAGGCCGTTGGCGCGCACCAGGCCTTCGGTGACGTACAGCCACAGCATCAGGCTCAGCCAGCGGTAGGTGTAGAGCCGGTGGCGCAGCAGGCCGGCCAGCGGCAGCAGCAGCGGCAGCACCTTGATCACCAGGGTCTTGTTGCCGGTGGGCGCCAGCCACAGCTCCCAGGCCAGGCCCAGTGCCATCAGGGCCAGCAGCAGCAGCACCGAGACGGCACGCAGCGCCTGCACGGGGCCTGCGGCCAGCGCGGGCGCCAGAGGCTCGGGGGCGGGCCCGGGCGGGGTTTGCGCCGGGGGCACGGGGGAAAAATCGGTCACGGCTGGCATCATAGTCGGATGACCTCCATCCCACGCCCGGCCGCGGCCGGACGTCAGCGCCTGGCGCAGCTGGCGCATGCGCTGCGCCACTGGCCCTGGTTCGACACCCTGCGCACGCTGCGCCTGCGCTTTCGCGACGACCGCCTGGGCCTCACCGCCGGCAGCCTGACCTTCACCACGCTGATCGGCCTGGTGCCGCTGATGACCGTGATGCTGGCGGTGTTCTCGGCATTCCCGATGTTCGGCCGCTTCCAGACCGCGCTGCAGCAGTACTTTCTGCAAAGCCTGGTGCCCGATGGCATTGCGCGGCCGGTGCTGCAGGCGCTGACCCAGTTTGCCGCCAAGGCCAGCAAGGTGGGCTCGCTGGGCCTGCTGCTGTTCGGGCTGACGGCGCTGCTGCTGGTGTTCACCATCGACCGCACGCTCAATGCCATCTGGCGGGTGCGCAAGCCGCGGCCGCTGGCGCAGCGCGTGCTGGTGTACTGGGCGGTGCTGACGCTCGGCCCCTTGGTGCTGGGCGCCAGCCTGTCGCTCACCTCGTATGCCATTTCGGCCTCGCGCGGGGTGGTTAATGCGCTGCCCGGCGGGCTCGAGCTGCTGCTCGACGCCTTGCAGTTCACGCTGCTGGCCGCCGGCATGTGCGGGCTGTTCCGCTTTGTGCCCAATGTGTCGGTGCGCTGGGGCCATGCGCTGGCCGGCGGCCTGTTCGTGGCGGTGGGCATCGAGCTGGCCAAGGCGGTGCTGGCCTGGTATGTGACCCGCGTGGCCACCTTCTCGGCGGTGTACGGGGCCTTTGCCACGGTGCCCATCCTGCTGCTGTGGATCTACCTGGGCTGGGTGATCGTGCTGCTGGGCGCGGTGATCGCGGCCTACGCGCCCACGCTCACCATCCATGCGCCGCGCCGGCCCGAGCGGCCGGGCGAGCCCTTTGCGCTGGCGATTGCACTGCTGCGGCGCCTGGCCCTGGCCCAGCGCGAAGGCGCTGCGGGCTTGCGCGGGCTGGCGCTGGCGGCCCAGGTGCGCACCGATCCGCTGCAGGTCAACCAGGTGCTCGAAACCCTGCGCAGCCTGGATTGGTGCGGCCTGCTCGAAGAGGAGGGCGATCCGCGCTGGGTGCTGCTGGTGACGCCCGAGCGCACGCCGGCCCTGCCGCTGGTGGATGCGCTGCTGCTGGGCGAGGCCGACGACAGCCTGGCCTTCCGCCAGCAGGCCGGGCTGGCGCAGCTGCGGCTGGGCGAGCTGCTGCGCTGATCCAGGGGGTGGGCCGCGCCGGTCGGGACCGAGGTCCAGCGCTAGGCCCCTGGGGCGATGTGGGCGTGGGCCAGGTCTCCGGCGAGCGGGACAGCTGCCTTAGCGCCGGGCCGCAGTGCAGCCCACAGTGCAGGACGCCGCACCACCCGGTGCGTCGCCAACCGGCCCGCCGCCTGCGCGGCGGCCGCCCGTCGGCCTGACCGGCACGCGCCGGCAGCTCGCCCGGAGTCCGCGGGTAACCCGCCGGCAACTGGCCGGTAACTCGCCGGGCGGGCACCGGCGCCGGCGGCTCGGCGCCCGGGCGCCCGGCACGGCGATAATCCGCGCCCTGTGACTTCGCCCGCCGACACCCCTCCGGCGGCGCGGCCCCCGCGGCCGCCACGTCGCCCCGAATCTGCCGGCCCTGGTGCCGAACGTCGGGGCCCGCGGCCGGTGCGCGAGGCCACGCCGGTTCCACCGATCACCTACCCTGAAGCGCTGCCGGTCTCGGCCCGGCGCGACGAGATCGCGCGCGCGCTGCGCGAGCACCAGGTGGTGATCGTCTGTGGCGAGACCGGCTCGGGCAAGACCACCCAGCTGCCCAAGATCGCGCTCGAGCTGGGCCGCGGCTGGGGTGCCGGCGGCAAGGGCATGATCGGCCACACCCAGCCGCGGCGCATTGCCGCCAGCAGCGTGGCCAAGCGCATTGCCGAGGAGCTGAACTCGCCGCTGGGCGAGGTGGTGGGCTTCAAGGTGCGCTTCAACGACCGGCTGCAGCCCGGCGCCAGCGTCAAGCTGATGACCGACGGCATCCTGCTGGCCGAGACCCAGGGCGACCCCGACCTGCGCGCCTACGACACGCTGATCATCGACGAGGCGCACGAGCGCAGCCTCAACATCGACTTCCTGCTCGGCTACCTGCGCCAGCTGCTGCCACGCCGGCCCGACCTGAAGGTGGTGGTGACCTCGGCCACCATCGACGCCGAGCGCTTTGCCAACCACTTTGCGTCGCGCCACGGGCCTGCACCGGTCATTCAAGTGTCGGGACGGTTGTTTCCGGTCGAGCAACGTTGGCGCCCGTTCGAGGACAGCCGCGAATACGGCATGGACGAGGCCATCGCCGACGCGGTGGACGAGCTGTGGCGCGACGGCCCCGGCGACATCCTGGTGTTCCTGCCCGGCGAGCGCGAGATCCGCGACGCCACCGACCACCTGCACAAGCATCTGGCGCGGCAGCACAAGGGGGGGCCCGCGCCCGAGATCCTGCCGCTGTTTGCGCGGCTGAGCCAGGCCGAGCAGGACCGCGTGTTCAACCCCGGCAACGGCCGGCGCATCGTGCTGGCCACCAACGTGGCCGAGACCTCGCTCACCGTGCCGGGCATCCGCTACGTGATCGACAGCGGCCAGGCGCGGGTCAAGCGCTACAGCTTTCGCAACAAGGTCGAGCAGCTGCAGGTCGAGGCCATCAGCCAGGCCGCGGCCAACCAGCGCGCCGGCCGCTGCGGCCGGGTGAGCAATGGCGTGTGCATCCGCCTGTACGACGAGAAGGGCTTTGCCGAGCGCCCGCGCTTCACCGACCCCGAGATCCTGCGCAGCAGCCTGGCCGGCGTGATCCTGCGCATGAAGAGCCTGCGCCTGGGCGTGGTGGACGAGTTTCCGTTCATCGAGCCGCCCAGGCCCAAGGCCATTGCCGACGGCTATGCGCTGCTGGGCGAGCTGGGCGCGGTGGACGACGACAACGAGCTCACCGCCATCGGCCACAGCCTGAGCCGCCTGCCGCTCGACCCGCGCGTGGGCCGCATGATCCTCGAGGCCAAGGAGCGCGAGGCGCTGCACGAGGTGCTGATCATCGCCAGTGCCCTGAGCGTGCAGGACGCGCGCGACCGCCCGCTCGACAAGCAGCAGGCTGCCGACGAGAAGCACAAGCTGTTCGACGACGAGAAGAGCGAGTTCGTCGGCACGCTGCGGCTGTGGGACTGGATCGAGCAGGGCCGCGGCGTGCACGGCCATCCCGGCAGCGCCCAGCAAAAGACCGACAGCCACAAGCTCAGCAACCGACAGCAGGAGCAGCGCCTGCGCGAGCAGTTCATCAACCCGCGCCGCGTGCGCGAGTGGCGCGACACCTACGCCCAGCTGCACACCGTGGTGGCCGAGCAGGGCTGGCGCTTCAACGGCAGCCCGGCCACCTACGAGCAGATCCACCTGTCGATGCTGGCCGGCCTGCTGGGCAACGTGGGCTGCAAGTCGGACGACGACGAGTGGTACCTGGGGGCGCGCGGCATCAAGTTCTGGCGCCATCCGGGCGCCAACCTGAGCAAGAAGCCGGGCCGCTGGCTGATCGTGGCCGAGCTGGTGGAAACCACGCGGCTGTACGGCCGTGGCCTGGCCGCCATCGAGCCGCAGTGGATTGCGGCCATTGCCGGCCACCTGCTCAAGCGCCAGCTGCTCGATCCGCACTGGGAGAAGAAGGCCGCCGAGGTGGTGGCCTACGAGCGTGCCACGCTGTACGGCATCGTCGTCTACAGCGGCAAGCGGGTGAACTACGGACGTATCGATCTGCCTGCGGCGCGCGAGATCTTCATTCGCAGCGCGCTGCTCGAGGGCGACTGGGACTCGAACCTGCCCTTCATCGCCCACAACAAGCGCCTGCTGGCCCAGGTGGAAGAGCTCGAGCACAAGAGCCGCCGGCAGGATGTGCTGGTGGACGACGAGCTGATCTACGCCTTCTATGACCAGCAGCTGCCGGCCGACGTGTGCTCGGGCCACAGCCTCGAGCGCTGGTGGCGCGAGGCCAGCAAGACCCGGCCGAAGCTGCTGCAGCTGACGCGCGACGAGCTGATGCGCCACGAGGCCGCCGGCATCACCGGCAACGCCTTTCCCAAGACCCTGCGCCTGGGCGGGGTGGACTGCACCGCCGCCTACCTGCACGAGCCGGGCGACGCCAAGGACGGCGTCACCGTCACCGTGCCGATCTACGCGCTCAACCAGGTCAGCGACGAGCGCTGCGACTGGCTGGTGCCCGGCATGCTGGCGGCCAAGCTGACCGCGCTGTGCAAGAGCCTGCACCAGCGCCCGCGCACCCGCCTGCAGCCGCTGGCCGAGTTCATCGACGAGTTCGTCGCGCTGCATGCCTTCGGTCAGGGCAACCTGGTCGATCAGCTGCTGGCCGCCGTGAAAGAGCGTGCCCAGGTGGCCGTGCAGCGCAACGACTTCAAGCTCGAGCAGCTGGCGCCGCACCTGTTCATGAACTTCCGCGTGGTGGACGAGCATGGCCGCCAGCTCGGCATGGGCCGCCACCTGGCCACGCTGAAGGCCGAGCTGGGCGGCCAGGCGCGCTCGGCCTTCCAGGCCCTGGCGGCCTTGAAGCTGGGCGGCGCGGCGCCGCCCGTGGCGGCCGCTGCGCCATCACCCGCGAGCGCGGCGTCGCACCCGCCTGCCGGCACGCCGCGGCGTGTGGAAAAGGCCGCTGCGCCGGCGTCGGCGCCGACCGCGCCCGCAGCGCCCGCGCAGTACACCGCCTGGACCTTTGGCGAACTCCCCGAGCTGATGGAAATCCACAAGGCCGGGCAGACGCTGATCGGCTTTCCGGCCCTGATCGACAAGGGCACGGCGGTCGAGATCGAAGTCTTCGACGAGCCGGCCGCCGCCGTGGCCCGCCACCGCGCCGGCCTGCGCCGCCTGGTGGCCTTGCAGATCAAGGAGCCGCTGAAGTACCTGGAGAAGAACATCCCCGACTTCACGCGCCTGGCCGCGGCCTACATGGCGCTCGGCACGGCCGATGAGCTCAAGGCCATGATCGTCGACCTGGCCGTCGACCGTGCCTTTCTGGCCGATCCGCTGCCCACCGATGCGGCCCGCTTCGAGGCGCGCATCGCCGAAGGCCGCAGCCGGCTCAACCTGATTGCCCAGGAGGTGGCGCGCCTGACCGGCACCGTGCTCACCGAGCTGCAGGCCGCCCAGCGCAAGCTCAAGGACAGCCGCACCGTGCCCAAGGACCTGGCCGATGACATCGCCGCGCAGTTGCAACGGCTGTGCAACAAACGCTTCCTGCTGACCACGCCCTGGGCCGCGTTGCAGCACTGCCCGCGCTACCTCAAGGCCGTGGTGCTGCGCCTGGACAAGTGGCGCGCCGACCCGGCCCGCGATGCCCAGCGCCTGGCCGAGCTGCGGCCGCTGGAGCAGCGCTACACCCGCCGCCTGGCCGACCAGAAGGGCGTGGCCGACACCCGGCTCGACGAGTACCGCTGGCTGCTCGAGGAGTTACGGGTGAGTTTCTTCGCGCAAGAGCTGCGCACACCGCAGCCGGTGAGCGTGAAGCGGCTCGACAAGGCCTGGCAGCAGCTCTCGAGCTGAGCCAGGGCGCACAGCCACGGTGCCCGCGATGCGGCACTGTTCCTGCATTGAGCCTGGGTTGGGCGGCTGCGGCGGCACCCCCCCAAGGCAGGCAGTGCTGAGGTGCTGCCCCCTTGACCGTGGCGCCGGCCTCCTTACCATCGCGCGACCGCGCTCGCAGCCAACACGCTGCTGACGCGGCCAGTCAGGGAGAGCCCGCCAAGAACGGGATCGTGAGGAGTGGTTTTTGTGATCAGGTTTGTTTCGCGCGGGCCTTTGTGGGCCGCTGCATGGATGCTGTGCACGGCCTGCCCGGTGCTGGTGCATGCGCAAGGCAGCTCGGTGAGCATCACCATTGGCGCCCCCGACGATTCGGTGGCCGAGCGCATGCAACGCGCCGAGCGGGCGGCCAGCAACCCGCTGCGCCGCATCCAGGAGGCGGCACGCATGGGCGGCGGGCCCGGCAAGGCCAATGCGCCGGCCGCTGCCCCGGCAGCGCCGGCCACGCCCCCCCCGGCGCAGCCCGGCCCGGCCACAGCGGCCACAGGGTCAAATGCCTCTGGCAATGCCGCCGCCGCGGCCGCGGCCAGCAATGCCGCCGCAGCGGTGCTGGCCGCCAATGCACGCAAGGCCGCTGCTGCCGCGGCCGCGGCCTCGGCCGTGGGCACGGCCAGCAACCCGGTGGCGGCCAACGCGCCGCTGCGCAGCGGGCCCGCGGCGGTGTCTGGCGCGGCGGCCGGCGTGCCTGCGGCTGCCAACACAGCGGCTGCCGCTGCCACCAGTGCAGTCACCACCAACGTGGTTACCACCAGCGCGGCGGCCACCAATGTTGGCTCCACCAGCGCTGCCACCACCAGCGCGGTCACCACCAGCGCGGTCACCACCAGCGCCAACCCCACCGTCACACCCAGCGCAGCACCCGCCACGCCGCCGGCTGCCGTGGGCGCCACCATGGCCAGCACCGCGGTGCCGGTGGCCAGCGCCGTGCCCACCGCCACGACCGCCCCAGTGGCCGACGCCCCGCGTGCCCTGGCGGCGGCACCGGCGCAACTGGTGGCCGCTGCAGCGCCCACCGCCCGAGCGCTGCCGGCTCCGGCTCCGGCTCCGGCTCAGGCCGCAGCGCAGCCGACTGTGGTGACCGACGCGCCCGGCGTGCCGGCGCTGCTCGAGATGGTGGAGCCCGACTTCTCGGGCCGCATGGCACTCAACGCCGACACCCTGCGGCTGACGCTGCGCTTTTCCATCACCGCCGATGGCACGGTGCGCGATGTGGTGGTGCAGGGCACCTCCGACCGCGCAGTGCAGCGCAATGTGCGTGATGCCGTGCAGCGCTGGCGTTATGCGCCGCCGGCGCGGCCGATGCCGCACACGGTGGAGCTGGTGGTGCGCTTCGCCGGCTGACGGCGCCGCCGGGGCACCCAGCCGCGCCGCTCAGCCAGCGCGACGGGCCTGCTGGGCGCGCGGGCCGCGGGCGTGTCGCGCCTTCTCGCCCAGAAAGCGGCGCACCAGCGCGATCAGGTCGTCCCCCCCGGTGGGCTTGATCAGCCAGGCGGTGGCGCCGGCAGCCTTGCCCTCGTCGCGCAGGGAGCGCTGACCCTGGGTGGTGAGCGCCACGATGGGCGTGAAGCGCAACAGCTTGCGCGCCTCGCGGATCAGGCCGAGGCCGTCCACGCCGGGCATCACGATGTCGGTCAGCACCAGGTCGGGACGCAGACCCTCGGCCAGCAGCCTGAGCGCCGTGTCGCCGTTCTCGGCGATCACCACCCGGTAGCCCGACAGCCTGAGCGACATCTCGACGCTCATGCGCATGGTGGCCGAGTCGTCGACCACCAGGATGGTGCTGACCGGCTGCTCAGAAGAACTCGATGCGGGGTCCATAAGCGGTCGCCAGGGTGAGGTTCTTGGAAGACGGCTCGTCGGTGGGCAAGGGGGCCGGCTCGGCCGCGCCCACGGCGCGCGCATGGGCCACGCGCTGCGAGTGCATCACGTAGTTCTCGGTCCAGCGCGACAGCAGCTCTTCCAGCAGCACCGGCGGCGGTGGCGCCTGGCCATCGATCAGCTGGTAGATCTGCGAGAAGTGTTCCGACAGGCTGGCCAGCGCGCTGTTGATCTGCTCGAGCAGCTGGCGGTTGATGTCCTGGAACTGCATGTCGCCCAGCGTGTTGACGATGTCTTCGGTGACCACGGCCATGCCCGAATCCATGCGCGTCGACAGGCTGCCGAGGTAGGGCACCACGTCGCCAAGGGTCTCGCTCATGGTCTGGATGTGCGCGGCGATCTCGCCCAGCTGGGCGGCGGCGCTGTCGCCTTCCATCGACCGGGCGCCGGTCATCTCGGCATCGATGGCGCTGGCGGCCAGCGCGATGCCCTCGGTGATCTGGCGCGCGGCCTCGCTGGTCTGCGTGGACAGGCGCCGCACCTCGGCGGCCACCACCTTGAAGCCGGCGCCTTCGCGGCCGGCGCGGGCGGCCTCGATCGAGGCATTGATGGCCAGCAGGTTGGTCTGGCGCGAGATCTCGCCGATCAGCGTGGCCACCGGCGTGAGCTGGCGCACCTGCTCGGCCACGGCGCGCACGCGTGCCTGGTTCTGCGCGCGCTGCGCCTCGTACTTGTGCTCGTGCTCGGCCAGCGAGGCCACCGCCTGGCCATGCTGGCCGGCGCGGCCCAGCGAGTCGGCCGACAGCGACTCGGATCGCCGCACCGCCTCGAGGATGCTTTCGCGCAGCGCCTGGGCATTGGCATGTACCCGGTTCATGCGCTCCATCATCGACATCACCGCCTCTTCGCTGGACTGGATGGTGGCGTCGACCTGCTGCTTGAGCACCGCGAAGGCCTGGCGCAGGGTCTGGATGTCCTGCGTCACCACTGCAGTGGTGCGCTCGTTGGTGCCCAGCTGCAGCGGCCGGGCGCGCGCGCCCAGCCACATGCCCACCAGGGTGCCGGTGGCCAGCCAGGCCAGCGAGGCCCAGGACACCGAGTCGGACCACAGCGCATGCGCGCCAAGTGCCAGCGTCAGCACCACGGCCAGGCCGATGTCGCGCACGGTGATGCGGCGCAGCCAGCGCTGCGGCAGGCTGGTGCGTGGGGTGTCGGGGTCGCTGTCCATGTCAGGCTCCGGGGATGACCTGCTTGATGACCTTCACCAGATCGGCGCCGCCCACCGGCTTGACCAGCCAGCCGGTGGCACCGATGCGCTTGGCCTCGTCGCGCTTGCCCTGCTGGCTTTCGGTGGTGAGCGCCAGGATCGGCGTGAAGCGCAGCAGCTTGCGCGCCTCGCGGATCAGGCCGATGCCGTCGAGCTTGGGCATGTTGATGTCGGTGATGATCAGGTCGGGGCGCAGGCCGGCCTTGAGCTTGTGCAGCGCGGCTTCGCCATCGGGCGCCGTGTCGACCTTGAAGCCGCTGATCTCCAGCGTGCCCTTCAGGCTCATCAGCATGGTGGCCGAGTCGTCGACCAGGAAGACGCTTTTCATGTGGACGCACCCTCTTGATTTGGCGTGGTGAAGTGGACAGGCACGCAAGACGGCCGTGCGGGTGATCGCGCCGCGCGGGCAGACGAGCCCTGAACCGGATGTCGGCAGCGATGGCCGTCGGCTTGAGGCCTGGCGGGCGCGGCGGCTGCATCGCGGTGGCATGAGCCCGCGCATGTTGTGAGTTTGCACACGCGCATGCCGCCGTCCTGCCTCAGGCGCCGGCCAGGCCGGCGCCGTGCAGCGTGGCTGCCAGGTGGGCGTCGGCCGGCGCCGCTGCCAGGCGCGGCTTGAGCGCCATCAGCACCTGCAGCACCGCACCGTGCACCTGCGCGCACTGGCCCAGGTGCACGGCCCGGCCCGAGCCGTCGCGCAGCCAGTTCGACAGCGCCTCGGCATCCTCCACGGTGACAAAGCCGTCCAGCATGGCCTGCTTCTTGTTGAAACGGATCGGCATCAGCTCAGCTCCTTGGGGTTGAGGATCATCAGCACGCTGCCGTCGCCCATCAGCGCCGTGCCGGCGAAGCCGGTGATGCCGGTGAGCACGCCTTCCAGCGGCTTGAGGATGATGTCGCTGGTGCCGTGGAAGTCGTCGACCAGCAGGCCCAGGTTCTCGGAGCCCAGGCGCACCACCAGCACCGCGTGCTCGCCATCACCGTTCTGGCGCGGCGGCATGTCGAGGGCCAGCAGCTCGTTGAGCGCGCGCAGCGGCACGATGCGCCCGCGCAGCACCACCGTCTGGGCGCTCTTGAAGTGGTGGATGTCCTCGGCCGGCACGCGCACCGTCTCGACGATCAGGTCCATCGGCACGCCGAAGCGGCGGCCGGCGGTCTCGATCATCATCACATTGGTCACCGCCATGCTCAGCGGCAGCGCCAGCCGGATCTGCGTGCCCTTGCCGCGGGTGCTGGCCAGCTCCACGCTGCCGTTGATGCGCTCGACCGCCGAGCGCACCACGTCCATGCCGACGCCGCGGCCCGAGAGATCGCTGATGGCCTCGGCGGTGGAGAAGCCGGGCAGGAACACCAGCTGCACCGCCTCGTGCTCGCTGAGCAGGCAGGCCCGGTCGGCCGGGATCAGGCCACGCTCCACCGCCTTGGCGCGCACGCGGTCGGTGTCGATGCCGGCGCCGTCGTCGGTGATGTCGAGGATCACGCGGTCGCCTTCCTGGCGCGCCGCCACCCGCAGCGTGCCGGCCGCGGGCTTGCCGGCGGCCATACGTGCGGCCGGCAGCTCGATGCCGTGGTCCAGGCTGTTGCGCAGGATGTGGATCAGCGGATCGGCCAGGCTCTCGATGACGTTCTTGTCGGCCTCGGTGTCCTCGCCCTCGATGACCAGGTTGACCTCCTTGCCCAGCTTCTTGGAGATGTCGCGCACCAGGCGGCCGAAACGCTGGAACACCGTGCCCACCGGCAGCATGCGCACCTGCATGATGGCGTGCTGCATGTCCTCGGCGATGCGGTTGATCACCGAGTACTGGGTCTTGATCTCGCGCGCCAGCTCGCGCTGGTTGAACACCGTCTCGGCACGGTTGGCCAGGTAGGGCAGGGCGTTCTTGGCCACCACCATCTCGCCGATCAGGTCCATCAGGCGGTCGATCTTGTCCTGCGCCACCTTCAGCACCTTCTGGCCGCCGCCGCTCGCGCTGTCGTCGCCCGCGCCGCCGCTGCTGCCGCGGCGCGGCTCCAGCGGAGCCACCAGGGCGCTGGCGCCCGGTGCGGCTGCGGTGGGGGCGCCGCCGCCGGCGGCGGTGGTGTCACAGGCGGCCGCGGCGCCGGGGCGGTGCTGCAGCGCCCACTGGGCCAGCGGCGCGGCGCCGGCAGGCAGGGCCTCGAGCGTGGCGCGCAGGCTGGCGGCCAGCGCGGCGTCGTCCCAGCCGTCGATCAGCGCGGCCAGCGTGCGCCGAGTGGCGGCCACGGTGCCCGCGGCAATGCCGGGGCGGGCCAGCAGGGCGCGCTGGTCGTCCCAGATGCGGGCGATGCGCGCACGCAGCAGTTCGCGCAGCGGGTCGCCATCGGCGGCAGTGTCGGGGCCTGGCGCTGCGGGGTCGGCAGCGCCGGTGCTGGCGCTGTCGGGTGCGGCCGCGGTGGCGGTGGCGGTGGCGGCGGCTTCGAGCGCATGCCAGCTCAGCTGATCGGGCACGTAGCGGTAGTGCTCCTCGATGTAGGCGCGCGGCGCGTCGCTCACCACCACCAGCTCGAGGTTGCAGCGGTAACAGTCGAAGTCAGCGACGCTGCCCCAGTCGCCGGCGGCACGCACCTGCAGGTGCTGCAGGCCCGGCGTGCTGCGCGCCAGGTGCCAGGGGTCTTCGCCCTTGAAGAAGCAGTCGGCATCGGGCAGGTAGCGCAGGGCGGTGTGCCCGGCCACGCAGGCCGTGGCCGGCAGCGCCGCCAGCCAGTCGGGCAGGGCCGGCGCGGCCGCTGGCGCCGTGGCGGGGGCCGCTGCGGTGCCTGGCGAGGCGGCCGCTGCCGGCGCGGTGCCCGGCGAGGCGGCCGCTGCTGGCGCCGGCCCGGCCAGGTGGCGGCGCAGGGCGGTGGCCAGCTCCTGCGCGCGGCCTTCGGTGGTGGCTGGCAGGCTGCCTTCGGTGGCGATCAGGTCGACCAGCTCGGCGGTGTAGTCCATGGCCGCCAGCAGCGCATCGGCGATGTCGCCGCTGTAGGCCAGGCTGCCGTTGCGCACGCGGTCGAGCAGGTCTTCGCCGGCATGCACCACGCGCTCGAGCGGCTTGAAGTCGAACAGGCCGCAGTTGCCCTTGAGCGTGTGCACCTGGCGGAACAGGTCGTTCAGCAGCTCGCGGTCGCCGGGGTTCTTCTCCACGTCGAGCAGGCGCTGGCCGATCTGCTCGAGGCACTCGCGCGCCTCGAGGATGAACTGGTCGAGGAGTTCGGTCGAGCTCATGCCGTGCCTCCTGCGGCGCGGTGGGCGGCGCCGGCCTGGCGAGCGGCCGGCAGATCACCCAGCAGCAGCGCGGCGGTGAGCACCAGCTCGGCCGGCTTGGCGGGCTTGACGAGGTAGCAGTTGGCGCCGGCGTCCTGCGCGGCGGTGGCGTCCTGGGCCTGGGCCTCGGTGGACACCATCATCACCGGCACCTGGCGCACATGGCCCAGGCGGCGCAGCTCGCGCACGAAGCTGTAGCCGTCCATCTTGGGCATGTTGATGTCCACCACGTACAGGTCGAAGGGCCGGTCCCTGGGCTGGTTGGCCACCTTCTCCAGGGCCTCTACGCCATTGATCGCCTCTTCGATCTGCCAGCCGGCGTCGCCCAGCATCTTGCGGTGGTACATGCGCACGGTGGCGGCGTCGTCGACGACGAGGATGTTCGCGCTCATGGGCGCTCTCCTTGCAGCGGTTTCTGGTAGACCATGGCATCGCGGAACTTGCGCACCTCGAACAGCGAGGTGATGCGGCTCATCGACTCGGAGTGGCCCAGGCAGATGAAGCCGCCCGGGGTCATGGCGTCGTAGAAGGCCTCGGCGGCCACGCGGCGCGAGAGGTCGTCGAAATAGATCAGCAGGTTGCGGCAGAACACCAGGTCGATGTCGCGAAAGCGCCGCGTGTCGGCGGGCTCGCTGAGGTTGACCCGGCTGAACTCCACCGCGTCGACCAGGTCGCGCGAGATCTCGTACTCGTTGTCCTTGCGCCGGGTGAAGTACTTCTCGAGGTAGGGCTTGGGCAGCTGGGCCACCGAGCGCGACGAGTAGATGCCGCGCTGGGCCATCTGCAGCACATGGGTGTCGATGTCCGACGAGAGGATCTCGACCTCGTAGTCGTTGATCAGCTTCCAGCGCTCGAGCAGGTAGATGGCGATCGAGTAGGGCTCCTCGCCGGTGGACGAGGGGATCGACCAGATGCGGATGCGGCTGCCCGGCTTCTTGCGCCGCACCAGCTCGCCCAGCATGTCGTTGACCATGCAGTCGAACTGGTAGGCCTCGCGGAAGAAGTAGGTCTCGTTGACCGTCATCGCGTTGACCAGGTGCTGCAGCTCCTCGCCGCGCGACTCGAAGCGCAGTGCGATGAACCAGCTGCGGAAGTCTTCCGCGCCGGTGGCCTCGATGCGCTCGACCAGGCGCTTGTCGACGAAGTAGCGCTTGCTGTCGTCGAAGTGGATGCCGGTCTTGCGGTAGAAGAAGTCGCGGAACTTCAGGAAGTCGGCATCGGTGATCTCGAAACCGCGTGAGACGGCAGCGGCTCTCATGGCAGGCTCCAGCGGCACCGGCGGGTCGGCGTGGGGATGTGCGGGCTCATGCGGCCTCGATGCGTTCGATGGCCATCCGGGCGGCAAAGCCGATGAAGGGGTCGGCGTCAAAGCGCCGGCTGCTGGCCTGCAGCGCCGGGATGTCGGCCGGCGAGCCCACCTCGGCCAGCACCTCGATGGCCGCCGCCACCACATTGACCTGGCCCTCGTCCTGCAGCACCTGCTCCAGCCACGGCACCACGCGCTCGTGACGCAGGTCGCCGAGCATGTTGACGGTGAAGATGCGCACGTCGGGGTCGTTGTCGCGCAGCAGCGCATCCACCCGCGGTGCCACGGCCTGCGGCATCGACGACAAGGCCTCGATGGCGCCATTGCGCATCTGCGCGTCCTCGCTGCGCAGCAGCGGCAGCAGGGCGCTCACGGCGCCGTCGCTGGCAAAGGCGGTCAGCGTGGTGAACAGGGTCTCGCGCACGCTGGCGTCCTGTTCGCCGAGCAGCTGCTCGCCCAGCGCGGCGGCGGCCGGCGCATGGGCGGCAAGGTCGCGGGCGGCCCAGCGGCGCTGCTCGGCATTGCCGCTGCGCAGTTGCTGCAGCAGGCCGGGCAGGTCACGGGCGTGCTCGCGATCGACCACCTCGCGAAGGGGTTCGATGGCGGCGGGCTTGCGAAGTCCCATGGCGCTTGTCCTCTCTACCGGATTACCGGATCCAGTGACACAGTTGGCGGGTCACGTCGCCGCAGGGCAGCACCACGCTGGCCCCGCCGCGCTCGATCAGTTCCTGGGGCATGCCGAACACCACCGCCGTGTCCTTGCTCTCGGCGATGGTGCGGCCACCCTGCTTCTTCAGGTCGGCCATGGCGCGGGCGCCGTCGTCGCCCATGCCGGTGAGCTGCACGCCGACGATGCGTTCGGCCGGCAGCAGCGCCATGGCGCTTTGCACCAGCACATCCACCGACGGATGCCAGGGATGGCCCGGCGTTTCGGGCCGTGGCTGCACGGCCAGCCGGCCCAGGCGGTTGACCACCACCATGTCGGTGCCGCCGGCGCCGATGTAGATGTGGCCCGGCTCGATGGGCATGGTGGCGGCGCACTCGCGCACGCGCAGGCGGCACAGGCCGTCCATGCGATTGGCAAAGGCGCCGGTGAAGTTGGGCGGCATGTGCTGGGCCACCAGCACCGGCCACGGAAACTGCGCCGGCAGCGCCGGCAGGATGTCTTCCAGCGTGCGCGGCCCGCCGGTGGACACGCCCACGATCACCAGGCCGTCGATCTGCCCGGCCTTGGGCCGGGCACCGGCGCTCAAGCGCTGCGCCGCCGCGGCCTCGCGCGTGGCCAGGCTGCCGGCCGGCCGCGGCGATGGCGCCGGCTGGGCCACCGGCCGGGCCGCCGGGCCGCCGCGCATGCGGGCCCGGGCCGCGGCCTTGACCTTGGCCACCAGCTGCTGCGAGATGTCGTCCACCGACAGCGAGATGGTGCCGCCCGGCTTGGCGATGAAGTCCACCGCGCCCAGCGCCAGCGCCTCGAAGGTGGCCACCGCGCCCTTCTCGGTGAGCGAGCTCACCATCACCACCGGCGTGGGCCGCGCCTGCATCATCAGCGAGAGGGCGGTCAGGCCGTCCATCTCGGGCATGTTGATGTCCAGCGTCACCACGTCGGGCTCGCAGTCGGTGAGCTGCTGCACACCCTCTGCGCCATTGCGCGCAACGATGACCTCGAAGCCCGCATCGCTGAGCACGCCGGACAGCAGCCGGCGCATCAGCGCGGAGTCGTCGACAACTAGCACCTTGGCAGGCATGGCCTGGGTTCTCCGTTCTCGTGGGTTGGCCGGGTGGATGGCTCGGGCGCCAGGCCGTCAGGCGGCGCGTGCCAGTGGCAGCTCGCGCGGGCCGGCGTCGGCATCGAGCAGGCCTTCCATGGCGCTGCGCTCGCGCGCACCGAGCAGTTGGCTGGGATCGATCAGCATCACCAGGCGCTTGTCGCTGTCGAGCTTGGCCACCTCGGTGATCAGGCGGCCCTGCTCGTCGCTCAGCGCGGGTGCCGGCTCGATGTGGCCGCGGCCGATGCGCAGCACCTCGGCCACGCTGTCGACGATGAAGCCGGTGCGCAGGCCGCCGAGGGTGTAGACCATGATGCGCTGGCGGTCGTTGCGCTCGATGGCGTCCATGCCCAGGCGGGTGCGCTGGTCGATCACCGGCAGCACCGTGCCGCGCAGGTTGATCACGCCCTCGACGAAGCGCGGCGTCTTGGGCACCCGGGTCAGCACCTCGGGCACGCGCACGATCTCCTGCACGCTCATGATCGGCACGCCGAACTCCTCGGCGCCCAGGCGGAAGATCACCACCTGCATGTCGTCGTCGCCACCGTTCTGGCGCTGCTGCTGGGTGCTCATGTCGGCGTCCTGTTTGCGGGCGTTGATGGATGCGGCGTCGCCGGCGGCGCTCACCGCATCGCGGATGGCCTGCATGCCCAGCAGGCGCTCGGTGGCGATGATCGAGACCAGGCGCTTGCCGTTGTCGAGCCGGCAGATCGACTCGAACTCCTGCAGCGCGCCGTCGCGCGACAAGGCGCCGGGCATGGCGTCGGCCTGGGCGCGCGGCACGCTGAGCACTTCCTTGACCGAGTCGGTGACCAGGCCCACCTGGCCGCCGCCGGGCACCGACACCACCACGATGCGGTGGTGCTCGTCCATGTCGGCACGGGCCAGGCCGAACAGGCTGCGCAGGCTCACCAGCGGCAGCAGGCGCTGGCGCAGCGAGATCAGGCCCAGCACATGGCGCGGCGTGTTGGGCACGGCGGTGATCTGCGAGGGCAGCTGCACGATCTCCTGCACGTCGGCGATGTCGATCGCGTACTCCTGCTCGCACACGGTGAAGCTGACCAGGCGCAGCTCGTCGGCGGCGGCGGCATCGGCCGGGGCCTCGCCGCGGGTCTCCTGGGCCAGGCTGCCGCTGCCCACCGCGCCGCCGCCGGCCATGCCGGCGAACTGGTCATCCACCAGCCGCTGGAAGTCGAGCACCAGCATCAGCTGGTGCTCACCGGCGCTGCCGCGGCGGTTGATCACGCCGGTCAGGTACTCGGCCTGCACGATGCTCTGGATGGCCTGCGCGGTCTCGATCTCGCCAGGCTCGACGCTCAGCACGCTGGCCACGCGGTCGACCACAAAGCCCAGCGGCTGGCCCAGGTTGATCACCAGCGCCCGGGTGGCGTCGTCGTGGGCCAGCTCCTCGGTGTTGAACAGCCGGCGCAGGTTCATGATCGGCAGCACCCGGCCACGCAGGTTGGCCAGGCCGTCCAGCGCCGGCGGGGCCAGCGGCAGGCGGGCCACATCGGGCACGCGGATGATTTCCTGCACCGGCGCCATCGGCACCGCGAACATCTCGCCCGCGACGCAGAAGGTCACGAACTGCTTGTCCTGCGCGGCGTTGGCAGCGGCGTCGGCCGCCGCCTGGCGCTCAGGCGCTTCTAGGGTGTCGCTCACGGCACACCTCCTTCACAGGGTAGAGGGCAGGGCGGGTGAGCGGCTCAGTTGCTTTGCAGCTCGTCGGCCAGCGAGGCGATCTCCTCGATAGCGGCGCTCAGCTCCTCCGAGCCCTGGGCCTGCTGCTTGGCGGCGGCGGCGGCCTGCTCGGCGGCCTTCTCGGCCTGCTGCGCGGCGGCGCTGACCTGGTCGACGCCCACCTTGACCTGGCCGATCGCGGTGACGATCTCCTGCGAGGCGTTCACCGCCTCGACGTTGCCCTTCTCGACCGACTCGATGTCGGCCTCCATGCTCAGCAGGTTGGCGGTGATGGTCTTGGCCTTTTCCACCTCGCCCAGCGCCGCGCCCATGATCTCGCCCAGGTCGCGGCCCACGGCGCCGATCTGGTCCTGGATGCCCTTGACCAGATCCTTGATGCGGTCGGCGTTCTCGGCCGAGTCGTGGGCCAGGTTGCGGATGTCGGTGGCCACCACCACGAAGCCCTTGCCGTATTCGCCGGCGCGGGCGGCCTCGATGCTGCCGTTGACGGCCAGCATGTTGGTCTGGATGCTGACCTGGGTGATGGCGTCGACGATCTTGTCGATGCGCCGGCTCACCAGCTCGAGCTCCTTGATCTGCTGCGCGCTGCCGCGGGTGGATTCCACGCCGCCGGAGATGCTGGCCACCAGGCTGTCGATGTGGGCCTTGTTCTCGGCCATCAGCTGCTTGATCGAGCGGGCCTTGTCGCGGCCGGTGCTGGCGCGCTGCTCGGCAATCTGAGCACCCTTCTCGATCTGGGCCACGGCGGCGGCCGATTCGGTGGCCGCGGCCGCCTGCTGCTGCGAGCCGCGGCGGATCTGCTCCAGCGCGGTCATGATCTGCGCGGCCGAGCGGTTGATCTCGTTGACGGCGCTGCTCAGCTCCTCGGCCGACGAGGCCACTTCCTCGGCGCTCTTGCCGATGTCGCTGCTGTTCTTCAGGTCATCGGCCAGGTCGGACAGGGTCTGCGCGGTCTGCTCGCATTCGGCCAGCGCGGTGCTTTGCTCCTGCACGGTCTTGGCGGCCTCCTCGGCGGCCGAGCTCTGCTCCTGCGCGGCGGCGGCGATCTGCTCGCTGCCCTTGAGCGCCTGCTGCGCGGCCACCTGGCTTTGCTGCGCGGCGGCGGCAATCTCGCCGGCGCCGGCCACGATCTCGGCCGCATCGGTGCGGATCTGCACCAGTTGGCGCAGGATGACGTCGCTCTTCTCGACCTCGGTCTGGATCGCCTCGGCGGCGTCGTTGATGCCGCTGGCGATGCCCTTGACCTCGCCCTGGATCTGGCCCACCAGGTCCTGGATCTGCTTGGCGCTCTTCTCGCTGGTCTCGGCCAGGGTGCGCACCTCGTCGGCCACCACCGCAAAGCCCTTGCCGTGCTGGCCGGCGCGGGCGGCCTCGATGGCGGCATTGAGGGCCAGCAGGTTGGTCTGGTCGGCGATGCGGGCCACGGCCTTGACGATGTCGCCGATGCTGGCGGCCTGGCGCTCGAGTTCGGCCACCATCTTCACGCTCTCGGCCTGGCGCTTGGCGGCCACGCCGACATTGCTGACCGTGGTCTGCACCTCGTGGTTGATGCGGCCGGCCAGGCTCTGCATGCCCTCGGCCTTGGTCTGGGCGGCGGTGGCCGAGTTGAGCTGGCGGGTGATGGCGCCCGACACCTGGGTGACGGCGGCCAGGCTCTCCTGCGCCGCCCCCGAGGCTTCTTCGGCGCCGCTGGCGATCTGGTCGGAGGCGCGCTTGAGCTCCTCGGCGGCCGAGGCGGCCTCGTTGATGCCGGCCGACAGCTCGGTGGACGCGGCGGCCACACGCTCGGCGGCCTGCTGCTGCTTGGCCAGGGTGCGCGCGCGCTTGCGGTTGGCTTCGGCGTCGCGGGTCATGGTCTTGGTCAGACCCTTGGCGACCACGGGAGCGGCTTGTTCAGCGGCCGGGCCGCGGTTCTTCATCACCAAAGACATGAAAGTACCTCCTCGGGGCGACGAGCGCATGGGGGCTCAGATGTCGCGCGCATCCGGGACGTCCGGATTGCCGACTCTCGAGGGGGTACTGCACGTGCCGCTGGCGCACTGCTGGGGGCCGGGAGTCGTTCCATACCGCTGGAGACATCACCGGCGCGCTGCTCGCCTTGGCGTCGAGAGCGGAACGAATTTGACGACCGATGGCGATTTGCCGATGCGTCAAATTCCGCATCTCAGCGCCACCAAATCCGGCCTAAATGATAAAACCGAATTGGCGTCTGCCAAATTTCACGGATGCCTGGCGTGCGGCCCCCAGCCTCGGGGATGGACGGGTGGACCGCCGGCGTCGGACGGGCCGGCTCAGGCGCCGAACAGCGCCAGCGCGCGGTCCATGCCGCCGGCCTCGATCGACACCATGGCCTGCTCGCGCACGGCGGGCTTGCCGTGGAAGCCGATCGACAACCCGGCTGCGCCCATCATCGGCAGGTCGTTTGCGCCATCGCCCACGGCGATGGCCTGGCGGCTGTCGATGCCCATCAGCTCGCACACCTCGAGCAGCACGCGGCGCTTTTCGGCGCCGTCGCAGATGTCGCCCCAGGGCCGGTCTTGCAAGGTGCCGGTGAGCCGGCCGTTGTAGACGCCCAGCGTGTTGGCGCGGGCAAAGTCGAGGCCCAGGCGCTCGCGCACGCGCTCGCTGAAGAAGGTGAAGCCGCCCGAGACCAGCAGGGTCTTGAGCCCGGCCGCCTGGCAGGCGCGCACAAAGGTCTCGACCCCGGGGTTGAGCTGCAGGCGCTCGTCCACCACCTGCTGCAGCGCGCTCACCGGCACGCCGGCCAACAGCGCCACGCGGCGGCGCAGGCTGTCCTTGTAGTCGGTGATCTCGCCGCGCATCGCGGCTTCGGTGATCTCGGCCACCTCGTCGCGGCGGCCGGCGGCAGCGGCGATCTCGTCCACGCACTCGATGTTGATCAGCGTGGAATCCATGTCGAAGGCCACCAGCCGGTAATCGGCCAGGCGCAGCGGCGGCGTCAGGCCGCGCACGAACAGACCGGGGGCGAACTCGTGCGCCGCAGGCGGCGTGGCGGGGGCGGCGGGCGTGGCGGGGGCGTGGTCAGGCATGGCGGCGCGCATGTTACCCGCGGCGCTGCCGCGCCAGCGGCGCCCGCCGCATGGTCACTCAGGCCAGCAGCAGGCCCTTGCGCTCGATGAAGTCCACCACCTCGGCCAGGCCGGCCTGGGTGCGCAGGTTGCTCATCACATAGGGCTTGTTGGGGCGCATGCGTTTCGTGTCGGCCTCCATCACCGACAGGTCGGCGCCGACATAGGGCGCCAGGTCGGTCTTGTTGATCACGAACAGGTCGCTCTTGGTGATGCCGGGGCCGCCCTTGCGCGGAATCTTCTCGCCGGCCGCCACGTCGATCACGTAGATGGTGAGGTCGCTCAGCTCGGGGCTGAAGGTGGCGGCCAGGTTGTCGCCGCCGCTCTCGATGAACACGATGTCGGCCTCGGGAAACCTGGCCAGCATGCGGTCGACCGCCTCGAGGTTGATCGACGCGTCTTCGCGGATGGCAGTGTGCGGGCAGCCGCCGGTCTCCACGCCCATGATGCGTTCGGGGTCGAGTGCGCCGGCCACGGTGAGCAGGCGCTGGTCTTCCTTGGTGTAGATGTCGTTGGTGACGACCACCAGGTCCCAGCGCTGGCGCATGGTCTTGCACAGCATCTCCAGCAGGGTGGTCTTGCCCGAGCCCACCGGCCCGCCCACGCCCACGCGCAGCGGCGGCAGTTTCTTGGTGCGACGGGGGATGGCGTGCAAGGCGGTCATGGCAGGGTGCTTGAAAACGGTGCACATGCACCAGCAACGATCGTGCCGCCGTTCGAGCCAGGCTGGAAGAAGTTGCGCACCCCGGACATGGCGTTCCTGCAAGAGACAGGAGGGAGGAGGGAGGAGGCCCAGGCAGAAGCCGCCAAAACCGGGGGAGGACGGCCCCGGGGTGCGCGAGATGGATCTTCGGCGCCCCCGGTTGCTGGCAGCTTGCGCAATGTTGCCGCCGTGTACCCGGCGTGCTGGCTCAGGAGCGGAACAGCCGCGAGTACTGCGCCTCGTGCCGCGCCGACAGGATGGCCAGCATGGGCGTGAAGCCAAAGCGCCCGGCATCGCCCAGGCGGGCGGTGGCGATGGCCTGGTCCACCGTGCCGGGTAGGGTCTGGGCCAGGTGGCCCAGCAGGCGCTGGCCGGCACTCTGGCCCAGCGGCACGGCCTTGATCGCGGCCTGCACCATGTTTTCGCACCAGCCAAAGCCGAAGGCCAGCAGCGCCTCGCGCAGCGGCGCGCCGGTGGCGGCCGCGGCCAGCGCAAAGGCCAGCGGCCAGGTGGGGGCGGGGGCCAGCGCGGCCAGCGTGGCCACGCGGGCATCGCCGGGGTGGCGCTGGCGCAGCCAGTCGGTGAGCGAGCGGCCCATCTGCTCGGCCTGCTGGCGCAGCTCGCTGCTTTCGCGCGTGCGCACGAACCAGTCGTTGAGCTCGCCGATGCGCGCGGCATCGTGGCGCTGCCAGGCGCGCCAGGCCGAGGCCAGCAATGGCCCGTCGGCGCGGCCCAGCACCAGCGCCAGCTGGTCGTGCAGCCAGCGGCCGGCATCGGCCTCGTTGGCCACATGGCCCTGGTCGACCGCGGTCTCCAGGCCTTCCGAATAACTGAAGCCGCCCACCGGCAGGGCCGGCGAGGCCAGCCACATCAGCTGCAGCAGGGCCGCCGCGGGCAGCGGCGCGGCCGCGGGGCGGTGGCGCATCGGCGGCAGTGGCTCAGTGCCCGTGCTGGCAGCCGGGGCCGTGGACATGACCGTGGCCGTGGTCGTGGCCCTGCCCATGGTCGTGGCCCTGCCCATGGTCGTGGCCATGGTCGTGCCCGCAGCCCGGGCCGTGCACATGCGGCACCGGCGCGGCGCTCACGGCAATGGCCGCCAGCGCCGCGCGGCCCTGGGGCGGCGTGGCCGGGGCCGCCTGCGGCTGGGCGTGGGCATGGTCGTGATCGTGATCGTGGCCATGGCCGTGCCCATGCCCGTGGCCGCCGCCATAGGCGCCGGCTTCGGGCTCGAAGGCCTCGTTCGACGCGCTGACGATCAGGTGCTGCTGGCGCAGCATGTCGGCCAGCACATGGTCGGGTTCGAGTTTCAGGTGGTCGGGCCGCAGCTCGAGCGCAACGTGGCGGTTGCCCAGGTGGTAGGCGGCGCGCAGCAGGTCGAAGGGCGTGCCGTGCTCGGCGCAGTGGCGCACCACCAGCACCGGCTGCGCAGCAGCCTTCACCAGCACCAGCGAGCCGTCGTCGGCCAGCAGCATGTCGCCACCGCGCACCACGGTGCCGCGCGGCAGAAACACGCCGAGCTGGCGGCCCTGGCTGTCGGTGGCCTCGAAGCGGCTTTTCTGCCGCAGATCCCAATCCAGTTCAACACTGGCGGCGCGCTTGACCAGCACGCTGGCCAGGCCGCGGCCCTGGGCGATGAGTTTGTTGACGGTGAGCATGGCGCCATTGTCGCGGCTGCGGCGCGGCGCCGCTGCCGCTGGGGTCTCAGAACAGGAAGTAGCGCTGCGCCAGCGGCAGCACGGTGGCGGGCTCGCAGGTGAGCAACTGGCCGTCGGCGCGCACCTCGTAGGTCTGGGCGTCGATCTCCATCTTCGGCATGGCGCTGTTGAGCAGCATGTCGGTCTTTTTCACCGTGCGGCAGTCGCGCACGGCCGCGAGATGGCGGCTCAGGCCGTAGCTCCCGGCCACGCCGCTGGCCAGCGCCGAGCGGCTGACGAAGCTGATCGAGCCGGTGCCCACGGCCTTGCCGAAGCTGCCGAACATCGGCCGGTAGTGCACTGGCTGCGGTGTGGGAATGCTGGCGTTGGGATCGCCCATGGCCGCCGCGGCGATGAAGCCGCCCTTGACGATGATGCTGGGCTTGACGCCGAAGAAGGCCGGACGCCACAGCACCAGGTCGGCCCACTTGCCCGAGCGGATCGAGCCGACCTCGTGCGCGATGCCGTTGGCCAGCGCCGGGTTGATCGTGTACTTGGCGATGTAGCGCTTGATGCGGAAGTTGTCGTGGCGCTCGCTGGCCACGCCATCGGGCCCGGCCAGTGCGCCGCGCTGGGCCTTCATCTTGTGCGCCGTCTGCCAAGTGCGGATGATGACCTCGCCCACACGGCCCATGGCCTGGCTGTCGCTGCTCATCATGCTGATGGCGCCCAGGTCGTGCAGCACGTCCTCGGCGGCGATGGTCTCGCGGCGGATGCGGCTTTCAGCGAAGGCCAGGTCCTCGGCGATGCCGGCATCGAGGTGGTGGCAGACCATCAGCATGTCGAGGTGCTCGTCCACCGTGTTGGCGGTGTAGGGCATCGTCGGGTTGGTGCTGCTAGGCAGGAAGTTGGCCTCGCCCACCACGCGCAGGATGTCGGGTGCATGGCCGCCGCCCGCGCCCTCGGTGTGAAAGGCGCACAACGTGCGGCCTTTGGTGGCGGCCACGGTGTCTTCGACGAAGCCGCTCTCGTTGAGCGTATCGGAGTGGATCGATACCTGGGTATCGGTGGTCTCGGCCACGCCCAGGCAGCTGTCGATGGCGCTCGGCGTGGTGCCCCAGTCTTCATGCAGCTTCAGGCCGATGGCGCCGGCCTCGATCTGCTGCAGCAGGGCCTCGGGCCGGCTGGCGTTGCCCTTGCCCAGGAAGCCCAGGTTCATCGGAAAGGCCTCGGCTGCCAGCAGCATGCGGCGGATGTTCTCGGGCCCCGGCGTGCAGGTGGTGGCAAAGGTGCCGGTGGCCGGCCCGGTGCCGCCGCCCAGCATGGTGGTCACGCCCGACATCAGCGCCTCTTCGATCTGCTGCGGGCAGATGAAGTGGATGTGGCTGTCGATGCCGCCGGCGGTGACGATCATGCCTTCGGCCGAGAGAATTTCGGTGCCGGGGCCGATCACCAGGTCGATGCCCGGCTGCACATCGGGGTTGCCGGCCTTGCCGATGCCGACGATGCGCGAGCCCTTGATGCCGATGTCGGCCTTGACGATGCCCCAATGGTCAACGATCACGGCATTGGTGATGACCAGGTCGCAGGCCTCGCGCGAACCCGGGCCGTTGGGCACCTGGCTCTGGCCCATGCCGTCGCGGATGGTCTTGCCGCCGCCGAACTTGACCTCTTCGCCATAGCCGCCGGCGCGCAGGGTCAGGTCATCCTCGATCTCGAGCACCAGGCCGGTGTCGGCCAGGCGCAGGCGGTCGCCCACGGTGGGGCCGAACATCTCGGCATAGGCCCGGCGGGGAATCGTTGCCATCAGAGTTTTCCTTGCACCAGGCCGCGAAAGCCGTAGACCGTGCGGTTGCCCGAGTAGTCCACGAGTTCCACGGTGCGCTGCTGGCCGGGCTCGAAGCGCACGGCCGTGCCGCTGGCGATGTTCAGGCGCATGCCGCGGGTGGGCTCGCGGTCAAACTGCAGCGCGGCATTGGTTTCGGCAAAGTGGTAGTGGCTGCCCACCTGGATGGGCCGGTCGCCGCTGTTTTGCACCGTCACGGTGAGGGTGCGGCGGCCGGGGTTGAGTTCAAGCTCGCCGGCGTCGGTGAGCAGTTCGCCAGGAATCATGCGCAGCAGCTCCAGGTGGTCATTCAGCGGCGGCGGCTGCCCATGTACAGCGCGGCGGCCACGGCCACGCCGGCCAGCCACAGCAGGGCGTCGTCCGCGTGCCAGTGGCTGATGGCGGTTTGGCCATGGCCTTCATGGGCCCAGGCGGCCATCGTGGTGCAGACCAGCAGACTGGCGGCGGAATAATGCTTCAGCATGGTGCAGCTCGCTGACTTGTCAAGCAATGGGTTGGTGCACGGTCACCAGTTTGGTGCCGTCGGGGAAGGTGGCTTCGACCTGGATCTCGGGCACCATCTCGGCCACCCCCTCCATCACGTCGCTGCGGCCGAGCACGGTCTTGCCCTCGCTCATCAGCTGCGCCACGGTCTTGCCGTCGCGGGCGCCTTCCATGATGGCGGCGGTGATCAGCGCCACGGCCTCCGGATGGTTGAGCTTCAGGCCCCGGGCCTTGCGCCGCTCGGCCAGCAAGGCGGCGGTGAAGATCAACAGCTTGTCTTTCTCGCGCGGGGTCAGGTCCATGGTGGCGTGCTCTGCATGTTCGGTGCCATGTGATTCTTGCCGGCTTTGGGTATTGGGCTTGGCTGGTTTGCTTTGCTGGCGTGGTTGGCCCGGGTGCTTGCCTGGTGTGGTGGGGGCTTGCGGGTGGCTTTCGGATCGCTTTCGGATCGCTTTCGGGTGGCTTGCGGGGATCGAGCGGCCTCGGGGCGGCCGGGCCTGCGGTGGGGCTCAACTGCTGGGCCCACCGCTGCGCGGCGGGCTTCCCTGCGCTGCTCAGCCAGGCGGCTTGTGCGGCGCAACTCCCTTCGCTCGCTCACGCTCGCTAGCGAGCGTGAGCGAGCGAAGGGAGTTGCGCCGCACAAGCCGCCTGGCTGAGCAGCGCAGGGAAGCCCGCCGCGCAGCGGTGGGCCCAGCAGTTGAGCCCCACCGCAGGCCCGGCCGCCCCGAGGCAGACACAGTGCGCGGTGCGAGGAGCGCAGGCACAGGCAGCGGGCTGTTGCGGGGCAGTTGAGGCAATTGGGGCAGTCAGTCAGTCGGTGAGCCCGTGAGGCGGTGAAGCGGTGAAGCGGTGAAGCGGTGGGGCAGCAGGGCAGCGAGGCGTGGTGACGGCACTGCCGCACCTGTGCTTGGCCGCGGTGCTGCGTGTCGCGGCTTCAGCGCGGGCGGCAATGCATCGGGCCAAGGGCGCCGGGTGGCCGGCTGGCGCAGGGAAAGGAGGAGCCGTGCGGCGCGAGCCGCAGGGCGGGGGACACGGAGCCAGCCGGCCACCCGGCGCCCTTGGCCACGCGCCAGCCCTCGCCAGCGCGATCCACCCCGACTTAACCCAACCGCAACCCCGATCCCCAGGAAGCATCCCCGCGCAGCGTTCCCCTCGCAGCAAGCGCCATGCACCACGCCAATGCACAAAGTCGATAAGGCACCAAACAAGCACATCAACAATCCCAAAGCGGTGCGTCAATCGCAAAAGGCACCTCCCCAGTGCGGGTGCGAATCTTGATGGGGCAAGGGCATGCATCCAGCCCCGCCCGTCGCGCCACCCCAGCAGGTGGTCACCTTTCGACGTGACTACAACCGCTGGGTGGCCAGCGAGACGCTGGAGGACTATGCGTTGCGATTCACGCCGCGGGCCTTTCGCAAGTGGAGCGAGTGGCGGGTGGCCAATACCGCCTTTGGCGCGGCCTCGTTCCTGATCCTCGAGGCCGTGGGGGCCACCCTGCTGGTGCAGCACGGGTTCCTGAATGCGGTGCTGGCGATTTTGGCCACCGGGCTGATCATCTTCATGGCCGGCCTGCCGATCAGCGTGTACGCCGCGCGCTACGGGGTCGACATGGATCTGCTCACCCGCGGGGCCGGGTTTGGCTACCTGGGCAGCACCATCACCAGCCTGATCTACGCCAGCTTCACCTTCATCTTCTTTGCCCTCGAGGCCGCGGTGATGGCCTATGCGCTGGAGCTGGCCTTCGACATCCCGCCGGCCTGGGGCTACGGCTTGTGCGCGCTGGTGGTCATTCCGCTGGTCACCCATGGCGTCACGGTGATCAGCCGGCTGCAGGTGTGGACCCAGCCGCTGTGGCTGCTGCTGCTGGTGCTGCCCTTTGCGGTGCTGGTGCTGCGCCCGCCGCCCGAGCTGGCGGGGCTCACCCAGTCGGCCGGGGTCAGTGGCGAGGCGGGCTTTGCCTGGCTCGACTTTGGCGCCGCGCTGACCGTGGGCATTGCGTTGATCACGCAGATGGGCGAGCAGGCCGACTACCTGCGCTTCATGCCCGAGAAGAAGCCCGGCCGTGCCTGGCGCTGGTGGGCCGGCACGCTGCTGGGCGGGCCGGGCTGGGTGATCGTGGGCGTGGCCAAGATGCTGGCCGGCGTGGTGCTGGCCTGGCTGGCGCTGCAGCACATGGTGCCGGCCGAGCGTGCGGTTGATCCCAACCAGATGTACCTGGCGGCCTGGGAGTACGTGTTTCCGAACTACAGCTGGGCAGTGGCGGCCACCGCGCTGTTCGTGCTGGTGTCGCAGCTCAAGATCAACGTCACCAATGCCTATGCCGGCAGCCTGGCCTGGAGCAACTTCTTCTCGCGCGTGACCCACAGCCACCCGGGCCGCGTGGTGTGGGTGGTGTTCAACACCGCCATCGCGCTGGTGCTGATGGAGATGAACGTGTTCCAGGCGCTCAGCCATGTGCTGGGCCTGTTCAGCAACATCGCCATCGCCTGGATCATGGCCGTGGTGGCTGATCTGGTGATCAACAAGCCGCTGGGCCTGTCGCCGCCGGGCATCGAGTTTCGGCGCGCCCACCTGCACGACATCAACCCGGTGGGCGTGGGCGCGATGCTGATCGCCTCGCTGGCCAGCGTGGCGGCGCACCTGGGCGCGTTCGGGCCGCTGGCGCAGGCCTTCTCGGCGATGGTGGCCCTGGTGGTGGCGATGCTGAGCTCGCCGCTGATCGCCTGGGCCACCGGCGGGCGCTTCTACATCGCGCGGCGCACCCGCGCCGCCCGTGCACTGGCCGTGGCCGAGGACGCCGCCAACGCTGCCGCGGCCGAGGGCGCCGCCACCGCCGCCGCGGCCCCTGGCAGCTACCTGGGCAGCGTGGCGCAGCGCCGCTGCGTGGTGTGCGAGCGCGACTACGAGCCCGAGGACATGGCCGCCTGCCCGGCCTATGGCGGCCTGATCTGCAGCCTGTGCTGCACGCTCGATGCGCGCTGCGACGACCTGTGCAAACCCCAGGGCCGCCTGGCCTGGCAATGGGGGCGGCTGCTCGAGCGCCTGCTGCCCGCGGCGGCCGTGCCCATGCTGCGCCGTGGCCTGGCCGACTACCTGCTGCTGCTGGCCCTGGTGCTGCCGGTGCTGAGCCTGATGTTCGGCCTGCTGTATGCGCTGGGCCAGCGCTCGCTGGCCGGCAACGCGGCGCTGGACGGCGAGGCCGTGGCGCCGCTGCTGCAGCTGCTGCGCGGCGGCCTGCTGCAGGTGTTCTTCGTGGTGGCGCTGATGGCCGGCATGGCCTGCTGGTGGCTGGTGCTGGCGCACCGCAGCCGCGAGGCGGCGCAGCAGGAAAGCCGGCGCCAGACCCAGGCCCTGCACCGCCAGGCCATTACGCTGCGCCACGAGATCGAATCGCACCGCCGCACCGACGCGCAGCTGCAGCAGGCCAAGGCCAGCGCCGACGCGGCCAACCAGGCCAAGAGCCGCTACATCACCACCATCAGCCACGAGCTGCGCACGCCGCTCAACGGCATCCTGGGCTATGCCCAGCTGCTGGAGGACGACCCCGCCATCCCCAGCCACCGGCGTGATGCGGTGAAGGTCATCCGCCGCGGTGGCGACCACCTGCTGAGCCTGATCGAGGGCACGCTGGACATCGCCCGCATCGAGAGCGGCCGCCTGGCGCTCGAGGTGGCGCCGATGCGCTTTGCCGAAGGCCTGGACGAGCTGGCCCACCTGATCGAGCCGCAGGCCGTGGCGCGCGGCCTGCGCTTCGTGCACACCCGCAGCGGCACGCTGCCGGCGCTGGTGCGCGCCGATGAAAAACGGCTGCGCCAGATCCTCATCAACCTGCTGGGCAACGCGGTGAAGTTCACCCGCGCCGGCGAAGTGCGCTTTCGCGTCGACTACGGGCGCGAGATGGCGCGCTTCGAGATCGCCGACACCGGCCCCGGCATGGGCGCCGACGAGCTGCAGCGCGTGTTCGAGCCCTTCCAGCGCGGCAGCGCGGCCGGTGGAAATGCCGCCGGCGGCACTGGCCTGGGCCTGACCATCGCCCGCATGCTCACCGAGCTGATGGGCGGCGAGATGACGGTGGACAGCACGCCGGGGCAGGGCACCCGCTTCACCGTGCGCCTGTACCTGCCCGAGTTGCGCAGCGATGCCGCCGCCGAGGCCGCCGGCGCACTGGCCCACAGCCGCCGCCCGGTGGGCTACCGCGGCCCGCGCCGCCACCTGCTGGTGGTCGACAACGAGGAGGCCGACCGCCGCCTGGTGGCCGACCGCCTGGCGCCGCTGGGCTTCACGCTGCGCCAGGCGGCTTCGGGCGAGGAGGCGCTGGCCCTGCTGGCGCGCGAGCCGGTGCAGGCCATCTTCCTGGATCTGGCCATGCCCGGCATCGACGGCTGGGCCACGCTGCGCCGGCTGCGCGAGCAGGCCTTGAGCGACGCGCCGGTGGCCATCGTCTCGGCCAACGCCTTCGACAAAGGGCTCGAGAACGATCTGGGCATCACGCCGCAGGACTTTCTGGTCAAGCCGGTGCGCATGCCCGAGCTGCTGCACTGGCTGCAGCGCCGGCTGGGCATCGACTGGGTCAGCGCGCCCGAGACCGCGGGCGAGCCGGGCGTTGAATCCACCGCCGCCGCGCTGCTGGTGCCACCGCCGGCCGAGGCCTTGCGCGCGCTCGACGACCTGGTGCGCCTGGGCTACCTTCGCGGCATCCAGAAGAAGCTCGATGCCATCGAGGCCGCGCACCCGGCCAGCGCCGGCTTCGTGGCCCAGCTGCGTGCGCTGGCCGGGCGCTTCCAGTTCGACAGCGTGCAGCAGATCGTGCATGCGGCGCTGGCGCGCGCGGCATGACGACAATGGCGGCCGCATGAACCCGCAGGACCCCGAATTTTTTGCCAGCGCCGGCGTGGTCACGCCCGAGGGCGACGTGGTGCTGATCGTCGACGACCAGCCCGACAACCTGGCCGTGCTGCACGACGCACTGGACGAGGCCGGCTACACCGTGCTGGTGGCCACCGACGGGGCCAGTGCGCTGCAGCGCGCCGGCCAGGCCCAGCCCGACATCGTGCTGCTCGACGCGATGATGCCGGGCATGGATGGCTTCGAGGTGGCGCGGCGGCTGAAGGCCGAGCCCGAGACGGCGGCGATCCCGATCGTCTTCATGACCGCGCTCACCGAGACCGAGCATGTGGTGGCGGCCTTCGGCGCCGGTGGCGCCGACTACGTGACCAAGCCGATCCAGCCACGCGAGGTGCTGGCGCGCATTGCCGCGCACCTGCAGACCGCCAAGGCCCAGCGCCAGGCGCGCAATGCGCTGGATGCCTTTGGCCATGCCACCCTGGTGCTGCGCGCCGACGATGGCCGCCTGGTGTGGCAGACGCCGCTGGCCCGCCGCCTGCTGCGCGACCACTTCGGCAGCGACGGGCCCTATGCGCCCACGCCGATGATCGACTGGCTGCGCCGCAGCGTGGCCGCGCTGCCCGGCCCGGGGGCGGCGGCCGTGGCCGGCGCCGAGCCGGTGCTGCCGCTGGTGAGTGCGCGCGCCGGCCGGCGCCTGACGCTCAGGCTGCATGCCATGGGCGAGCCGGCCGAAGGCGCCGCCGAGGCCGCGCCCGACAGCACCGGCACGGCCGACGGCGAATGGCTGATCGTGGCCAGCGAGAGCAACGACGCCGCGCTGATCGACGCCATGGTGCAGGCCTTTCGCGTGACCGCACGCGAGGCCGAGGTGCTCTACTGGGTGGCCAAGGGCAAGACCAACCGCGACATCGGCGACATCCTGGGCACCAGCCCGCGCACCATCACCAAGCACATGGAGCACATCCTGCCGAAGCTGGGCGTTGAAACGAGAACAGCCGCTGCAGGCATGGTGCTGCAGCGGCTGGGTAGATTGCTCGGCTAGCGGCAAAGCGCCCACCGAACCAAGCAGCCGCCAAGGATCCGGCTCCGCCGGTCCAAGGCGGCGCCCCCCCCCCCCGGGGGGAGGCGCCGCAGGCGCTTCGGGGGGGGTTACTTCTTCAGCG